>NZ_JBIWEF010000008.1:198208-405886 GCF_044762405.1 Streptomyces sp. NPDC097107 | reverse complement strand
TAGACGGCCACGCTCGCGATCCCGGCGTCCCGGCAGGCCCGGGCCACACGGACAGCGATTTCGCCACGATTGGCGATGAGCACCTTGCGCACGATGGCTCTCTTCTCCTGACTGGTGAGGGGCGTCTGACGGAACAGCGGGCGCGCTGCGCACGGGCAGCCGGGCCGGGCGACCGGGAATCCGTGGTGCGGACGACAGGCACGCGTACGTGTGTCAGGCGTGCCCGAAGCGGAAACCGACGCCGCGGATGGTGATGATCCAGCTGCTCGAACCCAGCTTGCTGCGGAGGCTGCTGACATGGGTGTCGATGGTGCGGCCGGGCCGCGACCAGGAATCGTCCCAGACCTGGGTCATGAGCTGCTTGCGCGAGATGACCGTCTCGGGCTGGGACGCGAGCAGGTACAGCAGGTCGAACTCCTTGCGCGTGACCTCGACGGGCCCGCCGTCGATCCGCACCTGGCGCGTGCGCGCGTCGATGCACAGTGGTCCGCTGGTGATGACGTGCGCGACGGGAGGCCGCGGCCGTACGCGTCGCATGACGGCCTCGATGCGGGCCATCAACTCCCGGAAGCCGTAAGGCTTTACCATGTAGTCGTCGGATCCGGCCTGCAGACCCAGTACCCGGTCCAGCTCGGTGTCGCGGGCGGTGATGGCGATGATCGGGGTGTCCGAGGCGGACCTGATGCCACGGCAGACCTCCAGACCGTCGAGATCGGGCAGGTCGAGGTCGAGGAGCAGCAGATCGGCTTCGGTGTGGGCCCGGAGGGCCTTGGCGCCCGTGTCCACGCTCTCCGCCTGGTATCCGTGCCTGCGCAGGCCCATGACCAGGGACTCGGCGGCACGCGCCTCGTTCTCCACGACCAGGACGCGCAGTGCCGAACGGGTTTCGAGCGTGCGGCCGGGTGGTGAGGAGGCGCGCCGGGCGGACTGCTGGGCCGGTATGCGGCTTTCGAGTAGATGGGCGGTCTGCTGATTCATCTGCTGCTCCTGCACGTTCGTGCGGCACACACGCCGCGAGCCGACCGTTCCTCAAGAGAGTACAAACCGCATCGGCGGTTTGTCAAAGCTCTGCCAAAGGCTCGGTCATGGCATCGTGCGACAGGTCATCGGGCGGTCAACTTCCCTCCATCTTGACGCGATTGGCCGTTTGAGCTGCGAAGATCACTCTTATGGACCGCCACCGCCGAGCTTGTCACCCTGCCGCGAGACGCCGCCGCGATTTCAGGCCAAGCCATGCATCGCCGCTGGAAATCAAACCAAAAAGTTGGTTTCATAGGTGCATGATGCAGCCTCATTCCCGGGTGCTGGAGCCGCCGACTCCCGCCGCTGCCCGTCCGGGCCGTACCGCCTGGCTCGTCGCCGCCGAGAGGGGGCTCCGTTGACCAAGCAGGTACGGGCCGAGCGCACGCGCCACGCGCTGATCCGGTCGGCGGCCGCCGTGTTCGAGCAGTACGGCTATGCCCAGGCCAGACTGACCCTGATCGCGGCAGGTGCCGGAGTGAGCACGGGAGCGCTGCACTTCCACTTCGAGAACAAGGCCGCCGTCGCGGCGGCGGTGGAGGCCGAGGCCTCGCACGCGGTGCGCGCGGCCTCCCGCGGGGTCTACCGCAGGAAGAACACCGCGCTGCAGGCCCTCACGGACACGTCGCACGCCCTGGCCGACCTGTTGCGCCGGGACACCGTCACGCGGGCCGGTTTCCGGCTCAGCGATGACGCGACGCGCAGCGGTGAGGTGGACCTCCGTCGGCAGTGGCAGGACTGCGTCCAGCAGTTGCTGACGGAGGCGGCCGGCGAAGGGAGCCTCGTGCCAGGGGTGCCACGCGCCGACCTGGCCGCCACCATCGTCGCGGCCACCACCGGCTTCGAGGTCCTGGGGAGGCGCAACTCGGAGTGGCTGTCCCGCTATTCGCTGACCGGGTTCTGGCAGCTGCTGCTTCCCCGGCTGGCGACACCGGACGCGCTCACCCGCCTCGACCCCGCGGGCGCCGACTCCCTGGCGGTACCCGCCCGAAGCCTGCCGGACCACGCGCCGCCGCGACTGGCGAACCCTGCCCTCCGGTTCTGAACGAAGGCCCGAAGTGCCGGTACGGGGCGTCATGCGTCCCTCACGCGGTGTGGTTTCGGGGTCCACAACTCCTTGACAAACGGGATATCCGGTTTGTTATCGTCTGGTGACCACATCGGCGCGGCACCTCAGTCGATCCCGCTCCTTGTCCACACGGTTGCCGTGGGCACACTCATTCGAGGAGAACCGTGGACGCCCCACCCCGCCTCACCGGCCAGTCAGGTGCCGGGCTTCTGGAAGCCGTCGTCGGCGAGGGTTTCGCCGTGGCGCTGCAGGACGGCCTGACCCGGTCCGCGGCCGGCTTCTCCGGCAGCCGGGACCGGGCCCGGTCCCGCCGTGTCCCGCCGCGTCCCGGCGTGCTCGCCCGGCCCGCGTCCCGCGGCACCGCGCAGTCCGTGCTGTTGCCGGCCGAATCGGCCGCCGTCCTGCGCCGCTTCGAGGCGGCGCTGCCCGCGTTGCTGCACGACCGCGGCGCCGACGCGGCCACCCCTGTCCCCGTACTGCTCGCGTACGCGCGACGCGTTCTGCGGGAGGCCGCGCGGGCACAGGACCGGCCGGCCGGTGATGCCCCGCCCGGCACACCGGGGCCGGGCGCAGGGGCCCCGTGCCGCCGGACCGGCCCCGCCGCCGGTTCCGACTGCCCCGAGACGGCCGCCGTCTCCTCCCTGCTCATGGAGTGCGCGGTGCTGCACGTCCTGGAGGGCGACGACGGCAGCGGAACCGCACCGGCCCGCGCGGCCGGCCTCACCCGTACGCTCGGCCGCGTGATACGGGCGGACACCGCTTCCGTCCGGTCCGCGGACCGCCACCCCGACCGGCTCTGGCACGAACGGCGCCGGATCGCCCGCGACCTCCACGACGAACTGGGCACCAGTCTGGAACTGGCGTTGCGGCGGCTGGAGTCGCACGCCGCGGGAGCGGCGGACCCGGAGGGGCATCTGGCGGCCGTCGGCGCCTCACTGCGCGAGGCGACCGGCCACACCCGCGGCCTCGTCGAAGGACTGCGGACGCAGACGGCCGTACCACCGCTGGAGCAGGCCGTGCGGCGGTTCTCCACACAGGCCGCGCCGGCCTCCGTCACCGTGTCCGTCGCCACCGGCGGCGACGAGCGACTCGTCCCGGACGCATGGCGGTTCGAGGTCTTCCTCGTCGTACGGGAATGTCTGCGCAACGCCTTCACGCACGCCGGGGCCGACCGGGTGGCGGTCGCCTCGCGCGTCACCCGGCGGTGGATGTACGTCCGGGTCGAGGACGACGGGGCCGGTTTCGACCCCGCGCACCCGCTGCCGTCCGGGCGTCCTGGCCACGGCCTCGGCTCGATGAGCGAGCGGCTCGCGGAGATCGGCGGACGGATCACCGTCCGGGGCACTCCCGGCACCGGCACGCGCGTCGACATCCATGTCCCGCTCCGTCCCCAGTCCGCGTAACACCCTTACCGAGAACTCTTGGAGACAGCCCGTGGAATCCCAGCGCTGCCCCTTCGTCATCGACCCGTCCGGGCAGGACATCCAAGCGGAGATCGCACGGATCCGTGAGCGGGGACCGGCTGTGCCGGTGAGCCTGCCGGGAGGAGTCACGGCCTGGTCCGTCACCAGCGCCGAGCTGGTCAAGCGGCTGATGACCGATCCGAGGGTGTCGAAGGACGCCGAACGGCACTGGCCGGCCTGGATCAACGGGGAAGTCCCCCGGACCTGGCCGCTGGCCATCTGGGTCTCCGTACGCAGCATGATCACGGCCTACGGCGCCGACCACACCCGGCTGCGCAAGCTGGTGTCGAAGGCGTTCACCGCCCACCGCACGGCAGCGCTGCGGCCCCGCGTCGAGGCCATCACCAGCGACCTCCTCGACAGGCTCGCCCGGACCCCTGCCGGCCGACCGGTGAACCTGCGGGCCGCGTTCGCCGAGCCCCTGCCCGTCCAGGTGATCTGCGAACTCTTCGGCATCCCCGACAACTCCCGCGACCGGCTGCGCCGGCTCATCGACAACACGTTCCTCAGCTCCCTGTCCCCGGCGGAGGCGGAGGTGAACGGGCGGGAGCTCTACGCCGCCCTGCACGACCTGATAGAGGTCAAGCGGGCCGCGCCCGGTGACGATCTCACCAGCGGACTCATCGCCGCGCGCGACGACAGGGAAGGGAGCGGGCTCACCCAGCAGGAGCTGGTGGACACCCTCCTCCTCATGATCTCCGCCGGGTACGAGACCACGGTCAACCTCATCGGCAACGGCGTGTACGCCCTGCTCGCCCGCCCGGACCAGCTGGCACTCGTACGCTCCGGGCGTTCCTCCTGGGAGGACGCGGTGGAGGAGACCCTCCGTCACGAGCCGCCGGGCGCCCACATCCCACTGCGCTACGCCGTCGAGGACATCCCCCTCGACGACGTGGTCATCCGGGCGGGCGAGCCCATCCTCGTCTCCCTCGCTGGAGCGGGCCGCGACCCGGACGTCCACGGCCCGGACGCGGACCGGTACGACGTGACCCGGGCGGGCCGCCGCGACCACGTGGCCTTCGGGCACGGGGTGCACCACTGCCTCGGCGCCCCGCTGGCCCGCATGGAGGCCGTCATCGCCCTCTCCCAGCTGTTCGAGCGCTTCCCGGGCCTCGCCCTCGCCGAGCCCGACCACCGGCCGGAACCCCTGACGTCCTTCTTCTCCAACGGGCCTCAGCGGCTGCCCGTACTGCTGCGTCCCTGACGTCCTTGGCGTCCTTGGCGTCCCTGACGTCCCCGCGCCGCTACGGACGAGGGCCTTGCCGGAACGATTCGGCAAGGCCCTCGTCGCGTCGGCGCGTCAGGCCGCGAAGGCCGCCGCGTGGTCACGCGCCCAGGTGCGGTACGACCGCGCGGGGCGGCCCGTGACCTCCAGGACCGTGTTCCCGACGGTCGCCTTGACGCCGGTGAGCTGACGTACGGCGCTGTCCAGCAGGGCGTCCGCCACGGGCTGCGGATAGCGGCGCAGGAGCTGTTCCCGCGCCTGCCGGGGCGACAGCTCCTCGAACCGAAGCGGCCTGCCGAGCACCTCCGAGAGCTCTGCGGTCTGCTGGGCGGCGCTGACCGGCTCCGGACCCGACAGGGCGTACGACCTGCCCTCGTGGCCCGGTTCGGTCAGGGCCCGGACCGCCACTGCGGCGATGTCGCGCGGATCGACCGTGGCGTTGGGCGAGGACCCGTACAATGCGCGGACGACACCCTCGGACCGGATGCTTCCGGCCCACGACAGCGTGTTGGACATGAAGCGACGCGGACGCAGGAAGGTCCAGTCGAGCCCGCTGGCGCGCACGGCCGCCTCGTTGTCGCGCTGACGGCGGGTGACGAAGTCGTCCGCCCCCGGGTCGGCGACCGCGTGTGCGGACAGTTTCACCAGGTGGCGCACACCGGCCGCGCGAGCGGCGGCGGCGAACCGTTCATCGTCCGGCTCCGCCGGGCTGTTGGTCACCAGGAAGGCGGCCCGCACCCCCGTCAGGGCCCGGTCGAGGGACGCGCGGTGCGCGTACTCGCCGGCGACGACCCGGACGCGTTCCCCAGTCATCCGCACCCGCTCCGGCCGCCGCGCCAGGATACGTAACGGGAACCTGCCGGCGAGCAGGCGGGCGACCTCCCGGCCCACCGTCCCGGTCGCTCCGGTCACCAGGATCACGGGACCGGCCCCCCGCTCCCCGGGCCCCCTCACGCCCCGCCGCCCGGCGCGTCCGCGGTGACCGTGGAGCGGAACACGAGGCGGTCGTCCTGATGCCCGGTGACCTGGACCGTCCTCTTTCCCGGCTCCGCCCCCGGCAGCTCGTGCGCCTGGATCCAGCAGGGGCTGCCGAACTCGGCGTACCGGCTGAACGCTATGTCGCCGCTCAACGGCGCGAACGGCTCCGGGGCGACCACAGCACGGGCTGCCTGCCGGGCGGCCTCCAGAAGCAGCATGCCGGGTATGTGGTCGTTGGGACGCTGGAAGAGCGTGCCGTGGTCGGTGTCGACGCGCAGTCGCCACACGTTCTGCTGCGGCGAGGGCGAGAGCAGGACGTCGGCGGTGTCGGTGCGGCCCACCTGGTGCGGCGGCAGCGAAGGAGCGTGCGGCTTGCACGAGCCGGCGCCGGTGCGGCTGCCGCGCAGTCTGCGGTAGACCTGCGGGCTGGTGCAGTTGATCAGCCCCCAGCCGCTGCCGATGACCTGCCCGGCGCGGCGCAGCACGAGGTCGCTGCGCATGCGGGCCACGTGACCGGCGCGGTGGTGGACGTCGGAGCAGGTGACCTCCACGTCGATGTCGATGGGGGCGTCACCCGCGGCCATGTGTTCCGGGTGACCGGTGAACCCCAGGGCGGAGAGCAGGAAGTGGTGTCCGACGGGGACGCCCAGGCCGGCATGGGTGATCAGCATGGTCGTCTGCCGCATGGTCTCCACGATGAGCAGCGGGTCGTGCCGCCGGTCCTGTGCCGGTGCGAAGAACGGGTGGTCGTGGGGCCAGCGGGCGTTGACGAGAAACCGGTTCTCGTCGATGTGCGTCCAGGCGGTCGGGAAGGCGTCGCGCTCGTTGGTGCGGTGGACCAGCTCCATGGTCACCGGGTTGGCCTCCGGGCCGGCGGTCGGTTTGGCGGCCGTTGCGAGGGCCGGAGCTGCGGTGGCGGTCGGTGCGCCGACCGAACCGGCCTCCGACAGGTCTGTACTTATGTCCGAAAAAGCTGCTGTCGTCATGATTCTCCCCCAGAAAAGCATGTCGTTCGACGGCTACGTTCGATCGCAGACGCTGCATAAGATACATACCAAGCGGTTTTGTTTCCATGGTTGAGGGGAACCAAGTAGAAGGGGACATGAGAACGGCATGCCCCGGTAAGCAGGAAGGCTCCAGAACGTGGCAAAGCAGGACAGGGCGATCCGTACGCGCCGTACGATCCTGGAGGCGGCGGCGTCCGTCTTCGAGAAGCAGGGCTACCAGGCCGCGACGATCACCGAGATTCTGAAGACGGCGGGGGTGACCAAGGGCGCCCTCTACTTCCACTTCCAGTCCAAGGAGGACCTGGCGGCGGGTGTGCTCAGTGAGCAGGAGCCCGGACGGGGCGTGCCGCCCCAGCCGACCAAGCTGCAGGAACTGGTCGACGTGGGCATGCTGCTCGCCTACCGGCTCCGTACCGACCCCCTGGTACGGGCGAGCGTGCGCCTCACACTCGACCACCAGGCCCACGGTCTCGACCGGCGCGGCCCGTTCCTGCACTGGAGCGAGGCCAACCAGCGCTTCCTCGACGCCGCGGGGCGGCAGGGGGAGTTGCTGCCGCACGTGAACCCCCGGGCCACGGCCGAGCTCTACGTCGGGGCCTTCGCCGGGCTGCAGATGATGTCGCAGACCCTGAGCGACTACGAGGACCTCGCGGAGCGCCTCTCGGTCCTGCAGCACCACCTCATGCCCAGCATCGCCATGCCGGCCGTGCTGGCGTCGCTCGACCTGGCCCCGGACCGGGCAGATCGGATCTCCGAGACGGCCGCGGCGTCGTAGCGCGCCCCGCCGGAAACCGGACCACCCGGTTTTTTCGCAGGGCTGTCGATCCGATCTGCCCGAGTACGTTGAAGACTCCGGCAGACCTTCAACGTACTCGGGCAGATCGTCCGTCTGCGCCCTCCGAGGCAGCTCGACGCGGCGCGTCGGCCGCGCGGGCCGCCTCCGGCGCGAAGAGAGCCCCGGAGGCCCCGAGGGGCTCCGAGGCTCTCCCGCACCTCCGGGTCGGACCGGTTACGGCAGCGCGTGCACGTGCGCTCCCACCGCGTTCGACCACCCGTTGCCCGCCGTCGCGTCCCAGTTCGTGGACCAGGTCATCGCGCCCCGCAGGCCGGGGTACGTCCTGGACGGCTTGAAGGAGCCGCAGTTGACGGCCTTCGTCAGGCAGTCGAGGGCGTTGTTCACCACCGACGGGGAGACGTAGCCGCCGCCCGCCGCACGCGGGGAGGCCGGCAGGCCGAGGCCGACCTGGGACGGGTCGAGGCCGTTCTCCAGCTGGATGCAGGCCAGGGCGGTGAGGAAGTCGACCGTGCCCTGGGCGTACACCTTGCCGTCGCAGCCCAGCATCGTGCCGCTGTTGTAGTACTGCATGTTGACGACGGTGAGGATGTCCTTCACGTTCAGCGCCGTGCGGAAGTACGAGCCCGACGTCGACTGCATGTCGATCGTCTGCGGTGCCATCGTCAGGATCATGTCCGGGCCCGCCTTCGCCGACAGGGCGCGCAGGGCCTGCGTCATGTAGGTCGGGTTGAGACCGTTCTCCAGGTCGATGTCGACGCCGTCGAAGCCGTACTCCTGCATCACGGACCAGACCGAGTTGGCGAAGTTCGTCGCGGAGGCCGAGTCGTTCACCGAGACGGTGCCCTTCTCGCCGCCCACCGAGATGATGACCTTCTTCCCGGCGGCCTGCTTCGCCCGGACGTCCGCCTTGAACTGGGCGACCGTGTAGCCGTCGAGTCCGGCCGAGTCGAGGTTGAAGGTGACCGCGCCCGGCGTCGCCGTCGCGTCCGCGAAGGAGACCGCGATGATGTCGTACTGGGCGGACACGTCCGAGATCCTCTGTACCGTCGCCCCGTTGTCGAAGTTCTGCCAGTAGCCGGTCACCGCGTGCTTGGGCAGGTCGCCGCCCCCGCCACCGCCCTGCTCCGTCGTCCGGGCCGTCACCGCGGCCGACCTCGCCGACTCACCGGCCGCGTTCGTCGCCGTGACCTGGATGGAGTACGACGTGGAGGCCGCGAGGCCGGTGATCGTCGCCGACGTGCCGGTGACCGCCGTCACCTTCGTACCGTCGCGGTAGATGTGGTAGCCGGTGGCGCCCGGCACCGCGTTCCAGGCGAGCGACGCCGAGGAGGACGTCGTACCGGAGACGCTCAGGCCCGCCGGGGCCGACGGGACCGTGGGCTCCGGCTCACCGTCGCCGCCCCCTCCGTCCGGGCCGAAGACGGACAGGTCGTCGGCGTAGTAGGCCGACTGCCCGTACCAGCCGTGCGTGTACACGGTCACCGAGGTCGTCGAGGAGCCCGTCGTGAACTTCGTCGACAGCTGCTTCCAGGAGGCCGAGTCCGGGGTCCAGGCCGACACGTCCGTCGTACCCGTGCCCGTCGCGCCCAGGTACGCGTACCCGCCCTGGACCCACGCGCTCAGCGTGTACGTCGAGCCGGGCTTCACCTTCACCGTCTGGGAACACCGGGCGTTGTCCTGCCCGCTCGGTGACGCCTTGAGCGCGGCCGAGCCGCCGTGCGCCGGGGAGGAGACGCTCGTACCGCTGTTCGCCGAGCAGGACCAGTTGCTCAGGCCGGCCTCGAAGCCGGCGTTCTTCGCGTTGTTGACGTCCGCGGCGGACGCCTGGCCGACGGCCGCGACCGAGAGGGCGAGCGCGGCGGTGACGGCTCCCGCCCAGAACTTCGTCCGTCTGCCGAACCGTCTGTGCACGGGCTCCATTGAGGCCTCCGGTGGGGGAGTGGGGGCATTGGGGTAAAGGTGGTCCAGACCAATTGGGAGTGTCAAGGGGTAGGTACGGACCAAGTTCGCGACCGCTCGCCGGACCTGGCGCCTTCCGGGACGCACTTCCCGCACGCCCGGTCACCGCCCGGTCACCACCCGGTCGTCCACCCAAAAATGCTTAACCTGCCCCGATTTGCCGCACCTTGTGCAACACAAGTTGTTCCACAGCTACAGAAACGCTGTTCTCCGGCCGCAGACGCGTGGATACAGTGCTCAGGTAGTCACGCAGTGAAGTCATCCGGGTGTGCCGCAGTGACACCGGCAGACCGACGGGCATGGGGAGACGGGGAGCCGCGCGTGCCAACTGCCATTGCCGTGACCAGTGCCGACATGGCACTGCCGCCGCAGGACGAACGGACGCTGCCCGCGGTCGTGCTCCAGGATCTCGACCGGCGTCCGCTGGAGCACGCGCTGGCCGAGCTGCAGTCGCTGGTCGACCAGCACGGGCATGTGATCGTGGTGTGCTCGCCAGCCCTCCCGGAGAGCGTGGAACGACGGCTGCACACCGTCCGAGCCCTCCTGGAGACCGACCGCATCGCGCTGTTCCGGCCGCCCCTGCCGCCACTCGGACTCGCTGTGCTGGCCCGTCAGTTGCGGCAGCTGGCCTCCTGCGACCTCGGCCCCGGCGTCCTCGCCTCGGCCGGCCGCCTCCTCACCCACTACATCCACGCCGGCGCGCTCCTCGGCTCCGTCGCCCGGCTCGACCACGTCCCCGTCGGCCTCAAGTCGCACGCCAGGTCCTGGATGCCGGGCAGCCAGTTCGGCGTCGTGGCGCATCCCGTGCCGCAACTGGTGCGGATCGGCCCCGAGGCGGCCCTCGACGGACCCGAGTTCGGCACCTGGCTGCTGGTCGCCAAGGGGCAGCTGCCGTCCGACTGGGTCGCCGGCACGCTCGCCCCCTCCTGGCGCGTGCAGGGACTGCGCGAGATGCCGCTGCCGGCCGAGTCCCCCGGTTGGTGGGGCACCGCAAAGGTGACCGAGTTCTGCGCCTACCTGCCCGACCTCTCGGTCCTCTACCAGTTGGTCACGTCGGTGCGGCAGAGCACCTGCCACTGGTGCGGCATCGACGTCATCGGCGACCGGTGCGTGTTCTGCTCCGCGACACCACCGGTGTACGACACTGCGCCGGCGTTGCCCGGCGGCCGGGACGCCGCCCTCGGCCACCGCCGGGAGAGACGAGCCCTCACCGGGTAGGCCGCACCGCGCGGCCTCCCCGGTGGCCGCACCGCGCGGCTCCCCTCGCTCAGCCCGCCCGCCATCCGATCCGGTTCGACCGATTCCCCCAATGAGGTTGCACGGCACATGAACTCCCGTCAGCGCCGCGGCATCATCCTGCTGATCCTGTCGGTCCTGAGCGCCCTCGGTGCCTTCGCCGGCGTGCTCTCCGTCGTCAACGACGTGAAGTCCAAGGTCGGGCCCGAGGTCACCGCGTACCGGCTGAAGGACGACGTGCAGCCCTACACGCCCCTCGGCGCGGGGCAGTTCGAGAAGATCGAGATGCCCGAGCGCTGGCTGTCGAAGAACGCCGTCACCGACCTCGGCCAGGTCCGCGGCAAGATCGCCGTGACGACGCTGAAGAAGGGCTCGTTGCTGCAGAACGACATGATCGTCGGCCAGCCCGCCCTGCGGCCGGGGCAGCAGGAGGTCGCCATCATGATCGACGCGGCGACCGGCGTCGCCGGCAAGATCACACCCGGCTCCAGCGTCAACGTGTACGCCACCTTCGAGGGGGAGCGTGAGGGCGACCCCGCGCAATCCAAGATCATCGTCACGAACGCCAGGGTCATCGACGTGGGCGACCTCACCTCGCTGAAGCCCGACGAGAACAGCCCGGACCGGGAGCCCACCGACGCCGTCCCCATCACCTTCGCACTGTCCACCATCGACGCCCAGCGCATCACCTACGCCGAGTCGTTCGCCCAGCGGGTCCGGCTCGCGCTGGTGGCGCCCGGCGGCGACACCACGGTCCCCGACAAGGACCGGACGTACGAACTCGCGAAGGACAAGTGAGAGCCCGTATGCCCACGAGGATCCTCCCGGCAGTCGGCGACCCGGACGCCGTACGGTCCATCACGACCCTGCTCAGCCAGCTCCCGGACGCCGAACCGGTCGCGCCGGTGACCGACTCCACCCAGCTCGTCGACACCCTCGCCCGCCTCGCCGCCGAGTCGGTCGACGAACTGCCCGAGGTCGTGATCGTCCACGAGCGCATCGGTCCGGTACCGGCCCTGGAGCTGATCCGCGAGGTCGCCCTCCGCTTCCCCGCCGTCGGCGTCATCCTCGTCACCTCCGACCCCGGCCCCGGCCTCTTCCAGGCCGCCATGGACTACGGCGCCCGCGGCCTGGTCGCCCTGCCACTCGGCTACGAGGAACTGGCCAGCCGCGTCCAGGCGGTGGCCCAGTGGTCGGTGGGCGTACGCCGGCACCTCGGCAGCGCCGTCGACGTGTTCACCGGGGCCGGCGGCACCGTCGTCACCGTCAGCGGCGCGAAGGGCGGCGTGGGCGCGACCATGACCGCCATCCAACTGGCCCTGGCCGCCCAGGCGTCGGGCCGGCCCACGGCCCTCGTCGACATGGACCTCCAGGCCGGCGACGTCGCCTCCTACCTGGACGTCCAGTTCCGCCGCTCCGTCGTCGACCTCGCCACCATCACGGACCTCTCCCCGCGCGTCCTGGCCGACGCCGTCTTCCGCCACGACACCGGCCTCGCCCTGCTGCTCGCCCCCGGCGAGGGCGAACGCGGCGAGGAGGTCACCGACCGCGCCACCCGCCAGATCGTCAGCGCCCTGCGCGCCCGCTACGAGGTCGTCGTCCTCGACTGCGGCGCCCAGCTCGGCGGGGCCGGCGCCGCGGCCGTGGAGATGGCCGACTCGGCGCTGCTGGTCACCACCCCCGACGTGGTCGCCGTGCGGGGCGCCAAGCGGGCGGTGCGGATGTGGGACCGGCTGCAGATCCGCAAGGCGGAGGAGACCACCGTGGTCGTCAACCGGCACACCCGGGCCACGGAGATCCAGCCCCCGCTGATCCAGAAGATCACCGGCACGGCGGTCGCGGCCACCACGGTCCCCGCCAACTTCAAGGAGCTCCAGGGGGCCGTGGACGCCGGCCGCGTCCACGAACTGGACAGCAGGGGCACGGTGAAGCAGGCCCTGTGGGCCCTCGCGGGCGAACTGGGGCTGGTCAGGGCCGCCGAGGCGGACCACCGCAAGGGCGGCGGCCGGTTCCGCGGCGGCGACCGGGGGTCGGTGGGCTTCCGGCGGCGGAAGGACGGTGCGGGATGAACGCCTTACGGCGCCGGCGCCGGCCCCGGGACGCCCGGCTCGCGGGAGGGGACGGGCGCCGGCCTCGGGACGCCCGGCCGCCCGCGGGAGGGGACGCGGGCCAGGTCACCATCGAGTTCCTCGGCATGACCCCGGTGATCATCGCGACGCTGGTGGTGCTGTGGCAGCTCGTACTCGTGGGATACACGTACACGCTCGCGGGTAATGCTGCGGACGAGGCGGTACGGGCGGCGACGGTGGCGGACCGGGGGGCGCGGCAGGGAGCCTGCCAGGAGGCGGGCCGGGACAAGCTGCCCGGCGCGTGGGAGGGGGGCGCCGAGGTGAGCTGCGGCACCGGGGGCGGCTACGTCACGGCCGACGTGCGCATCGAGGTGCCCATCCTCTTCCCGGGCACGGTCAGCTTCCCGTTCACCGTGCACGGCCACGCGGGGGCCGTCGAGGAGGAGACCGACTGAGATGCCGTACTCCGTGTACTCCTCGTACTCCGCGAGCTCCGCGTACTCGTCGGGCTTCACGAACGATCGCGGGCGGGGCCGTGGTCGGGTGGCCGTCGGGCGGGGCCGTGGTCGGGTGGCCGTCGGGCGGGGCCGTGGTCGGGTCGCCGTCGGGCGGGACCGCGGCCAGGTGGCCATCGAGTACCTGGGGTTCCTCCCCATCCTGATCATCGTCGCCATGGCCGCCGTACAGCTGGGCCTGATCGCGTACACCGCCCAGCAGGCCGGTACGGCGGCCCGAGCCGGCGCCCGCAGCGCCTCGCTCCAGGAGAGCGCGGGGGAGGCGTGCGCGGCGGCGGTCAGCAGCTGGCTCGCGGACGGCACCGACTGCCCTCAACCGTCCTACGGCGGCGACGAGGTGACGGTCACCGCGACCGTCGAGATCCCCTCGATCGTCCCCGGCTGGGACTTCGACCCCGCCACCCGGACGGCCACCATGCCGCTGGACCACTGACCGAGGAGCCGAGGACGCATGAGCCTGCGCGCACGCATCCACTCCCCCGAGGAGCACGGCAGCCGGGGCGAGGACGAACACCTGGTGGCCTCCTACCGGGCCAAGCTCCTGGAGGAGATCGACCTCGCCGAGATGAGCTCGCTGGCGACGGCCGAACGCCGGGCCCGCCTCGAACGGGTCCTCGGACACATCATCAGCCGCGAGGGCCCGGTCCTGTCGACGGTCGAACGCTCCCAGCTGATCCGCCGGGTAGTGGACGAGGCCCTCGGCCTGGGCATCCTGGAACCATTGCTCGAAGACGCGTCCATCACGGAGATCATGGTCAACGGCCCGGACGCCATCTTCGTCGAACGCGGCGGCCGAGTCGAACAACTCCCCCTGCGCTTCGCCTCCAACGACCAGCTGATGCAGACCATCGAGCGCATCGTCTCCACGGTCAACCGCCGCGTCGACGAGTCGAACCCGATGGTCGACGCCCGCCTCCCCTCCGGCGAACGCGTCAACGTCATCATCCCGCCCCTCTCACTGACCGGCGCCACCCTCACCATCCGCCGCTTCCCGCGCTCCTTCACCCTCCACGAGCTGATCGGCCTCGGCTCGCTCGACGAGCACATGCTGTACCTGCTCGCCGGCCTGGTGCAGGCCCGCTTCAACATCATCGTCTCGGGGGCGACCGGCACCGGGAAAACCACCCTCCTCAACGCCCTCTCCGGCCTGATCCCGGAGACCGAACGCATCATCACCATCGAGGACTCGGCGGAACTCCAGCTCCAGCAGGCACACGTCATCCGCCTGGAGTCCCGCCCGCCGAACGTCGAGGGCCAGGGCCGCGTCACCATCCGCGACCTCGTCCGCAACTCCCTCCGCATGCGCCCCGACCGCATCGTCGTCGGCGAGGTCCGCGGCGGCGAGTCCCTGGACATGCTCCAGGCCATGTCGACCGGCCACGACGGCTCCCTCGCCACGGTGCACGCCAACAGCGCGGAGGACGCCCTGATGCGCCTCCAGACCCTGGCCTCCATGTCGGACGTGGAGATCCCGTTCGTCGCCCTGCACGACCAGATCAACAGCTCCGTCGACGTCATCGTCCAGCTCACCCGCTTCGCCGACGGCGCCCGCCGCATCACGGAGATCGCCCTGCTGGCCAGCCACGGCGGCGAACCGTACCGCCTGGCCACGGTCGCCCGCTTCAACGCCCGGCCCATGACCGCGGACGGCCACATCTACGGCGTCTTCGAGTACTACCCCCTCCCACGCCGCACCGCCGAGCGCCTCTACATGGCGAGCCAGCCGGTCCCGCAGGCCTTCGGCGTGGCCCACACCGCGGAACAACTCGCGACCCGGGAGGCCAGATGACCGGGCTGGTGGAAGCCGGCGAGCAGCCGCCCCGGCGAAAGCCATGTAGGCCAAGACAGCAGCCGCCCCGGTGCAGGCGGCCATGTGGGCCGAGACAGCAGCCGCCCCGGTGCAGGCGGCCATGTAGGCCGAGACAGCAGCCGCCCTGGTAGCGGCCATGCAGGCCAGACACCAGCCGCCCGCCGGAAACCATGGAACCCAGGTAGGAACCGCCCGATGGAACTGGAAACGCTCGTCACGCTCACCACCGGCATCACGGTGCTGACCTGCGCCCTGGCGGTCATGGGCCTGCACTCCTACGCCGCCGGCAAGGCACAGCGCGCCGCCCTGGTCGACCGCCTCTCCGCCACCGGCCGGCCCCCTTCCGCCGGACGCCCGCGCCGCTTCCGCACCCTGGACCGCCGCCTGCGCCGCACGAAACTCGGCCGCAAACTCGAACTGCGCCTGGCGGCGACCGGTCTGGACGTCACGCCCGGCGAGTTCTTCGTCTACATGCTCGCCACGGTCGTGGGCCTCTGGCTGATCGGTCAGGCCGCACTGGCCCCCTTCTTCGGCCCCCTCGCCGGCCTGCTGGGCATCGGCGTGGCGATCCAGTTCCTCAACTGGCAACGCCAGAAACGCATCGAGAGGTTCATCAACCAGCTCCCCGAACTCGCCCGCATCCTCGCCAACGCCACCCAGGCGGGCCTCGCCCTGCGCACCGCCATCGGCATGGCGGCGGAGGAACTGGACGCCCCGGCCGGTGAGGAGCTCGGCAAGGTGGCCGACCAACTGGCCGTCGGCGCCTCGATGGACGACGCCCTCGGCGAACTCGCCGACCGCCTCCCCTCCCGCGAACTGGTCGTCCTGGTAACCACCCTGGTCCTCTCCAACCGTGCGGGCGGCCAGGTGGTCAGCGCGCTGCGCAATCTCACGGACACGCTGGAGGAGCGCAAGGAGACCCGACGTGAGGTCCGCACCCAGCTGTCCCAGGTCAGCATGACGTCGTACGCCGTCCCCGTAATGGGCGTCGGCTCGTTGTTCCTGATGAACGGGGTGAAGGACGGCGCCCTGGAGCGCATGACGGGCTCCCCGGCCGGCCAGACCGCGGTGATCATCGCGTTCGCGCTCTACGCGATCGGCTTCGTCCTCATCCGCCGCCTGTCCCGCATCGACGTCTGAGGGGGAGCTGACCGACATGGGACTGGGACTACTCCTCGCCCTGCTCATGGGCCTGAGCGTCTGGGGCGTCTTCGCCGGCATCCGCATGTACCGGGCCGACGCCAAACTGCCCCACGACCTCGCCCTCGCCCTGGAGGTCGGCTCCACCCGCACCGGCGCGGTGGACTCCCTCATCGACCGCATGGGCATGCGCTACGCCCCCGCCGTACTGCGCATGATGGGCCCGACTCTGGTGGCCAAGTACCGCCGCAGGATCGACCTGGCCGGCAACCCCGGCGGCCTGACCATCGACCGCTACGCCGCCCGCCGCGCGGTCTACGGCTTCCTGGGCGCGGTCGGCTTCCTGGTCTTCCTCCTGCGCGGCCAGTTCGTGGTCGCCCTGCTGTTGCTGGCCTTCGGCGCGTTCTGGACGGAGGTCGGCATCTGGTCGGCGATCCGCATCCGCAAGGACGAGATCGAGCGCACGCTCCCCGACTTCCTGGACGTCCTGGCGGTCGTGGTCAGCGCGGGCCTGGGCTTCCGCCAGGCCCTGGACCGGGTGGCGATCCGCTACGAGGGCCCGTGGGCCGACGAACTCCGCATCACCCTGCGCCAGATGGACCTGGGCATGAGCCGCCGCGAGGCCTTCGCGGAGCTGCGCCGGCGCAACGACTCGGAACAGGTGGCGATGTTCGTGACGGCACTCCAGCAGGGTGAGGAACTGGGCGCACCCATCGTCGACACCCTGGTCTCCCTGGCCAAGGACATGCGCCGTACGGACGCCCAGAACGCCCGCCGCAAGGCCGCCCGCGCGGTCCCGAAGGCCACGATGATGATCACCACCTTCATGGTCCCGGCCACGATGATCCTCCTCGGCGCCGGCCTGATCCTCGGGTCGGGCACGGACTTCGGCACGATCACGGGCGAGTAGGGGAGGGAGGAGGACGCCATGCCGATCACGCGGCCACGAAAGGAGGGCGGCGTAAACGGCCAGAGTGCGACTGCACACGACACGACGACATCAACAAGCGTAGATCTACAGCCCAATCGGGCGAGATACGAGCAACGCCTTTCGCACCTGCAATCACCTGTGGGAGAGTCATTCACTGGTACTCCCGACAGGACGAGGCCCCAACTGAGCGCAAAGGAGGTGGAGATCGTGGACGACGCGACATCCGGCACGACCAACCAGAAGACCGCCGCCACCCACCCCCGCCGAGCGGCTGCGCCCAGAGTGACCTCGCTGGACCGACCCACGGCACGTGACGGGGCCCACGACGGACCCCCGGGGACCTCGGACTCGAGGGCCCTCCCGCCGCACGTTCCGCACGACGAACGCGGCATCGTCCACCCTGGAGGGGAACACCATGACCAACTGGCTTCACACCACCACCGCCTACCTGCACTCCCGCGCCACCGCCCGCAACGACAAGGGCCAGACGGCTGTGGAGTACCTGGGAATCATCGCGGTGGTGGTGGCGATCGTGCTGGCGATCACGGGGACGGACATCGGGCAGACGATCTACGACGCCATCGTGGACAAGATCGACGAGGTCACTGGCGGCTGATATGCCGTCTGAGGTGCGACGACACAGGGCAGGCGTTCCCCATCTACATCACGGTGGTGGGGGGCCTGCTCATTCTCGCGTTCGCGTACTTTGCGGTCGGTCAGGCCTCTGCAAATCGGAACGGTGCCCAAACAGCTGCAGACGCGGCCGCCCTCGCAGCGGCCCAGGACGCGCGAGACCAACTCGCTGACATGTGGGTCAACGACGTCGGGGATCCGACCAGGTGGCAGAGCATCTTCGAAGGGGATGCGGCGGGCCTCGGTCCTTCGTGCTGGCGCGGCGAGCAGCTTGCGGCGCAGAACGACGCTCGTGTGTTGAGTTGCAACCCAGAAGGCCTGCTGGGCTTCGCTGTGGAGGTGGAGACGAACAGGCCCGTGGGAGATTCCATCGTGCCGGGCACAGAGGACAAGAGGTCACGAGCTTCCGCGACTGCCGTGATTGAAGCGGAGTGCACGTTTGAGCTGCCCTCGGAAGCTGTAGCGGGTGGTGCATTGCCTCAACTCACCTGCGGAGAGGAGCAATGGGACCTGGATCCAGAGGACCTCGGCGACCTGCCGAAGCCCGAGGAACTGTTCGACGTCCATCTGGCCGACTGACAAGCGAATGACGAGGATGAAGAAAGCAGGGGGTATGAACAATCGGTTCGCTATGGCCCGCAAAGGGGTGATCGCCGTGGCCGTCGGTGCTGGCCTGGCCTTGAGTCTGGCTGGCTGCAGCGGGGGCGGCGACGGCGAGAATGGGAAGCCGAAGACCTCGGCGTCTGCCTCAAAGGATAGTGGCTCTGAACCAAGCGCCCAGGAAGGGTCGGACGAGACTCTGGCTGAGCTCAAGGGGGAGGACGGCCTAATCCTTAAGCTTACTTCGGCTCGAAGAGACGCTGGCGGGTTTGTCACCATCAGTGGTGAATTGAAGAATGACGGCGACGAGCCGGCTCGTCTCTCCGTACGCACCGCAGGCGACGAGACGGAGATCATCAGGCACGGAACGTCGCTGGGTGGAGCGACACTCGTAGATCCCACTGGAAAGAAGCGCTACTACGTGCTTCGTGACACGGATGGGCGTCCCCTCACCACTACGAACATGCCGAGGATCAAGGCAGGCGCTTCTATTCCTGTCTTCATGCAGTTCCCCGCCCCGCCTACGAGCACCACCGAGGTCGCAATCCAACTACCGACCTTCGCCAGCGCGACTATCTCCATCTCCGGGTGAGGCCGCCATGACCCCGACCCCGCGCCTCACCCGTGCTTTGACCACGGCCACCCTCTTGCTCGCCTCGACCCTGTACGGCACGACTACCGCCCACGCCGAAGACGACCCCAACGACCCTCCAGGCAGCGAGCCCAGCGCCTCCGCCCCCGTCGAGGTGGACCCCAACGACCCGGACCTAAAACTCCCGGACGGCGCCACGCTCGCGCAGGCGAAGGTGCTGGACATCAAGTCGGTCGTGGAGGAGCAGAGCGGCGACGAACGCCGCGAGGACACCAACACGAGCGTGACGCTCGCGCTCCAGGCAGAGGTCCTGTTCGGAAAGGACAGCGCGAAACTCGGCGGCGAGGCCAAGTCCCGGATCACGGGCATCGCGGAGGAAATCAAGACCCAGAACGCCACCCGAGTCCGGGTCTTCGGCTTCACCGACAACCTCGGCTCCTCCGCCCACGGCGACGTACTCTCCAAACAGCGCGCCAACGCCGTACACGACGTCCTGTCCCAGACCCTGAACGACCCAGGCATCACATACGAGGTCCGCGGCTACGGCGAGCAGTACCCCATCTCCGACAACTCGACGGAGGCCGGCCGCAAGAAGAACCGCAGAGTCGAGGTCACGTTCCCGCGCACGGAAGGTTGACCACCTCGGAGTGACACTTCGCCCGAGTGGGACGGATGCCCGGCTCCTGCTCAGCGTGAGGCGCTGAACGCCGGCGCTCTCCAGGCTCCGCTCGCGCCGACCGAGCGACGTGACCGAGTCGCGTGGGAAGACCGGTCGGTGAAAGCCGGAGCGAGAGCGGCGGAGAGAGGGGGAGCGCACTATGGCAGCGAAACCGAGGCTCAGGGAGCGATCACCGAGCACGAGGATTCGGGCGGACACGGGTCTCGTACTCGCGGCGGTGCTCGCGCTGATGACGACAACCGGCTGCGACAGCGCTACCGAGCCGGTCGGGACACCCTCAAGCGGTGACCAAGGAGAGAAGCCCAGCGCCCCGCCCCGCCCTTCACCCTCCACCCAACCACCCAATCCCTCCGCCGACCACACCGGCACGCACACCCCCCGGGTGTCGGCGGCGGACGGACGAGACATCGGCGCCTGCGCGGATGGTGATTGCCGGATCCTGGTGTCCGAGCCGGTCACCGTACGTTTCAAAGGCCCGTCCGGCGCGGCGGCGACGCTCAAGGTGACCAAGGTCGGCCCGAACGAGGTCGCCTACACGGTGCACTCGGGCCAGGGCCAGTCCAGGGGCAGCGCCCGTGGCCCGGGACAAGGCTGCATCACGGTTCTCCGCAGCAACGGCGGCGGCAACTCGTGCGGTGGACTGGGCGACGGCGCCAGGCCGAGCGCTCAGCCCGGAGCCGTGGTGACACAGGCAGCGACAGGAGAGTTCGGTACGGCGATCGTCGACATCGTTTCCGACTGACGCTCCAGGAAGCCGAAAGACCACCTGATCGCCTGCCCCTAACCCTCCACGACCGTGACCTGCACTCCTGCCTTCACCCCCCACTCGGCCATCGCCCCGGCCTCAGCCTCCAGCACATGGCGGGAACGCAACCGGGGCAGCCCGATCCTGCCCGCCCGCATGGTGCGCACGGAGACGACGACGAACCGCCGGTCGAGGTAGGCGACATCGATGGGCATCCGCATCCGCAAGGTGTGCACGCTGTTGGCAGGAGACAGGAGAATCGCCCCGTCTACGGAGTCCCGCCCCAAAAGCCCTTTGGTACGAGCACGGTAGGAGCCGGCGATCTCCAGCGGAACACGGACGCTCCCCGCCCCGGCGCCCCCCTCCACGAGTAATGCTCCTCGCCCGTCCTGCCAGCGCCGACCCATGCCGATACCCCTCTCCGCCAGTGCGCACCACTGCAGGCCTCTTTGCTGCTTCCTGTGTGAAACGCACCGAAGCGAGCGGGGCGGCCGCCCCAGGGGCCGATGCTGTCGCGTTATGCAACTGTTGTCACCCAAGAAGCCACACGTACGGCTAATTTGGGCGCACGGGACGCCGCGGGGAGACAGGTCTCACTCTGGTGCCACCCCATCCTGGTGGATAGCGTTGCTTCGCTCAAGAGAAGCCAAGTCCCACCCAGGAGCCGACCGTGAATCGCCGCCGCCCCACCCTGCTCGCAGCGCTCACGCTGACCGCCGCTGCGGCCTTGACGCTGTCCGCGTGCGGCAGCGACGACGACAGCGCCGCAAAAGACAACGACAAGATCGCAGGCGCCGACACAGGCGGTGAGACATCGGCCTCGCCAAGCCCTAGTACATCGGACACCGACGGCCGCCCGAAGATCGAGTTCCCTTCTGACGCCAAGAACGTCTTCGACTACCAGAAGACAGGGGACGCGGCGAAGGACGCGGTCCTCGTGGACAGCACGCTGGGCGTCAACTCTGTCGACGAGGCCATCTTCAAGGGCAGCGCGGACACCAAGGCTCTCGGCTTTTACAACACCGAGTCAGCCCTGAGCGACTCCATCACGTATGTACTCGGGTACATCGACAAGAACAACACGTGGGTCGGTGAGACCCGGTACTTCGACTACAAGGTGAATCTCGTCGAAGACGACCAGGCTTACGTGACCTACTGCTCGGACGAGAGCAAATCCTTCATCAAGGACAAGAAGACGAACAAGGTGAAGAAGACGCCGACGACGGCTGACAGTTACGTCCTCTACAACACGAAGCTGGCGAAGAGTGCCAAGGGCGTCTGGCAGACCACCGACATCGCGTCAAACCGGGGGAGTAAAGCATGTCAGCCGTGAGGCATGGCTTCAGGATTGCGATCCTGGTCGCACTTGCCAGTATTCCAGCGCTCGCGGGGCCCACGGCGTTCGCTGGCGGGCGTGAAGAGGGCGGCACCCGTGGTTCAACGGACCAACGGGCCGAGGTCGACGGTGACGGAACCGTTTCCGTGACGGTGGGCGGTGTCGTCTTCGACCGTTCGAAGAACGGGAGTGGTGGCTCGGCCGGGGCGTTGGCGTCCTCCACATCGTGGAGCCCGCCACCCTGCTGGTATGCGCCCAAATACACGCCCAAGCAATTGCAAGAGCATCTGGAACCGATTTGGGAAGCCGGCTCCACGGGGTACGAGTGGGACGCCGAGCAGCGGGAGAAGTACAACGCCCGTGACGAGGAGAAGAGCTTCAACAAGGACAAGACCGGCAAGGGCTACTGGTGGGCTTCGTACGTCAACAAGAGCTACCCGCCGGGCTGGGACTCCTGTGACGGGGACTATTTCTGGGTGGACGCGAACGATGCTCCGCCGGCCGACGTCGAGAACGCCGTCACCCCTGAGGTCCTCGCAGAGCTCGCCTACGCGGAAATCCGCGTCCCTGGCACCGAGGTGACGTTGGCGCCCGCAGAGGCCACCAAGGTGAACCTCCCGACGTGGGCGTGGCTGGACGGTGCCGAGTTCAAGCCGGTCTCGGTCACCGCGTCCGTGGAGGCGATCGGTATCGAAGCGACGGCCACCGCGGAACCGGTCTCCCTGAAGATCGAGCCGGGCACCGAGGATGCCAAGACACACCCCGCGTCCGGTGTGTGCGAGATCAACAACGGCCGTATCGGCGAGGCCTACGCCAAGGGCAAGGCAGAGGAGACCCCGCCCTGCGGTGTGACTTACCTGCGTTCCTCCGGCGACGGTTCGTATCCGCTCCAGGCCACCGTCACCTGGCAGATCCACTGGACCGGCAGCGGAGGGGCGGGCGGCGACCTCCCCGACGGCACGTTCGGTGCTACTCAGAATGTTGTCGTCCAGGAGATCCAGGCCGTCAACCGCTGACCAGTGACGCCAGCCCTCAGTGCGTAAGTGAGCCCCCGAAGAGGGGCAGCGTCCGCGTGTACGCCACGAAAACCGGATGTCGTCGTTCCTCTCATCGGTGCAGGTGGACCGGAGAGGGGACGGACACATGGCGGAGCGGCTTGCCGTTGACGGCGACGAACTCGGGCGGTTCATGAAGTCGCTGAGGGAGTCGTCGACCTCCCTCAGAGGCGTCCGGAAGGCCCTGTCGGACGCCACGATCACCGGCCTCGGCACGGACGACCTCGACTTGGCGTGCGAGGCCTTCCAGGAGGACTGGAAGTACGGCTCCGAGGAGATCGGCAAGCAGACCGAGGACCTGGCCGACATCATCGGCAAGAGCAGAGACAGCTACCTCGAAGTCGACAAGGCGCTCGAGGAAGCGGTGCGGAAGGCGCGCGAGGACAAGAGCGGCGGCAAGAAGTGACCGTCACCGCCGGAAACGACCAGTACGGTGCCGCGCTCGACCCGCAGTCCCGTGCCGACCTCGGCAAACCGCAGGGGCTCAAGTCCACCCCGCGAATCCCGAACCCCTGTTATCCGCACCTCGGCTTCAACCCCGTACCGGGCGACACGGAGACGGTGCGGGGCCTGCAGAAGAAGCTCAGCGGTTGCGCCAAGGTCCTTCAGGAGACCCACGACCTGGTCACCAAGCTCCTGGACGGCAGCTACTGGAAGGGCGACGCCGCGGTCGCCTTCCGCGAGCAGCTCGACGGCGGTCCGCTGCCGCTGAACCTCAAGAACGCGGCGCACTCCGTCCGCAAGGCGGCCAGGCAACTGGACCGCTGGGAGGGCGAACTCGACGACTTCCAGCGGCGGGCCAAGAAGCTCGAAGAGGACGCGAAGGAAGCCCAGGCCGCGATCGACCGCGCACAGAGCCGCGCGAACAAGGCCGGCGACGATCCCGACCTCAAGAAGGACGGCGCCGATCACGAGGCCGCGCAGAAGGCATTGACACGCGCGAACGCGGATCTGGACGACGCCGAGGCCGAGCTGAAGAAGATCATCGGCAAGGCGAAAAGGCTCGCCGAAGAGCACGAGGAGAAGGCCGGCTACCGGGCGGGCAAGATCCGCGACGCCACGAAGAAGTTGGTGCCGCATGAGCCGGGGTGGTTCGACGAGGTACTGGACTGGCTGGGCGACAACCTGCCGGACATCCTCAGCTTCACGGCGGGGCTCATCGGGGTGGTGGCGCTTCTCCTCGCGGGGCCGCTGGGACTCGGGCTCGCGACGCTGGCAGCGCTGATGCTGACAGCGTCCGGACTGAGCGCGACGGCGCTTGTGCTGCGGCTCTCGGATCCAGAGGTACGAGCGTCCCTGATGGATGGCATCACCAAGGGAGAACTCGACGCCGACTTCTGGAGCAATGCCGTTTCGGTGGGTGCGGATGTCGCAGGTGCGCTGCCGGGGCTGGGAGCTGCGGCCAAGGGGAGTATCGAAGCGACTGACGCTATTCAAACAGGAATCCAAACGCTTGGTTTCTGGCAGAAAGTAGCCGTCTATGGCTCGAAATCAGTAGATGAAGCCGGGCGGATTCTCGGACTGGAGAACCGGTTGGTTGCGCGCGCCGTACGTGGCTTCAGCAATCCGGAAAAGGCGGCGAAAGTCGTAGCTGCGGCATCAGGTCTGACCGGGGTCGCCACTGGTGGTTTCGGCCTGTATAACAAAGCGGTGGATGCTGACGACGGCGGCATCAAAGACGGTACGGTCGCGGGAATCGACGGGTCCCGCCTCATCCTCGACAACGGCGGAATTATTGCTCTCGTCCGTCATGTCTTCTAGCTAGTGCCACACAGGAAGAGGTTGGATGTGAACCCTGTCGCTTGTGCCACGGCTTGGGATCATGGCCCCACGCGCCGGGCATGGATTCTGCACATGGCCATGAATGTCACCGGACTGGTCGGTTGGTCCGGCGGCTGGGTCGTGTTGCTGGGGATCTCTACCTATACGCCCAATTGGGTTGCATGGGTCTTCATGCCGTACTTCATCTACGGGCCTTACCGAGTTCTGACTCAACTGAAGTACTTCCCTGCGGCATTCTTGATGTTGCGGATTCTGCGCGCGTACCCATGGCAGATTATTCGGGGCGCTCCACGAGCGTTGACTAGACGACCCGAAGTGGTGGGTAAACAGTATGGCTGGTTCGAGTTTCCCAACCCGGCCTGTCAGCAGCAGCAACTTCCGCTCGTCTTTCCCCGGCATCTCCGACGGGAGTGGTGGTCCCGGCGTATGGCTCCGCGCGCCAAACCTCGTCTGAAGGCGGACATCGAGACGGTTTGGTTCGCGGGCGACCCGCGCTTCATCGGGCTTGTCGCCGCACCTACCCGCAGAGGCACTGCACCTCGGCGTCTGCATGTCGTCGAGCAGCGGGTCGGTGCGGAGAGTGGCTGGCGCTTCGCCGACTGGGGCGCTACTCCCGAGGACATCGAGCGCGGACGACGTGCAGGTGTCTACCCCGTCCACCCCTGAACCATGGAATGAGGCATGCCGTGGGTTCGGCTGCGATCATCATTCACGAATCCGTCAAGGACCCCCACTCAGAGCTCTGGTTCGCTGAACCCGCAGGGTTCACGGCTCTGCCACTGGACGCTCTACTCGCCAAGCCGGAAACGCCGGACGCCGACAAATTGCGCGTGGCTGCTGCGCCGCTACTCAACTTGGCGCCCAATGGAATGGCTCGGCAGCAGTTCGTCGCGCTTATCGCGTCTGGGCAGCAAATGCTCGCAACCCTCTGCGACTTCGGCACCGTCCACTGCTCGATCGGCCTGCACCGCGATGACGTCGGAGGCCCGGCAAGGGGCGGCGCGCAGCAGCCCCTGCTCTCCCTTTTCACGATCTCCTGGCGTGACACGAACGTCGCCCCACGCGCCGTCACGGCGGCCCGTACGGTCACGGCCGGCGAGGGGCATACGGACATCGCCTTTCAGGAACTCCCTTGTGGGCCGGCGGTTCTCAGTGAGACCACGCATCGACCTGCCGCCGACAGCGGGCTGCCTCAGCAACCCATCCTTCAGATTCACGCCCACCTCCCGCACCCGGACTGCAAGCGCCTGGCCGTTCTCACGTTGAGTACCACGGCCACGGCGCGTGGGGAGGAGTACCGGGCGATCCTGCGGCAGGTCGCCGAGACGGTCAGGTTCGAGGAGCCCCTGGGGGCCGACTCGTAATGTTGTTGTCCGGCTGCCCCGGGCAAAGGCAGGAAGGCCCCATGACTGGACTCGGCGCCGTATTCCGCCCCCAGCCCGCCCCGGAGCGGCTGCGTGCCGTGGCGCGCGTCGCCGATGAGGCCGGGCTCGAGGAGCTGTGGCTGTGGGAGGCCCCTGGTCGCCTAGCCAGGTCCACCGCCGCCCGTTTCGTGGCACGCGCCGCCACGCCAGCCCTACGCTGATCGGAATCCTTTCCTCATGGCTCAGCCCAGCACCCGTACCTTCGACGAGCTCGTGGCCGACGGAGCCTCCGTGCCCACCGAAGGCTGGGACTTCTCCTGGTTCGAGGGGAGGGCCACCGAGGCGCGGCCGTCCTGGGGGTACGCCCGGTCCATGGCGGGCCGGCTGGCCGAGGCCAACGCCGTGCTGGAGGTGCAGACCGGGGGAGGGGAGGTACTGGACCACGCCCTCGAAACCGCTGCCCCGCACCGTCCCCGTCTCGTCGTCGCCACCGAGGGCTGGCCCCCCAACGTCGCCAAGGCCACCGCACTGCTCCGCCCTCGCGGCGTCCCCGTGGTCGCCTCGCCCGACGACGCGCCCCTGCCCTTCGCGGACGGAGCCTTCGACCTGGTCGTGAGCCGGCACCCCGTCGAGCCGCACTGGGGTGAGGTCGCGCGTGTGCTCGCGCCCGGCGGTACGTACTTCGCCCAGCACGTCGGACCCGGCAGCGTCTTCGAGGTCATCGAGTACTTCCTCGGGCCCCAGCCGGAGGAGAGCCGGAACCACCGTCACCCCGAACGAGAGCGTGCCGCCGCCGAGGCCGCCGGTCTGGAGGTCGTCGACCTGCGGGCGGAGCGGCTGCGGATGGAGTTCCACGACATCGGTGCCGTCGTTCACTTCCTGCGCAAGGTGGTGTGGATGGTCCCCGGCTTCACCGTCGAGGGCTACCGGGACCGACTGCGCGACCTGCACGAGCGCATCGAGGCCGACGGCCCCTTCGTCGCCCACAGCACGCGTCACCTCTTCGACGCGCGCAAGCCGCGACCCTAGGTCACGCCCGCGACCCTAGGTCACGCCCGCGATCAGAGACCACGCCCGCGCCCCTGGGCCACGCCGCGCCCCTAAGTCGGTAGCCGCACTCCTCGCACACGGCGCACGCCGAGTCGCTTACGCGTGCGCGCCCACCGTCACCTCGCCCACCACCGACTCGGACTTGGCTTCCAGTACCTCCCCGGCCCGTTCCGCCTGCTCCGTCTGCTCCGCCTGCTCCGCCTGCTCCGTCTGCTCCGCCGGCTCGCGCTGCTGCCGGGACGTCAGGCGGCCCAGCGGTTCGATCGTGACCGTCGTACGACGCCCCCGGCGGCGCTGGTGCCAGACGCCCGCCGCGACGCCGTCCACGAGCAGCACGGGGAAGTTGCCCGCCTGCCCGCCCGCCGGCGCCCGCCGGGACGCGGCCCCGGGGAACAGCAGCTCCCGCGGCTGTGCGGCGATGAGGTACGCGTCGAAGTACGGCAGCAGGCGCGCCCCAGGCAGGAGATCTTCCTGCTCGCAGCAGGTGCACCGTCCCGCGCGGACCGTGCGTCTTCACGAGCGAGGGCGGCGGTGCGGGCGGTGACCCGGTCGGCCACATGGACGTCCGTACGCCCGCCCGGGTGACGCCGTCGGTCCGCAGGCCTACCGACAGTTCGGCCGCGGACAGTACTTGGGCGTGGACGCCCAGCATCGCGCCGGCCACGTCGGCGACCGGCGTGCCCGTTCGGGCGGACATGGCCAGGAACTGCCGGTCCAGCCGCTGTGCGCTCGCCGCGCCCCAAGTGATCCCCGCTGTCTTCGTCATGAGGTGACGTTGGAGAGGAGTAGGTCAGGTCGCGGCCTGGTTGGCGCCCGGAGGGGGAGGAATTCGGGGCGTATGCGGCGTACCTTCGCAAATATCGGCACGCCTGGTGACAGGGCGCGGAATCACCCTCAGATCCTCACAGAGTTCCCACATCGCTATTCATCGTTGTCCGCCTTGCGCCGAATCCGCCGTTCCCGATCACGTAAGTTCGGAGCAGGCAATTCGCGTAAGCAAAGCTGCGCGTGTGGCACCGCGCAGCGGAGGGGGCTGCGCGGTGCCCGGTCAAGCGTGCGTTCGCCGGTGGGTTCACCCGGTGGAGGGAAGCAGGGGTGGGCCGCCCCCTGGTTCGCGGGGGCCATCAGGGCCGCTTCGGATGGCCCAACCGTCCCTTCAGCCCCTTTCGGCTCCTGTTCACCCGTGGATCGGCTGTATTTTGGCCATGATTCAGGGCGGAATGAGTGCTTCCGGGCGCATCCGGGCGTCGCCGGGCAACTTCGGAGAGTAGTTGTGGCACGCCGATGCACGCAGCATCACTTACAAAGGGTTATGGTGGAAACCCCCCCTCGGGCCGGTCCGTCTCCCCCCCACGGACCGGCCCGTTTTTTCTGCCCTCTCGCCGCACGTCTCCTCTCCTCGCCGGCCGGCTTCCCCTCCCCTCCGGGGCCTCGTACCTCGCGCCGCGATCTCCCGGCGTGGCGCCCGTAATGAGGAGTTCACCGGTGCGCCGTCCTGTGTCGTGGCATGGCGGCGCTCGATCGAGGGCATAAGCCAAGCAGGTCGACGCCCGAACCACGGGTGTCGTATCTCAGCGGACGGCACGGAGCCGTCCGCCCGGGAGGCTCTTTGCACCAGCCCCACCGTGCGGTCACGGCACGGAAGACGCGGCGGAGGGCCGGTTCGCGGCCCACGCCGGTGCATGGCGGTCTTACGGACCTGCCTGACAGGCGGGCCCAACCGGTCGGCTCGTTCCCGCCCTCCCGGCCCAGCGTCCACTCCGTCGCTCCCCGACCTCTTCCGAGGGGGTACGTCCTTCCGTGGTGACCAGCACAAAGCGCCACAAGCCTGATCGGCGCACCTACGTTCTCGACACCAGCGTCCTGCTGGCCGACCCGAACGCTCTGAACCGCTTCGACGAGCACGAGGTCGTGCTCCCGATCGTCGTGGTGACGGAGCTGGAGGCCAAGCGGCACCATCCCGAGCTCGGCTACTTCGCCCGGCAGGCCCTGCGCCTGCTCGACGAGTTCCGGGTGCGGCACGGTCGCCTCGACGCCCCCATTCCGATCGGGGATCTCGGCGGCACCGTGCGTGTCGAGCTCAACCACTCGGACCCCAGTGTGCTGCCCAACGGCTATCGCCTGGGGGACAACGACTCCCGCATCCTCGCGGTGGCCCGCAATCTGCAGGCGGAAGGATTCGACGTCACAGTCGTGTCCAAGGACCTCCCGCTGCGGATCAAGGCGTCCTCCGTCGGTCTGCTCGCCGAGGAGTACCGCGCCGAGCTGGCCATCACGGACGCCTCCGGCTGGACCGGCATGTCCGAACTCACCCTGCCGGGTGAGCAGGTGGACGTGCTCTTCGAGGAGGGCCGGGTCTACGTCCCCGAGGCCGCCGAGCTGCCGGTGCACACGGGCCTGACCATCCAGTCGGAGCGCGGCAAGGCCCTCGGCCGGGTCACGCCCGACGGCAACGTCCGCCTGGTCCGCGGCGACCGGGAGGCGTTCGGCATCAAGGGCCGCAGCGCCGAGCAGCGGATCGCGCTCGACCTGCTCCTCGACCCGGACGTCGGCATCGTGTCGATGGGCGGCCGGGCCGGCACCGGCAAGTCGGCGCTGGCTCTGTGCGCGGGCCTGGAGGCCGTGCTGGAGCGCCGGCAGCACCAGAAGGTGATGGTCTTCCGTCCGCTGTACGCGGTGGGCGGGCAGGAGCTCGGCTATCTGCCCGGCTCCGAGGCCGAGAAGATGAGCCCCTGGGCGCAGGCGGTCTTCGACACGCTGTCGGCCGTCACCAGCCGGGAGGTCATCGAGGAGGTGACCGCGCGCGGGATGCTGGAGGTGCTGCCGCTCACCCACATCCGGGGGCGCTCGCTGCACGACGCGTTCGTCATCGTGGACGAGGCGCAGTCCCTGGAGCGGAACGTCCTGCTGACCGTGCTGTCCCGCATCGGCGCCAATTCACGGGTCGTACTGACCCATGACGTGGCGCAGCGGGACAATCTGCGGGTCGGGCGGTACGACGGAGTCGTCGCCGTCGTCGAGAAGCTGAAGGGCCATCCGCTCTTCGCGCACGTCACCCTGACCCGCTCCGAGAGGTCCCAGATCGCGGCACTTGTGACCGAAATGCTGGAGGACGGGCACATCTGACGCTTCCGCGGACTCCGACCCGTGAAGGGCCGGTTACCCGAGAGTCGGCGCCGCTCGGAAAGGCCAAGAGCCTAGCCGGGCGGCGTCTTCGCGGGTGGGGGTTTCCGGGAATCCCCTGGGTCAAACGGGATGTGAGCTTTCACACGCAACACAGAATTGCCTCACCCCGTCGGGTTACGGCAGAGTCTCACTCCTGTCAGGCCCCGCATACGACACACCTGTGCCCCCAGCGGTACGGCACCACAGACGCACCAGTCCAACTCCATAGCAGCGTCGTATGCCGCCCGAGCACCACGTGGCGCTCCCTTCGGGGGAGTTGTCCACCGGGCCCGCGCCTCCCGTGACCCGTAGTTGGGGAGGCCAGCGCCAGGGGCACGATTGCGTCCGCGAGGGTCACCGAAGCGGGCGATGCTGGAAGGAAACCGTGTGAGCCGGATCTCGGTCCGGGGATTCGCAGTGGCCTCGGCCACGGCGGTCACCGCAGTCGGAAGCGTCGTCGGCGTTGCCTCGGGCAGCACCGCGCAGAACAACGACGCGGAGGCGACAGCAGCAGGCACGACGCTGCTCGCGGACATCCCCATGGGCGAGCAGGCGCAGGTGCAGACCGCGTCCCTGACGCAGCAGGCCGACGTACAGGCCATCGCCGCGGACGCGAGCGCCAAGAAGGACGCCGAGGAGGCGGCCCGCAAGGCAGCCGCCGAGACCGCCGTGGCCAAGCAGGAGAAGGCCAAGAAGGAAGCCAAGGCGGCCGAGGAGGCCAAGAAGCGCAAGGCGCAGGAGGAAGCGGCCAGCCGCGACGCCAAGCGCGAGTCCACCAGCTTCGCCGTCCAGAGCTCCTACAGCATCAGCCAGATCCAGGCGATGGCCCGTCAGATGGTGCCCAGCGGCCAGTGGCAGTGCTTCAGCAACATCGTGGACCACGAGTCCAGCTGGAACTACCAGGCGGTCAACCCCTCCTCGGGCGCCTACGGTCTCTTCCAGGCGCTGCCGGCCGGCAAGTACTCCTCCGCGGGCGCCGACTGGCGGACCAACCCGGCCACCCAGATCAAGTGGGGCCTCAACTACATGGACAGCCGCTACGGCAGCCCGTGTGACGCATGGTCCTTCTGGCAGGCCAACCACTGGTACTGAGCCCGCCCGGCGCGGCCGGAACACCGCTCAACCTCGCGCAGCCCCTCACCGTCCTACGGTGAGGGGCTTTCGCGTTCCCGCCATGTACGGTCGGACCGAAACGACTCCGGGGGGAGTGGTGGGGAAAGACGGGGGAAGAGGACGGATCATGTCTCGAGTGCCAGGGTGGCTCGGTCGGCTCGGCGCCGGACTGACCCGGATGAGCAGGCGGTTGGAGCAGCGACGCGAAGCGGCCGAGCGGGCCGACTCCGACGACGACGACGCACCGGCGACCGCCGCCGACCAGGCGGCGCCGCCGTCACCGGAAGACACGCCTGGGGAGTACACCTCCGCCCAACACCCGCTCGTGGTCCAGACCCGCCCCGACCCGGCACAGGCCGTGCCCTGGGGTGTGCGCGTCGCCGCGGAGGCGGGGTGGCGGCTGCTGGTCCTCGCGGGCACCGTATGGGTACTGATGCGGGTCATCAGCGCCGTACAGCTGGTGGTGCTGGCGTTCGTGGCCGCGCTGCTGATCACGGCGCTGCTCCAGCCGACCGTGGCGTGGCTGCGCCGGCACGGGGTGCCGCGGGGGCCGGCCACCGCCCTGACCGCCATCCTCGGGTTCGTGGTGATGGGGCTGATCGGCTGGTTCGTCACCTGGCAGGTCATGGAGAACATCGACAACCTCTCCGACCAGGTCCAGGACGGCATCGACGAGCTGCGCAACTGGCTCCTGAACAGCCCCTTCCACGTCACCGACAAGCAGATCAACGAGATCGCCAAGAACCTGCGCGAGGCGGTCGGCGCCAACACCGACCAGATAACGTCCGCCGGTCTGGAGGGCGTCACGGTCGTCGTCGAGGCGCTCACGGGCATCCTGCTGGCCGCCTTCTCGACGCTCTTCCTGCTCTACGACGGCAAGCGCATCTGGCAGTGGACGCTGAAGCTGGTGCCGGCGGCGGCCCGGCCGGGCGTGGCCGGGGCCGGTCCGCGCGCGTGGCGGACGCTGACGGCGTATGTCCGCGGCACGGTGATCGTGGCGCTGATCGACGCCATCTTCATCGGCCTCGGCATCTACTTCCTGGACGTGCCGATGGCCGTCCCGCTGGCCGTGTTCATCTTCCTGTTCGCCTTCATCCCGCTCGTCGGCGCGGTGGTGTCCGGCGCGCTCGCGGTCGTGGTGGCGCTGGTGACGCAGGGCATGTTCGCGGCGGTCATGACGCTCGTCGTGGTGCTGGTGGTGCAGCAGATCGAGGGTCACATCCTGCAGCCGTTCATCCTGGGCCGCGCGGTGCGGGTCCATCCGCTGGCGGTGGTGCTGGCGGTGGCCACCGGCGGCATGGTGGCCGGCATCGGCGGCGCGGTGGTCGCCGTACCGCTGGTGGCGGTGACGAACACCGTCGTGGGCTATCTGCGGGCGTACTCCCGTGAGGCCACTGCGCGGCAGTCCGCGAAACCGCGCGGCGCGAGGCCGACGGACGTCCCCCCGACGGACGCCTCCGTGGCGGACGCCTCCGCGGTGGCGGGCCCCGCGCCGGAGCCCGCGGCGGCCGAACCGCCGCCGTCGGACACCTCTCCGGCGTAGCGACACGCGGCGGGCCCCGCTCACCGAGTCGGTGAGCGGGGCCCGTTTCGTCTCCGCGGCGCGGGACTACTGGTCGGCGAGAACCGCCTCGGCGTCCAGCGTGACGCCGACGGCCTCGACCACGGCGGCGATCTTGAACGCCTCCTGGATCGTCTCGCGGTCCACGCCGGCCTTGCGGAGCACCTGCTCGTGCGAGTCCAGGCACATGCCGCAGCCGTTGATGGCGGACACCGCGAAGGACCACAGCTCGAAGTCGACCTTGTCGACGCCCGGGTTGCCGATGACGTTCATCCGCAGACCGGCGCGCAGGGTGCCGTACTCGTGGTCCGACAGCAGGTGCCGGGTGCGGTAGAAGACGTTGTTCATCGCCATGACGGCGGCGGCCGACTTGGCGGCCGAGTACGCCTCGGGCGTGAGGTTCGCCTTCGCCTCCGGCTCCAGCTCACGCAGCACTATGGGGGAGCGCGAGGCGATGGCGGTCGCCAGCACGGTGCCCCACAGCTGCTGCGCCGGGAGACCGGAGTTGCCGATGACCGAACCCAGGTTGAGCTTCAGGTCCTTGGCGTAGTCCGGTACGGCGGACTTCAGGGAATCGAGGGACATGTCAGCTCACTCTCCCGACAGCAGCGCGACGGGGTCGAGGGTCTCGTCGCCCTTGCTCCAGTTGCACGGGCAGAGCTCGTCGGTCTGCAGGGCGTCGAGGACCCGCAGGACCTCCTTGGGGTTACGGCCGACCGAGCCGGCGGTCACCATGGTGAACTGGATCTCGTTGTTCTGGTCCACGATGAACACGGCGCGCTTGGCGAAGCCGTCCTCGCCCTCGATGCCGAGGTCGCGCATCAGCTCGTGGCGGGAGTCCGCCATCATCGGGAACGGCAGGTCGGTCAGGTCCGGGTGGTCCTTGCGCCAGGCGTGGTGGACGAACTCGGAGTCGCCGGAGAAGCCGAGGACCTGGGCGTCACGGTCGGCGAACTCGTCGTTCAGCTTGCCGAAGGCGGCGATCTCGGTCGGGCACACGAAGGTGAAGTCCTTGGGCCATGCGAAGACGACCTTCCACTGACCCTCGTAGGTCTTGTGGTTGATCTGCTGGAACTCCTTGCCCTTCTCCAGCGAGACGCAGGCGGTCAGATCGAACTCGGGGAACTTGTCACCGACAGTGAGCACGCGCTCTCCAAAAATGCAGCGAAGAAACACCCGTTTTGCGAGTATTTCCCATGGGTTGGACGTTATTGATGTTGGCACAGGGTGCATTGATTAGTGAAATAGCTACACTCGGTCGAGTTGATCGGAGGTGGCTATTAGTGCCCGGTAAGAAGAGGCAGCCCAGCCTCGCCCAGCTGCGGGCTTTCGAAGCGGTCGCCGAGCATCTGCACTTCCGCGATGCCGCTGCCGCGATCGGCATGAGCCAGCCCGCGCTCTCCGGCGCCGTTTCCGCCCTGGAGGAGGCACTGGGTGTCACCCTCTTGGAGCGTACGACGCGCAAGGTACTGCTCTCGCCCGCCGGGGAACGGCTCGCGGTACGGACGAAGGCGGTACTGGCGGAGGTCGGCGCACTGCTGGAGGAGGCGGAGGCGGTGCGGGCGCCCTTCACCGGGGTGCTGCGGCTCGGGGTCATCCCGACGGTGGCGCCGTATCTGCTGCCGACGGTGCTGCGGCTGGTCCACGACCGCTATCCGGACCTGGACCTCCAGGTCCACGAGGAGCAGACGGCGAGCCTGCTGGACGGTCTCACGTCCGGCCGCCTCGACCTGCTCCTGCTGGCGGTACCGCTCGGCGTCCCCGGGGTGACGGAGCTCCCGCTCTTCGACGAGGACTTCGTGCTCGTCACCCCGCTCGACCACCGGCTCGGCGGCCGGGAGGGCATCGAGCGGGCGGTGCTGCGCGAGCTGAAGCTGCTGCTGCTCGACGAGGGGCACTGCCTGCGCGACCAGGCACTCGACATCTGCCGTGAGGCGGGCCGCGCGGGCGTCCCGGCGACGACGACGGCCGCCGGTCTGTCGACGCTGGTGCAGCTGGTGGCGGGCGGCCTGGGCGTGACGCTGCTGCCGCGTACGGCGGTCCGGGTGGAGACGTCCCGCTCCAGCCAGCTCCTCACCGGCTCCTTCGCCGACCCGGCCCCCACCCGCCGCATCGCCCTCGCCATGCGCACGGGCGCGGCGCGTTCCGCGGAGTACGAGGAGCTGGCGGCGGCCCTTCGGGAGGCGATGGAGGACCTGCCGGTACGGACGGTGCACGGCTGAGGGCACGCCGCACCCGGCGTGCCCTCGGTCCGGCGTGCCTCCGGTCCGGCGTGCCTTCGGCCCGGTGTGCCTTCGGCCCGGTGTGCCTTCGGTCCGGTGTGCCTTCGGTCCGGTGTGCCTTCGGTCCGGCCCTCGGTCCGGCGTGCCTCCGGTCCGGCGTGCCTTCGGCCCGGTGTGGCTTCGGTCCGGAGGCACGCCGGACCGTACGCGCCGGGAACCTACTCCGTGCGCAGTCCCTCCGGCCGCATCAGCCGCAGCAGCGGCGGCAGGCTGAACAGCGTCACCGCCAGGACGACCGCGGCGCCGATGCCGGTCATGGTCAGGACGCCGGCCCAGTCGACGCTGACCGGGGTGTTCGTCATCTTCAGCAGTACCGTGCCCAGGGTCAGGCCCACCACCGTGGCCAGCAGCAGGCCGAGCGCGATGGGAATCGCCGTCTGCCACAGCACCGACAGGCTGAGCGTGCGCCGCCGGGTGCCGAAGGCGACCAGGGCCGACAGCAGCTTCTTCCGCTCGCGCAACTGCTCCAGCTGCGAGACCAGCAGGCTTACCCCGATCAGCGCCAGTACGCACGCCGTCCCGACGAACAGACCGGTGCGGATGGCATCGAACCGGCCGGTCCGCTCCGTTTCCGCCCAGGTCAGGGTGTCCGCCAGCGGATCGATGCCCGCCGCGGCCGTCCGTACCCGGTCGTGCACGTCCGCCACCGACTCGTCCAGCTTGAGGTAGGCGTGGCCGGTCAGGGCCGGCGCGAGCGCGTCCGGCACCGCCTTCGGGGTGAACAGGAAGCCGCCCCGGTCGATCCCGGCCAGCAGCCCCTTGCGCGGCTTCGCCGCCTTCACGCCCTGCGGCACCGTCCAGGGGATCTCCTCGCTCTTCGGGCCGCCCTCGTACGACGGGTCCACGTAAAGCTTCCGGCCCGCCACGGCCAGCTTCGCCATGTCCTCCTCGCCGTCCCACTCGGCACCGTGGACGGCGAACACGTCCCCGTCGGCGCAGGAGTCGATGCGGGCCATCGCCCGCAGCGCCGCGCAGTCGCCCACGGTCACCGTCGAACCGTGCTCCGGGTCCTCGGGGCGGTCGCCGAGGTAGCCCTCGGAGTAGCCGTAGACGGCCTTCACGCCCTCGGTGTCCCGGAGCTCGCCGGCCGCCCGGGCCACCAGCAGCTCACTCGGCAGGGTGACCTCCATCTGTGCCTGCGAGAGGTTTTGCCCGGTGGACCTGGTGTAGTCGTCGTCCACGCCGACGAACAGCATCTGCAGCGCGATCGCCCCCGCGACGGCCACCGCGATGCCGTTGACCATCCGGGCCGCCGTACCGCTGCTCATCTGCAGCCTGCGCACGGCGAGCTGCCAGGCCACGCCGCCCGAGCCGAGCCGGGCGACGACGGTCTCCACGATCCACGGCAGCAGCGCGGTCACGCCCACCAGGAGCAGGACGACGCCCCCGGTCACCAGGTACTGGTTGAAGTCGCCGTTGTCCCGCCCGTCGCCGATCATCGGGTAGAGCATGGCGAGACCGGCCAGCGGGAGCAGCAGCCGCCACCACAGGCGGCGCCGCGCCGGCCGGCCCGCGCGGACCACGCCGAGCGGTTCGATGACCACCCCGCGCAGCGCGAACAGCGTCACCAGCACCGCAGCCGCCGGCACCGCGACGCCGACCAGCAGGGCCAGCAGCGGCGACGGGTTGAGGTAGCTCGGGAACACACTGATGCGGAACACCTCGGCGGTGCCCGCGAGCTGGCGTCCGATCATGAAGAACACGGCGCCGAAGACCAGCCCCAGCACGGCGCCCGCCATCGCCTCGCCCGCGGCGATCCGCCGGGTCATACCACCGTCCGAGCCCACCAGCCGCAGCGCGGCGAGCCGCCGGTCCCGCCGCTCGCCGCCGAACCGCACGGCCGCGGCGATGAAGACCGCGACCGGTGTCAGCAGCACCACGAAGACGACGAGGATCAGCAGGAGCAGTACCGGGTCGGACCGCTCGGACGACGGATCCGGATCCCCGAACCGGTCGATACGGGTGATCGAGCCCCCGTCGATGTGCGACGCGAGGTCGTCGGCGCCCCGGTAGAAGGCGAGTTCTGCCGAGCCGATCAGCCCGCTCTCCCCGATGGTGCCGACGATCCGGTCCGGCAGCCGCTCGCGCAGCAGCGCGCCGGAGCCGGACTCCAGCAGCTTCTTCAGCGCGGGGGAGACCACCATCTCCCCGACCGCGGGGAATTTCTCCACCCCCGGCGGCAGCGGCGCCCGCGGCCCCTCGGGGTCCAGGGCCCGGCCCCGGACACTGTCGTCGCGGAAGTCCGAGCCGACCTCGGCGACCACGAGGGTGTCGTCGGCCTTCGGCAACTGCTCGGAGGAGAAGGTGATGTCGGTACGGGCCGCCTCCCGGTCGTGCCGGACGGCGAGCGCGTTCGGGATCGCCGTCGTCAGCAGGAGCAGCGCCACGCCGAGTCCGACACCGACGGCCGTCAGCACGGCCCGGGTCCAGCCCTCGCGCCCGCCGGTGAAGGCGAAGCGGGCGCCCATGGCCAGGTCCCGGGCCCACTGCCGCACGCTCATACGACCCGCTCCATGTCCCGGGACTTGCCGTCGCGCACGACGATCTCGCGGTCGGAGTAGGCGGCCACCCGGGCCTCGTGGGTGACGAGGACGACGGCGGCGTTGGTGGAGCGGGCGGCGTCCGTGAGGAGTTCCATCACACGCTCGCCGTTGAGGGAGTCCAGCGCGCCGGTCGGCTCGTCGGCGAAGAGCACACGCGGGTTGGTCACCAGCGACCGCGCCACCGCGACCCGCTGGCCCTGGCCGCCGGAGACCTCGCCGGGCCGCTTCTTGCGCAGGTCGTCGACCTCGAGGCGCTCCATCCAGGTCAGCGCGGCCCGCTCGGCCTCCTTGCGGGAGGTGCCGTTCAGCCGCAGCGGAAGGGCGACGTTCTCGACGCAGGTCAGCTCCGGCACGAGCTGCCCGAACTGGAACACGAACCCGAAGTCCGAGCGGCGCAGCGCACTGCGCTGGGCATCGTTCATGGCGGACAGCTCACGCCCGTTGTACGCGATCGTCCCCGAGTCGGGCGGCACGATGCCGGCGAGGCAGTGCAGCAGCGTCGACTTGCCGGACCCGGAGGGGCCCATCACGGCGACGACCTCGCCGGGGTGGATGGAGAACTCCGCGCCGTCGAGGGCGAGGGTCGGGCCGTAGGCCTTGCGCAGCTGCTCGGCCGAGAGCAGCGAACCTGCGGGAGGAGTCATCGGGCCACCGCCTCGCGGAGCTTGTCGAGGCGCGCCGCGGTCAGCTCCAGCCACCGCAGGTCGGCCTCCAGATGGAACAGGGCGTGGTCGCAGATGAGCTGGTCGGCGAGATCGCCCTTGCGCTTGCGGTCGGTGAGGATCCGCATGCCGCGCAGATGCTCCGAGCGCTGCGTGTCGAGGATGTCGGCGGCGTCGCGGTGGGTGAGCAGCGCGAGGACGACCTTGGTGTAGAGCGTCGACTGGAGGTACGGCTCGAGCTTCTCTGGCGTGGCGAGCCACTGCTGTACGTCGGTGATCCCCGCATCGGTGATCGCGTACCGCTTGCGCTCGGGACCGCCGCCCGCCTCGATGCCGTCGACGACGACGAGGCCGTTCTTCAGCAGGCGGGACATCGTCGAGTAGACCTGGCCGTAGTGCAGCGGCCGGTCGTGACCGAACTTCTCGTCGAAGGCGCGCTTCAGGTCGTAACCGTGGCGCGGCCCGGACTCCAGGAGCCCCAGGAGGGTGTGACCGATGGACATGCGGAGCACTCTACACACGGTGTATACGCGTCATGTATACGCCCGGTGCAGAGATCGTGGCGGGGTGTACGGGACCGCAGGTCGGGGGCGATTGTCACGGTTCCGTGACGGCGGAGGCCGCGCCTCCGCGTGACGCGGTGGCGCGGCCTGTCCGGCTTCGTCACGACGGTGGGGTGGGCCCGGGTCCCGCCCCCGGACCCCTGGGCGGGCGCCCTCGGCGTGGCAGCGGTCCGGCGTCCCCGGGCAGCCGGCCCGCCTCCGCCAGTGCCCTGCGGAGCAGGAACTCGATCTGGGCGTTGGCCGAGCGCAGCTCGTCGCCCGCCCAGCGGGCCAGCGCCTCGTACACCTGTGGGTCCAGCCGCAGCAGCACCTGCTTGCGCTGCTGCTGCGGCCGACGCTTCGGGGCCGGGTCCTGGGGCGCGGAGCCCCCGGGCGGGGAGCTCTCGGACCTGGAACCCCGGGACGGGGGGCCCTCGGACGGGGTCGTCACTGGTAGAGCGTCCCCGTGTTCAGGACCGGCTGGGCGGCGCGGTCCCCGCAGAGCACGACCATCAGGTTGGACACCATCGCCGCCTTGCGCTCGTCGTCCATCTCCACGATGCCCTGCTCGCTGATCCGGGCGAGCGCCGCCTCGACCATGCCCACCGCGCCGTCCACGATCTGCCGCCGCGCCGCGACCACCGCGCCGGCCTGCTGCCGCTGGAGCATCGCCGAGGCGATCTCGGGGGCGTACGCGAGGTGCGTGAAGCGGGACTCGATGATCTGCACCCCGGCCGCCTCCACGCGCGCGTGCAGTTCGACGGCGAGCTTCTCGGTGATCTCCTCGGCGTTGCCGCGCAGCGAGAGGCCGTCCTCGTCGTGGGCGTCGTAGGGGTACTCGATGGCGATGTGCCGCACGGCCGCCTCGGTCTGGGTGGAGACGAACTCGATGTAGTCGTCCACCTCGAAGGTGGCCTGCGCGGTGTCCTCCACCCGCCACACCACGACGGCGGCCAGCTCGATGGGGTTGCCGTAGGCGTCGTTCACCTTCAGGACGGCCGTCTCGTGGTTGCGTACCCGCGTCGAGATCTTGGTGCGCGAGGTGAGGGGGTTCACCCAGCGCAGCCCGTCCTGCCGGATCGTGCCCCGGTAGCGCCCGAAGAGCTGGACCACCCGGGCCTCGCCCGGCGCCACCATGTTCAGCCCGCACATCGCGAGGAACGCGGCCAGGGCGACCACGATGCCCGCGACGATCAGGGCGGCCTTCGCTCCGGCCGACGCGGCCGCCGTCGCGGTGGCGATCAGGCCGGCGCCGACGAGCAGCCCGACCAGCCCCAGCAGCAGCGCGAGGCCGCCGCCGATGCTGTGCGCCTGCATCTCGCGCACCCGTGGCGCCGGCATCTCGGGTACGTCGGCGGTGACCTGCGAAGTGTCGTGCGTGTCGTGTGTGGGCATGGGTGGTCCCCCGTTCCGGCCGGGCGTGCTCGCGCTTGCTCGGCATCTATCTTCGATCTAGCTAAGTGATAACACTTTACCCGCGTACGGCAACCTTGCACACCCCTCGTACGTCGGTTCCGTAGGAGCGGGTGCTGATTCTCACGTCCGTAAAAGGCTGGATCGGCAGCCGTATGTCATATCTCCCGGTGTTAGCTTTCTGAGCTGACCTGAGCGACGAACCTGTGTGACTCGTGTGCGAGACGTGGTCACAGATGAACGAAGCGGAGCGGATCGGACCCATGGGACGAGCGGAAGAGAGAAAAGCGCGACAGCGCGGTGGCCGCCGCGCGGCGCCCAAACGCCGCCGTTCCGCGGGGGCGGGCGGGACCGGTAAGAGCGGCATACGCGCGCTGTTCACCTGGAAGAAGATCCTCGGGACCTTCTTCGGCCTCTGCCTGCTCGGCATGGGTGCTTTCATCGTGCTCTACCTGGTGATCGACATCCCCGAGGGGAACCCCGAGGCGGAGCTGCAGAGCAACGTCTACAAGTACAGCGACGGCAGCATCATGGCCCGTGACGGCGAGCGCAACCGCGAGATCGTCGACCTGGCCAAGGTGCCCAAGGAGGTCCAGCGCACCTTCGTCGCCGCGGAGAACAAGACCTTCTACAAGGACGCCGGCGTCGACCTCAAGGGCACCGCGCGCGGTGTGCTCAACACGCTCTCCGGCAAGGGCGCGCAGGGCGGTTCGACGATCACCCAGCAGTACGTCAAGAACTACTACCTGTCCCAGGAACAGACGGTCTCGCGCAAGCTGAAGGAACTGGTCATCTCCCTGAAGCTGGACCGGGAGAAGTCCAAGGACTACATCCTCGCCGGCTACATCAACACCAGCTACTACGGCCGCGGCGCCTACGGCATCCAGGCCGCCGCCCAGGCCTACTACCGCGTCGACGCCGAGGACCTGACGGTCGAGCAGGGCGCGTACCTCGCGGCGCTGCTCCAGGCGCCCAACCAGTACGACTGGGCGATCGCCAGCGACACCGGCAAGAAGCTGGTCCAGGAGCGCTGGAACTACGTGCTGAACAACATGGTCGAGCAGAAGTGGCTGGGCCGAGCCGACCGCCAGAACATGAAGTTCCCGGAGCCCGAGGCGCCCAAGCCGGTGCAGGGGATGGAGGGCCAGACCGGGTACCTGGTGGACGCGGCCGAGTTCACGCTGAAACAGCGGCTCGTCGCCCAGGGCGCCGCCGAGGACATGGAGCAGGCCAAGGCCCTGGTCGACCTCGGCGGCTACACCATCACGCTCAACATCGACGAGAAGAAGCAGGCGGAGCTGGAGAAGGCGGTCAAGGCCAAGCTCACCAGCAAGCTGGACCCCGACAAGCGCGCGGTCGACGCCGACGTCCAGGCCGGCGCCGTCTCCGTCGACCCGAAGACCGGCGCGGTCCTGGCGATGTACGGCGGCGTGGACTACCTGAAGCACTTCACGAACAACGCCACCCGCGACGACTACCAGCCCGCCTCCACCTTCAAGCCGGTGATCCTCGCCGCGGCCGTCGAGCAGGACGCCGAGACGCAGGACGGCGTGCCGATCACGGCCAACACGATCTACGACGGCACGAGTGAGCGCCCCGTGCTGGACGGCGACCGCGAGGTCGGCTTCGCACCCCCCAACGAAGACGACAGGAGCTACGGCGACGTCACCGTCCAGGAGGCGATGAACAAGTCCGTCAACTCCGTCTTCGCGCAGATGGGCATCGACGTCGGCATGTCCGAGGTCATCAAGACCGCGGGCGAACTCGGCATGGACACCGAGGGCGTGGATGCCGTGCCGGCGCAGACCCTGGGCAGTATGGGCGCGAGCCCGCTGGAGATGGCCGGCGTCTACGCCACCCTCGACAACCACGGCAAGAAGGTCACCCCGGCCGTCGTGAAGTCGATCGAGCACAAGGACCGCAGGATCGAGCTCCCCGACCCGATCGGCGAGCAGGTCATCGGCCGCGAGGCCGCCGACACGGTGACCTCCGTACTGACCGGCGTGGTCGACGACGGTACGGCCAGGCGGTCCGTGCGGGAGAACCCCCTGCGCGACGGCCAGCAGGTCGCCGGCAAGACGGGTACGTCCGACAACAACAAGTCGGCGTGGTTCACCGGCTTCACGCCCGGCCTGGTCACCTCGGTCGGCCTGTTCGGCGAGGACGACAAGGCACCGCACCCGCAGGTCCCGATGTACAAGGCGGGCGGAGAGCCCCGCGTCGACGGCGGTGGCTTCCCCGCGGAGATCTGGGCGGCGTACACCTTCGGCGTCATGGGCGAGGTCACCGAGTTCGACCTGGAGACCAAGCAGGGCGCCGCGGTGCAGCCCAGCGAGTCGCCGTCGGCCCCCGAGCCGCCGACGCAGTCGCCGTCCGACGAGCCGACGACCCAGGAGCCGACCACCGACGAGCCGACCACCGACGAGCCGACGACCGACGAGCCGACGACCGACGAGCCGACGACCGAGGAGCCGGCTCAGTCCCCGTCGAACAGTCCGTCGACCGAACCACCGCCGACCGGCGGTGAGCCCACGGAGCCGGAGAACCCGCTCTTCCCGGACGGGGACCGGCAGGAGCGGTGACCGACGACAGGAACGCGCGAAAGGGCGCCCGGTGACCCTCACCGGGCGCCCTTTCGCGGGTACGTGCCTCAGCCCCGGTTCAGCTCGAACCAGACCACCTTCCCGGTGCTCAGCCGCGTCGCCCCCCAGCGCCGGGCCAGCCGGTTCACCAGGTACAGCCCGCGCCCGCCCTCGTCCGTCGCCCGTGCCTGCCGCAGCCGCGGCAGCTGCGGCACGTCGTCGCCGACCTCGCAGCGCAGCACGTCCGTACGCAGCAGCCGCAGCGTGACCGGCTTGGTGGCGTACCGCACGGCGTTGGTCACGACCTCACTGACCAGCAGCTCCACCGAGTCCGTGAGGTCCTCCATGCCCCAGCGGGCGAGGGCGCGCCGGGCCAGGCGCCGGGCCCGGCCGGGGGCGGTGTCATCGGGCTCCAGGAACCAGTACGCCACGTCGCTGGGCGCGATGCCGTCGAAGCGGGCGGCGAGCAGCGCGATGTCGTCGTCCCGGTCGCCCGGACCGAGCATGTCCAGCACCTCGTCGCACAGGGCTTCCAGAGGCGGCGGATGGTCGGGACCGGTGAGCTGCGCGGTCGCCGCGAGGCGCTCCCGCAGCTGCTCTATGCCGGTCCACACGTCGCGCAGCCGGGACTCGACCAGCCCGTCCGTGTAGAGGAGCAGGGTCGCGCCGGCGGGGGCGTCCAGCTCGACGGCCTCGAAGTCCACGCCGCCGACCCCGATGGGGGCGCCCGCGGGCACCCGCAGCACCTCGGCATGGCCGTCCATGTGCAGCAGCACGGGCGGCGGGTGCCCGGCGTTGGCGACGGTGATGCGGTGCGATACCGGGTCGTACACGGCGTACAGGCAGGTCGCCATGCGGTCGGTGCCCAGGCGCTGGGCCTGCTCGTCGAGGTGGTGCAGCACCTCCTGCGGGGGCAGGTCGAGCCCGGCCAGGGTCTGCGCGGTGGTCCGGAGCTGGCCCATGATGGCCGCCGACGTCATGGAGTGGCCCATGACGTCACCGACGACCAGCGCGACCCTGCTGCCGGGCAGCGGGATGGCGTCGTACCAGTCGCCGCCGACCCGTGCCGTCTCGGCCGCCGGGAGGTAGCGGGAGGCCAGCCTGACGCCGGTGCAGCGCGGCAGGTTCTCCGGGAGCATGGTGCGCTGCAACTCGTCGGCGATGTACGCCTCACGCCCGTACAGCACCGCCTTGTCGATGCCGAGGGCGCTGTGCGTGGCGAGCTGGGCGGCGACCAGCAGGTCGTCGGTCTCGAAGGCGACGCGCTCCGGGCCGCGCAGGAACAGGGCGGCCCCGATCACCCGGCGCCGGCCGCGCAGCGGCGCGAGGATCGCCCGCCGGCCGTCGGGTACGGCGAAGTCCCGCTCGTCGCCGAGCAGTTCGGGCAGGGCGGCGCGGGCGGCGGGCGTGTCCGTGAAGACCGGCCGCACACCGCGCAGCACCTCGGCGAGCGCGCTGCCCGGCCGCACCTCGCACAGCTCGGAGCCGACCGTGTCCAGCTCGGAGAGCTCGGGCTGGGCCGCGGGCGTGAAGCCGCTCTCGGTGTCCCGCTCGGCCGGTATCCGGTCGGTGCGGCGCAACCGCAGCACGAGGGGGCCGGTGGGCCGTTCGTCGCCGACCGGCAGCGGCTCGCGCAGGTAGACGAGGATCGCGTCCGCGAACGTCGGCACGGTGGCCCGGCACAGCCCCATCACGATCTCGTCGAGGTCCATGCCCCGGGCGATCCGCCGGGTCGCGGCTCCCACGAACCGCAGCCGGTCACCGTCCCGCCGCATGGGCGTGGGCTGTCCCGGCATGGTGGGCTGCCCGGTACGGCGGTCCGGTTCCAGCGGCGCGCCACGGCGCTCCGCACCCGCCGGTGTCCCGGAACCGGGTACGGCTCCGGGGACGGTCCCCGCTCCGGTCTGCGCACCGCCGGGCTGGGCCGGGACGCTGTCGGACGTGGGCCGCGGGCGGTGCGTGCCGGGCTCGGCGGCCTGCTCGGCGCCGGGCTGGGAGTGCTCGAAGGTGCCGGAGGAGTCCGCACCCGCGGTGGGCGGCGTCTCTCCGGTGCGCCCCTGTGCCGGTAACGCGGCCCCGGGGGCGCGTGGCGGCACGGGGGTACGCAGGAGCGCCCCGCGGGGATCCGCGGGGTCGCCGCCCGTCGGGGGGCGGTCGAAGGAGGTCGGGTGCTCCGTCACGCGTGTCGAATCCATCCGTCCGGGACTGCGCGCGGCGCGTGCAGTTCGTCCCGCAGAAATCCCGATACCCGGACATACGTGGCCCGGGAACGGGATCGCCGCGTGGTCAGAAGCTGTTCCTGTGTCACCGGCGGACCGTCTGCGGCCCGTATCCGTGTCGCCCTCGTACCTCTCGCTCACGTCCTGCCGCCCCTCGGTGACGATCGGTCAAGCACAGCGCACACTTCGCCGGTTGGTGCCGCGCTCCCTTGCGGAGGACGATCCTACGTTTCCTGCCCGGGGGCGTATCAAGGGTCTCATGAGGACACGTGCGCGGGCGTGCGGTCCCAGTCTCCGGGCAGCGACGGTACCGGCCAGGACGGATCCGGGCGCCAGTGTTCCCAGCCGTCCGCGAACGGGGAGCCCCAGGCGCGGATCTCCGCCACCGCGGCACGCCCCGCCTTCCGCACCCGCTCGGCGAGCCGGGCGTCCATCAGCCGGTCCCGCTGGGCCTGGGCGAACTCGTCCTCGTCCCGCCAGTGCCAGGTGCGGTCCGGTTGGACGGAGATGTCCAGGAAGTGGTCCTCGGAGTCCACCCCGCCCTCCCAGCGGGTCAGCGGCTCCTCCAGGTTCACGTACCAGTTCTTGAACCGCCAGCCCGGATCCCAGAACAGCCACACCGACCAGGGCTCGCCGGGCCGGGCCAGCTTCAGCACACCCGTGCCGAACCACCGGTCGCGCTGCACGGTGCGCGGTTTGGTGTAGCGCGTGACCAGCGGTTCCAGGTGCACGGGCGTGCCGTCGGCGAGTACCGGCTTCACACAGTCGGTGCCGGGGGCCAGCCACACGGCGAGCAGGTCGGCGTCGTCCCGTACGACGGTGACGGGGCGCACGATGTGGAGGTGCGGGCCGCCGTTCTCCCGGTACCGCCACAGGATCCGGCTGCCGGGCGCCCAGTACCCCGCCGGGGCCGCCGGACCGCCCCCCTCGGTCCCCGCTTCCGTCGCCGCGCTCACCGCTTCACCGTCTGCCATGGACAGATATTAGGTGCCCTTGCCACCTGGCGCGCCGGTGATCGCGGACGAGCGCCGACGTCCACGAGCGTTCGCGGGCGCTCACGACGGTCGTCCGGTCACGGGCGGGTCATCCGTAGCACGTCCAGCGCCTCGTCCAGCTGCTCGTTCGTGAGGTCGCCGCGCTCGACGTAGCCGCCCTCCAGCACGGCCTGACGGATCGTCTTCCGCTCGGCCAGCGCCTTCTTGGCGACCTTGGCGGCCTCCTCGTACCCGATGTACTTGTTGAGCGGCGTGACGACGGAGGGGGACGACTCGGCGTACTCGCGGGCCCGGTCCCGGTGCGCGACGACGCCGTCGACGGTGCGGTCCGCGAGCAGCCGCGAGACGTTCGCGAGCAGCCGGACCGACTCCAGTACGTTCTTGGCGATGACCGGCAGCATGACGTTCAGCTCGAAGTTGCCGGCCGCTCCCGCCGCGGCGACCGTCGCGTCGTTGCCGGTGACCTGGGCGGCGACCATGAGGACCGCCTCCGGGATCACGGGGTTGACCTTGCCGGGCATGATGGACGACCCGGGTTGGAGGTCGGGCAGTGAGATCTCCGCCAGCCCGGTGCGCGGACCGGACGCCATCCACCGCAGGTCGTTGGCGATCTTCGTCAGGCCGACGGCGATGGTCCGCAGCTGCCCACTCGTCTCGACGATGCCGTCCCGGGCACCCTGCGCCTCGAAGTGGTCGCGCGCCTCGGTCAGCGGCAGCCCCGTCGCGCGGGCCACCTCCTCGATGACGGCGGCGGAGAAGCCGGGCGGGGTGTTGATGCCGGTGCCTACCGCGGTGCCGCCCAGCGGCAGCTCGGCGAGGCGGGGGAGGGACGCCTGAAGCCGCTCGACGCCGTACCGCACCTGGGCGGCGTATCCGCCGAACTCCTGCCCCAGGGTGACCGGCGTGGCGTCCATCAGGTGCGTACGCCCGGACTTCACCACGTCGCCGAACTCCCCGGCCTTGCGCTCCAGGGCGCCGGCGAGGTGGTCGAGGGCCGGGATCAGGTCACGGGTGACGGCGGCGGTGGCGGCGATGTGGATGGAGGACGGGAAGACGTCGTTGGACGACTGGGAGGCGTTGACGTGGTCGTTGGGGTGCACGTCCCGGCCGAGCCGCTCGGTGGCGAGGGTGGCGACGACCTCGTTGGTGTTCATGTTGGACGAGGTCCCCGACCCCGTCTGGAACACGTCCACGGGGAAGTGCTCGTCCCACTTCCCCTCGGCGACCTCCCCGGCCGCCGCCTGGATCGCGCCGGCGACGTCCTCGTCCAGGACGCCCAGCTCGGCGTTGACCTTGGCGGCCGCGCCCTTGATGCGGGCGAGCGCCTCGATGTGGGCGCGTTCGATGCGCTGCCCGGACACCGGGAAGTTCTCCACCGCCCGCTGCGTCTGGGCACGCCACTTGGCGTGGGCGGGAACCCGCACCTCACCCATGGAGTCGTGCTCGGTGCGGTACTCGGTGCTGTCCTGCTCGTCGGCCATCGACGATCACCTCCACGTGTCACAGCGTCCTGGATGCGACCACTGTTCCCCGTGGAGGTGAACCGTCACCGGCCGGGTTCAGGCCGTCCCGGGCCCCCGCACCGGAATGCTCGTGAACGTCGGCGCCGGCGCCGGGTCCTGGAAGAAGTCGTTGCCCTTGTCGTCCACCACGATGAACGCCGGGAAGTCCTCGACCTCGATCTTCCAGACCGCCTCCATGCCGAGCTCCTCGTACTCGACGACCTCGACCTTCCTGATGCAGTCCTGCGCGAGGCGCGCCGCCGGACCGCCGATGGAGCCGAGGTAGAAGCCGCCGTGCGCGTCGCACGCGTCGGTGACCTGCTTGCTCCGGTTGCCCTTGGCCAGCATCACCCTGGAGCCGCCCGCCGCCTGGAACTGCTCGACGTAGGAGTCCATGCGGCCGGCGGTCGTCGGACCGAAGGACCCGGAGGCGTACCCCTCGGGCGTCTTGGCCGGACCCGCGTAGTACACCGGGTGGTCCTTGAGGTACTGCGGCATCTCCTCGCCCGCGTCCAGCCGCTCCTTGATCTTGGCGTGCGCGATGTCGCGGGCCACGACCAGCGGGCCGGTCAGGGAGAGCCGGGTCTTGACCGGGTGCTTGGTCAGCTCGGCGAGGATGTCGTCCATCGGCTGGTTGAGGTCGACCTTCACGACGTCACCGGCCTCGTCCAGGTGCTCGTCCGTCGTCTCCGGCAGGAACCGCGCGGGGTCGGTCTCCAGCTGCTCCAGGAAGACGCCCTCGGCGGTGATCTTCGCGACCGCCTGGCGGTCCGCCGAGCAGGACACGGCGATGGCGACCGGGCAGGACGCCCCGTGCCGGGGCAGGCGCACCACGCGCACGTCGTGGCAGAAGTACTTGCCGCCGAACTGCGCGCCGATGCCGATCCTCTGGGTCAGCTCGAAGACCTTCTCCTCCAGGTCCTGGTCCCGGAAGCCGTGCCCGAGCTCCGAACCCTCGGCGGGGATCTCGTCCAGGTAGTGCGCGGAGGCGTACTTCGCGGTCTTCAGCGCGTACTCCGCCGACGTGCCGCCGACCACGATCGCCAGGTGGTACGGCGGGCAGGCGGCCGTGCCCAGCGAGCGGATCTTCTCCTCCAGGAACTCCATCATGGAGGCCTCGTTCAGGACCGCCTTCGTCTCCTGGTAGAGGAACGACTTGTTGGCGGAGCCGCCCCCCTTCGCCATGAAGAGGAACTTGTAGGCGCCGCCGTCGGTCGCGTACAGCTCGATCTGGGCGGGGAGGTTGGAGCCGGTGTTCTTCTCCTCCCACATGGTGAGCGGAGCCATCTGCGAGTAGCGCAGGTTCAGGTTCTTGTAGGCGTCGTGGATACCCCGGCTCAGGGCCTCCTCGTCGCCGCCCGCCGTCAGCACGTTCTGGCCGCGCTTGCCCATGACGATCGCCGTGCCGGTGTCCTGGCACATGGGCAGCACGCCCGCCGCCGCGATGTTCGCGTTCTTCAGCAGGTCCAGCGCCACGAACTTGTCGTTGCCCGACGCCTCGGGGTCGTCGATGATGCGGCGCAGCTGCGCCAGGTGGGCCGGGCGCAGGTAGTGCTGGATGTCGTGGATGGCCTCCTCGGCCAGCTTGCGCAGCGCCTCGGGCTCCACCTTGAGGAAGGTCCGCCCGTCGGCCTCGAAGGTGGAGACACCCTCGGAGGTCACCAGCCGGTACGGAGTGGTGTCCTCTCCCTGGGGGAGCAGATCGGTGTACGCGAACTCAGGCATCTCGCCCATTCCTCACTCGGCATCACGCGCGGCTGGATTCCTCAGCAACGACGGCTCGCCTCCATCGGCAGCGTCCACCAGCGTAAAACCTGCCGCCGGCGACGAGCTTGTGAGGTAAGGCTCAGTAGGTCGCGCGCGGAGTCGTGCGGAGAATCGCGCACAGCGTCGCGCACAGCGTCGCGCGCAGCGTCGCGCGCAGAGTTCGGACGAGGTCGTCCACAGGGGTAGTCGCGATCTATCGCGTTTCGGTACGCTGCTGCCGTGGACCTTCACAAGCACGCCCAACCGCAGGCCGCGGCACCGCACGGCACCGCAGCGCCCGTCTCCGAGATGCGCGCCTCGGACGCCGACCGTGACCGCGTCACCGACATGCTGCGCGAGGCCCTCGCCGAGGGACGGCTCACCGCCGAGGAGCATGCCGAGCGCGTCGAGGGCGTGCTGGCCGCCAGGACCGTCGGTGAGCTGGACGTCTTCGTGCAGGACCTGCCCGCCGCGCACACGGGGCGGGGCCCGGGCGCCGCTCCGGTCCCCAACCGCCCCACCGCCGGCGCCATCCCGGCCGAAGCCGACGAGAACCTGGTGGCGGTGTTCAGCAGCGCGGTCCGCAAGGGCCGCTGGCGGGCGAGCCGCCGTATCCACGCGTACGCGGTGTTCGGCAGCGTCGAGATAGACCTCAGCGAGGCGGTCTTCGAGCACCAGCAGGTCGTGATCAAGGCGTTCTCGGTCTTCGGCAGCGTCGAGGTGCGCGTCCCGGAGAACGTGTCGCTGCGCGGCGCGGGCGGCGGCGTGCTCGGCAACTTCGAGGTCCACACACTCGACTCGGCCGAGGCCGAGGCCCCCGTCATCTACGTGGACGGCTGGGCGGTGCTGGGCAGCGTCGAGGCGCGTCCCAAGCGCGGCCGGGTCGTCGCGGACATCCTCGACCGGGTGCACCGCAAGGTCGACACGGGTTTGCGCAAGCACTTGTAGCGCGGCGCCGGCGGCGGTTGGGAACCCAGTGCATAGGCGCGCGTACAACGGGTAAGCCTTGACGCATCGTCTCTCGCTCGCGAAGCCGTCGTCAGGAGTAGACCGTGCTGCAACCGCCGCATTCGTCCCTGCAGGTAGCCGCCGTTCCGGCCCAGCGGGTGCCCGTGCGGGACAGGGACCAAGACGCTCCCTGGCACACCGAGGCGGTGTGCCGGCGCGACGAGGCCGGACTGTTCTTCGCACCCTCCAAGGAACCCACCGCCGCCCGCCTCTCCCGCGAGGAGGCGGCCAAGCGCGTCTGCGCGCGCTGTCCGGTCATGGTCGAGTGCCGCGAGCACGCCCTCCTGCAGCCCGAGCCCTACGGCGTCTGGGGCGGCCTCACCGCCGCCGAACGCCGCGTGGTCCTGGCCCGGCGCCGCCGCCGTGACGTGGAGCTGAAGAACGCGTCCCGCACCGCGGCGAGCCGCATAGCCGCGGCAGGCTAGACACCGACGTCGAAAGGGCGCCCCCTCCGCACAGGGGGCGCCCTTTCGACGCCGGTGTGACTCACGCCGGCGGACGGGCCACAGGCCGCACTTTCCGACGCCGCGAGCCGCAGCCGACCAAGGGGCGCGGGGCTGTGTCCGATCTGCGGCTCCGCCGGGTGGGCGCGACAAGCCGCGACGCACCAGCACCCGCCGTAAGCACCCGCACCCCCGCTTCAGAGGGCGCCCCGCGAAACCGGCGGAGTCACTTCGCCCGGTCGAAGTCCACCGCGCTGTACGCCCGCAGCTTGCTCAGCCGGTGCTCGGAGTCGATCCGCCGCACGGTGCCCGACTTGGACCGCATGACGATCGAGTCGGTCGTGGCGGTCTGGGACCGGTACCGCACCCCGCGCAGCAGCTCACCGTCGGTGATGCCGGTCGCGACGAAGAAGACGTTGTCCCCGCAGACCAGGTCGTCGGTGGTCAGCACACGGTCCAGGTCGTGCCCGGCGTCGATCGCGCGCTGCCGCTCCTCGTCGTCCTTGGGCCACAGCTTGCCCTGGATGGTGCCGCCCAGGCACTTCACGGCGCAGGCCGAGATGATGCCCTCCGGCGTGCCGCCGACGCCGAGCAGCAGGTCGATGCCGGTGCCCTCGCGCAGCGCCAGGATCGAGCCCGCCACGTCGCCGTCGGAGATCAGCTTGATGCGGGCGCCGGTGTCCCGGACCTCCTTGATGAGGCCCTGGTGCCGGGGCCGGTCGAGGATGACGACGGTGACGTCCTCGGGGGTGCGCCGCTTGGCCTTGGCGATCCGGCGGATGTTCACGGACACGGGCGCGTTGATGTCGACGAAGTCGGCGGCCTCCGGCCCGGTGACCAGCTTGTCCATGTAGAAGACCGCGGACGGGTCGAACATGGAGCCCCGCTCGGCGGCCGCCAGCACCGCGATGGCGTTGGTCATGCCGTTGGCGGTCAGCGTGGTGCCGTCGATCGGGTCGACGGCGATGTCGACCTCGGCCCCGGTCCCGTCGCCGACCCGCTCCCCGTTGAAGAGCATCGGGGCCTCGTCCTTCTCGCCTTCGCCGATGACGACGACGCCGTTCATCGAGACGGTGTGGACGAGGGTCCGCATGGCGCGCACCGCGGCACCGTCGGCGCCGTTCTTGTCGCCGCGCCCGACCCACCGGCCGGCGGCCATCGCCGCGGCTTCGGTGACCCGCACGAGTTCCATGGCGAGGTTGCGGTCGGGGGCCTCTGAGGGGACGTCCAGTTCGGACGGCAGTTGATGCTCGGTCATCGGAGCGCACCTTTCTGATACGACGACGGCCGGATGAGGGTGTGAGCCGCACTCTATCGTCAGTCCGACAAAATGAGCAGGGGACCCCACGTATGAGCGGCTCACGCACCTGCGACGATAGGGGGCGTGGCAGGTATGCAAGGCAAGCAGAAGTCGGCCCGGGACATGATCCTCTCCCTCGGGCTCATCGTGCTCGCGGCGGGCGTGATCTGGATCTTCATTCCGCACGACGACGGCGAGCCCCCCGTCAAGCGGGTGGACTACCGGGTCGAGCTGCTCACCGCGCAGCGCGCGGCGTCGTATCCGGTGGCAGCGCCGGAGGGCCTCTCCAAGGACTGGAAGCCGACCTCCGTCCGCTTCCGGGGTGACGAGTTCGAGGCCTGGCACCTGGGCTTCCGCGCCCCGGACGGCGAGTACGTGGCGATCGAGCAGTCCACGCAGAAGCCGTCCACGTTCATCGACGACGCCAGCCAGGGAGCACGGGAGACCGAGGCGACTCAGGAGATCGGCGGCCGGACGTGGACCCGGTACGCGGGCGGCCGGTACGACGCTCTGGTGCTGCACGACGCGGACGGGATGAAGGGTGCGACGACGGTTGTGGCGGGCACGGGCTCGTTCGACCAGCTGGGCAGGATGGCGGCGGCGCTGAAGCTGACGTGAGCGTCCGCCGCATGCGGACGACGTGACGAAGCCCCCGGCGAGGTGCCGGGGGCTTCGTCACGTCATGGGGTCGCGCGGCTCAGACCGTGGTGACGACCTGGTCGTACGCCAGGCGCGGGGAGCGCGGGAACCAGGCGTCCGGGCCCGGGCGGCCGATGTTGACGACCATCAGCGGGGTGTGGTCGTCGTCCAGGAACTCCTTGCGGACGCCCTCGAAGTCGAGGCCGGTCATCGGGCCGGCGGCGAGACCCGCGGCGCGGACGCCCACGATGAAGTACGCGGCCTGAAGGGCGGCGTTCACCGTGGCGGCACCCTCGCGCACCGGGCGCTCACTGAAGAAGGAGTCCTTGGCCTGCGGGAAGTGCGGGAAGAGCTCGGGCAGCTCCTCGTGGAACTCGTTGTCCGCCGACAGGATCGCGACCAGCGGGGCGGCGGCCGTCTTGGGCTGGTTGCCCTCGGCCATGTGCCGGACGAGACGCTCGCGGGCCTCGGGGGAGCGGACCAGCGTGATGCGCAGCGGCGACTGGTTGAAGGCGGTCGGGCCGTACTTGACCAGGTCGTAGATCGCCTGCACCTGCTCGTCGGTCACCGGCTCGTCGGTGAAGGTGTTCGCGGTGCGGGCCTCGCGGAACAGCAGGTCCTGGGCGGCGGGGTCAAGAACGAGAGACATACGTGATCTTCCTCGGGGTGTGCGTCGGCGCTCCGCGCGATCGGCGGGGGAGCCGTTGACGCGTACGACGTTACGGCCTAGAAGTTCAACCTTCAACCAAAACGGGAACGCGGTGATCCGCTTCACACGGCAGGGGGAGTGAAGAGGGCCGGGGCGCCGCGGCGCCAGGCGTGTCGGCTGGACGGGGGCAACCTGGGGCCGCGCGGGGCGGCCGCCCTCCGCGGGCTGCTGGCGAACGCTTCACGGCCACGCTCACCAACAGCGCGGACCGGCCGCTCCCGCCGGGCCCGCGGTCCTTCGCGGCCGGAAGGGTCCAGCGTCCGGAGGTGCTGCGGGACACCACCCCGGCGGCACTGCTGCGCGACATCGCCCGCCGGCTCCCCGTGCGGCCCTCGGGAGATCCGGCGCCCGCTGTCCCGGCCCGGGCGCTGGCGCGTGTCGGGTGGGCCCGCGCGGCCCGGGCTCGGCGCGCTGACGGGCACGGACGCGCTCCCGCGGGGCACCCGCCGCGTCCCGGCCGCCCACCGCCCGATCGCCACCGCCGACTGGACCACGTACCGCCTGCACGCCACCGCCGACTGGACCACGTACCGCCTGCACGCCACCACCGGGCAGCTCCAGCAGAGTGCCGGCGTCAGCATCACCGTGCGGACGGGCAGCGAGCACCCCGCGACCCTGTGGATCGGCCGCAACGCGGCCCACCTCACCGAGCGCGGGCCGGGACGCACCCGTACCGGCCCCAGTCGCCGGCTCGAACCCGCGACCACCCACAGCGTGAGTCTCTCCGTGACGCCGGCGGCGGTAAGCGTGGTCGTCGACGGCAGCCGCCGGCTGGCCCTGCGAGCGGACTGGAGGGACCCGGTGGAGGGAGCGGGCGGCTTCGTGTTCGGCACCGGTGCCGAGGACGGCGCCGGACCGGACACGTCGTGGCCCCGCTTCACCGCCCTGAAGGCGCGGTGACGCGGATCACACCGGCTGGGCGATCACTTCTCCCGTTCCGCACGGTCGTACAGGGCAGTGCACGCCACTCGCACCACTCGATCACTCGCACCCAGGGAGCACACCGGACATGACCGCCACCGTGAAGGGCCCCGCCTCCTACTTCCCGTCGATCGAGAAGAAGTACGGCCGCCCGATAGCGGAGTGGAAAGAGCTGATCCGCTCCTCGCCGCTCACCAAGCACATGGAGCTCGTCGCCTGGCTCAAGTCCGAGCACTCACTGGGCCACGGACACGCCAACGCGCTCGTCGCGCACACCCTGGCCGAGGACAGCGGGAAGTAGCCCGCCCGTCCCCGCGCGGGCACCGCTAGCCGTCCCCGTCCTCCGCCCCGGCCTCCTCGGCCAGCGCAGCGTCGAGGCGGGCCCGGGCGCCGTCCAGCCAGCGGCGGCAGACCTTCGCCAGCTCCTCGCCCCGCTCCCACAGGGCGAGGGACTCCTCCAGCGTCGTACCGCCGGCCTCCAGCCGCCGCACGACCTCGATCAGCTCGTCCCTCGCCTGCTCGTACCCGAGCGCCTCGGACACGGCCGCCGGCTGCTCCACCTCGCTGGTCATCCACCCACCCTATGCGTCGACTCGTACGGAGAAATCGCCCTCACAGACGCGTGCGCGCAGCTTCTCGCCCGGCTCCACCTCGCCCGGGTCACGGACGGCGTGGCCGTCGGCCCGCTGCAGCACGGCGTACCCGCGCTTCAGGGTCGCGGCGGGGGAGAGGGCCACCACGCGCGCGTGCGTGTGCGTCAGCTCGGAGTCCGCCCGGTCGAGATGGTGCCGCAGCGTGCGGCGGCCCCTCTCCAGCAGGGCCGTCACCTGCTCGGTCCGCTCGTCGATCATCCGATGCGGATCCTGTATCGACGGCCGGGCCAGCGCGTGGGCCAGCCCCCGCTCCTCGCGGTCGACGTACGCCGCGACGCAGCGGCGCGCGCGGTCCCGGAGCTGGCGCACCCGCTCGTACTCCTCGCCGACGTCCGGTACGACCTTCTTCGCGGCGTCGGTCGGTGTGGAGGCGCGCAGGTCGGCGACATGGTCCAGGAGCGGATTGTCCGGCTCGTGGCCGATCGCCGAGACGACCGGCGTACGGCAGGCGGCGACCGCCCGGACCAGCTGCTCGTCGGAGAACGGCAGCAGATCCTCCACGCTGCCGCCACCCCGCGCGACGACGATCACGTCCACGTCGTCCAGCGCGTCCAGCTCCTTCACCGCCTGTACCACCTGCGGCACGGCGTGCACGCCCTGCACGGGGACGTTGCGCACCTCGAAGCGGACGGCCGGCCAGCGGTGCCGGGCGTTCTCCAGGACGTCCCGCTCGGCCGCCGACGCCCGCCCGCAGACCAGGCCGATCAGCTGCGGCAGGAACGGCAGCGGCTTCTTCCGCTCCGGCGCGAACAGTCCCTCGCGCGCGAGTGCCTTCTTCAGCTGCTCCAGGCGCGCGAGCAGCTCCCCGACGCCCACGGGCTTGATCTCGGCGGCCCGCAGCGACAGCTGGCCGCGCGGCGCGTACCACTCCGGCTTGGCGTGCACGACGACGCGCGCGCCCTCGCCCACCACGTCCGCGACCGCGTCGAACACCTGCCGGTAGCAGGTCACGCTCACGGAGATGTCGTACGACGGGTCGCGCAGCGTCAGGAACACGACACCGGCACCCGGCCGCCGCGACAACTGCGTGATCTGACCCTCGACCCACACCGCGCCGAGCCGGTCGATCCAGCCCCCGATCAGCCGGGACACCTCACCCACGGGCAGCGGGCTTTCGGGAGTCGAGTTAACAGCCATGCGCCCGAGCGTAACGGCCGGGTGTGACAACCCACCCCGCCACGCGGCGCCCTCCGCCGGGCCCGGCCCGCCCGCCTCACGCGCCCACCGAGCGCCTCCGGCGCGCCTGCACCGCCAGTACCACCAACCCCACCACCAGCCAGATCGCCCCGACCACCTGCGCGGTCCTCGACGCCTCCACGATCACCGCGACGGTGATCGCGGCCCCCAGCGCCGGAATCAGCGCGTGGCGCCACCAGCTCACCGTGTCACCGAGGCGCCGGACGACGAACCAGCCCACCACGCTCGCGTGGAGCAGCGTGAACGCGGTCAGCGCGCCGACGTCGACCACCGAGACCAGGTGGTCGAGACCGTCGTCCCGACGCGCCGCCCACACCGCCGCCACCATGGTGATCACGGCGGAGACCAGCAGCGCCACGCGCGGCACTCCGGAGTCCGTCCGCGACAGCACCTTCGGCAGCCGCCGGTCGCGGCCCATCGCGAACAGCAGCCGCCCGGCCGCCGCCTGCCCGGCCAGCGCCGCGAACGCCGCACCGATCGCCTTGCTCACCGCCACCAGGTCGTGCAGCCACGTTCCGACCGACGCGTCCACGGCGTCGTAGAACGCCGAACCCTGCCGTTCCGGCTCCGCCGCGAGCCGGGCGGAGGACACCGGCTCCAGCAGCGCCACCAGATACGTCTGCGCCACGAACAGCACGCCCGCCAGCGCCAGGCAGAACAGCAGCGCACGCGCGACCTTCGCCGAGCCGCCGGTGACCTCCTCCGCGAAGGTCGCGATCGCGTCGAAACCCAGGTACGAGAGCACCGCGACCGACACCGCCCCGACCACCGCCGACAGCGCGAACGCCCCCTGCGTGCCGTCCCCGGACAGCGGCGACAGCCAGCCGCGCTCGGCCCCGTCGCGCGCGAGGACGACGATCGCCGCCACCACGAACACCAGCAGCACCACGATCTCCATGGCGAGCACCAGGAAGCCCACCCGGGCCGCCGCGCGCACCCCCCACAGGTTCAGCAGCGTCGTGACGACCACCGCGATCGCCGTCCACACCCACCGCGACACCTCCGGAACCAGCGCCTCCATCGCGATGCCGGAGAAGAGATACGCCACCGCCGGGATGAGGACGTAGTCCAGCATGGCCATCCAGCCGGCGACGAACCCGGCCCCGTTGCCGAGCCCCGCGCGCGCGTACGCGAAAACCGACCCCGCCTGGGGGACCACCCGCACCATCTGCGCGTAGCTGAACGCGGTGAACGCCATCGCGATCGTGGCGACGACGTACACCAGAGCCACCGCGCCGTGCGATTTGGCGTCCAGCGTGCCGAACACGCCGACCGGCGCCATCGGCGCGATGAACAGGAGCCCGTAGACGACCAGGTCCCTGAAGCTCAGGCTGCGCTTCAGCTGGTGTTCCTCACCGGCCCCCTGGGCCGCCGTACCGGTCTCGGACATCGTGCCTCCGCCAGCGCATCGGACTGTGCCTCGGAACGTTCCCGTCAGCGTCCCCGTCAACGTCCCCGTCAGTCTCCCGGGCGACGTCGTACCCACGCGATCTTTGACCCGCCGAACGCGGCCTTACGATGGGTGCCATGACTGCTTCGCCTGGCCGCCGTGTCCTGCTCGCCGCCCCCCGTGGCTACTGCGCGGGTGTGGACCGCGCCGTGATCGCCGTCGAGAAAGCCCTGGAGCAGTACGGAGCTCCCGTCTACGTCCGGCACGAGATCGTCCACAACAAGTACGTCGTCCAGACCCTGGAGAAGAAGGGCGCCATCTTCGTCGAGCAGACGGAGGAGGTCCCCGAGGGGAACATCGTCATGTTCTCCGCGCACGGCGTGGCCCCCGTCGTCCACGAGGAGGCCGAACGCGGCAAGCTCGCCACCATCGACGCCACCTGCCCGCTCGTCACCAAGGTGCACAAGGAAGCCGTCCGCTTCGCGAGCGACGACTACGACATCCTCCTGATCGGCCACGAGGGCCACGAGGAGGTCATCGGCACCTCCGGCGAGGCCCCCGACCACATCCAGCTCGTCGACGGCCCCGAGGACGTCGCGAAGGTCGAGGTCCGCGACCCGTCCAAGGTCGTCTGGCTCTCCCAGACCACCCTCTCCGTCGACGAGACCATGGAGACCGTCGACGCGCTCAAGGACAAGTTCCCGCAGCTCATCTCCCCGCCGAGCGACGACATCTGCTACGCCACGCAGAACCGCCAGCTCGCCGTGAAGCAGATGGGCGCCGAGGCCGAGCTGGTGATCGTGGTCGGCTCGCGCAACTCCTCCAACTCCAAGCGCCTCGTCGAGGTCGCCAAGCAGGCCGGCTCCCGTGAGGCGTACCTGGTGGACTTCGCCGACGAGATCGACGAGTCCTGGCTGGAGGGGGTCACCACGGTCGGTGTCACCTCCGGCGCCTCCGTCCCGGACGTGCTGGTCGAGCAGGTCCTGGAACGGCTGTCGCAGCGTGGCTTCGAGGACGTGGAGATCGTCAAGGCCGCCGAGGAGTCGATCATCTTCTCGCTGCCCAAGGAACTCCGCCGCGACCTGCGCGAGGAGGCGGCTTCCCTGGTGGCGGAGCGGGGCGGTTCGGGTACGGCCGGGGCGTGACCGTCAGTCGTCCGTCGTAACGTGGTGCCATGCAGATCTTCGGCGTGGACATCGGCGGATCCGGGATCAAGGGCGCCCCTGTGGACCTCGACAGGGGCGACCTGGCCCAGGAGCGCTGCAAGGTACTGACCCCGCACCCGGCGACCCCCGACGGCGTGGCCGACGGGGTGAAGCAGGTCGTCGAGCACTTCGGCTGGAGCGGACCGGTCGGGCTCACCTTCCCCGGCGTGGTCACGGGCGGCGCCATGGTCCGCACCGCGGCCAACGTCGACGGGGGCTGGGTCGACACGGACGCGCGCGCCCTGTTCAGCGAGCGGCTCGGCGGGCTCGACGTGACGGTCGTCAACGACGCGGACGCGGCGGGCGTCGCCGAGATGCACTTCGGCGCCGGCCGCGACCGGAAGGGCACGGTCGTCCTGCTCACCTTCGGCACCGGCATCGGCAGCGCCGTCTTCACCGACGGCGTCCTCGTCCCGAACAGCGAGCTGGGCCACCTGGAGCTGGACGGCCACGACGCGGAGAAGCGCGCCTCCAGCAAGGTGAAGGAGGACCACGACCTGTCCTGGGAGCACTGGGCCCACCGGGTGCAGCGCTACCTCGCCCACGTCGAGATGCTGTTCTCACCCGAGCTGTTCGTCATCGGCGGCGGGGTCAGCCGCAAGGCGCACAAGTTCCTGCACTACATCGAGGGCGTCCAGGCCGAGATCGTCCCCGCGCAGCTCCAGAACAACGCCGGGATCGTGGGGGCGGCGATGCGGGCGGCGGAGGGGGACGGCCGGCCGGTCGTGGGCTGAAGGTTTGGGTCGCGGGCTGGGCCTGTGGGTCGCTGGCCGGGCCTCGGTCGTGGGCTGGAGGTGCCGGTCGTGGCTGGGCCGCCACGGTCGTGGGCTGGAGGTGCCGGTCGTGGCTGGGCCGCCTCGGTCGTGGGCTGGAGGTGCCGGTCGTGGCTGGGCCGCCTCGGTCGTGGGCTGGAGGTGCCGGTCGTGGCTGGGCCGCCACGGTCGTGGGCTGAAGGTGCCGGTCGCTGGCTGGGTCCCGGTCGTGAGCTGAAGGGTGCCGGTCGAGGCTGAGCCGTCACGGTCGCTGGCTGGGCCTGCCGTCACGCGGCCGTACGCTCCCGGACGGCGGCCCGTCGGTGGCCCGTCGGCGGCGCCGCAGCAGCCGGATCCTCCGGACGATCACGGTCGACCCCGCGATCAGCGTCCCCCCGTACAGCCAGCCCGCCTCGGTGGCCAGGGCGGTGACGAGCCCCATCAGCCGCCCTCCCACCCCCTTGCCGCTCTCGGCGACGGTCACCAGGCCCACGGCGAAGGCGATCGGCACGACGACGGGGGCGGTCAGCAGGTCCCCCTTGCGCACCCAGAGCGCGGTGAGCAGGCACACCGGCAGGAACAGCACGCCGTACACCGTCAGGGACGCGCCGAACAGCACCTGGTCGAGGAAGCCGAGTACCAGCATCACCGCCGCGCAGAACAGGCCGCTGCCCAGCCCGGTCAACCGCGGGTTGGGCATCCGGCGCAGGGCACGCAGCGCCCGCGCCACCGGCGGACCGGACCGCGCCACCGGCGCACCCGACCGCGCCGCCGGCCGCCCCGTGGCCGGCCTGCGCATAGCGCCGCCCGCACCCGGGCCGACCGGGCGCGCGACGGCCCGCCCGACCGCGGCGCCGCCCGTTCCCCGCCCCTGCGGGGGCAGCGGCGCCCGGCTCCGTCGCGGTCCGTACTGCGCAGGTCGCGTCCTGTGTTGCTCCACTGGACCAACTTAGGTCGGTTTATGTGCCGAATAGCCCGACAGACACGCCGTCGGTCCGAGCTTGGCCAAGCGTTCGACTCCGCGCGGGTCCGGTACCGGCCACCCCGTAGACTGGTGGATCGGCCCTGCCCGGCCCGCCCCACCCCCTCCACCCCTCCGCACCCTCACGTACGGGAAGTCGCAACGTGTCGCTCACGATCGGAATCGTCGGTCTGCCCAATGTCGGCAAGTCGACCCTGTTCAACGCCCTGACCAAGAACGACGTGCTCGCGGCCAACTACCCGTTCGCCACGATCGAGCCCAACGTCGGCGTCGTGGGCGTCCCCGACCCCCGACTGACGAAGCTGGCCGAGATCTTCTCCTCGGACAAGGTCCTCCCGGCGACGGTCGACTTCGTCGACATCGCGGGCATCGTGCGCGGCGCGAGCGAGGGCGAGGGCCTGGGCAACAAGTTCCTCGCCAACATCCGCGAGTCCGACGCGATCTGCCAGGTCATCCGCGCCTTCAAGGACGAGAACGTCGTCCACGTCGACGGCAAGGTCTCGCCCAAGGACGACATCGAGACGATCAACACCGAGCTGATCCTCGCCGACCTCCAGACCATCGAGAAGGTCCTCCCGCGCCTCCAGAAGGAGTCCCGGATCAAGAAGGATGTGGCGCCCAAGGTCAAGGCGGTCGAGGAGGCCAAGGAGATCCTGGAGAAGGGCGACACGCTCTTCGCGCACGGCATCCTCCAGGGCAGCGAGCGTGCCGAGCTCCTCCACGACCTGCACCTTCTCACCACCAAGCCCTTCCTCTACGTCTTCAACGTCGACGAGGACGAGCTGACCGACGAGGGCTTCAAGGACGAGCAGCGCGCCCTGGTCGCCCCCGCCGAGGCGATCTTCCTCAACGCCAAGCTGGAGGCGGACCTCGCCGAGCTGGACGAGGACGAGGCCCTGGAGCTCCTCCAGTCCGTCGGCCAGGAGGAACCCGGCCTCGCCACCCTCGCCCACGTCGGCTTCCGCACCCTCGGCCTGCAGACCTACCTGACCGCCGGCCCCAAGGAATCCCGCGCCTGGACCATCAACAAGGGCGCCACCGCCCCCGAGGCCGCCGGTGTCATCCACACCGACTTCCAGAAGGGCTTCATCAAGGCCGAGGTGATCTCCTTCGACGACCTGGTGACCACTGGCTCGGTCGCCGAGGCCCGCGCCAAGGGCAAGGCGCGCATGGAGGGCAAGGACTATGTGATGCAGGACGGGGACGTGGTGGAGTTCCGCTTCAACGTCTAATACGTTCGGCGAAAGGCCGTCTGACCTGCGACGGATCGGGTTGGGCGGCCTTTGCTGTCCGCACAAAGTCCGCAGCGCGCTGACTTCGGTCAGCGCGCGGGGTAGCGGCTACGCCGCTTCGTCGACCTGGGGTTGGGCATCGGCGGACTGGTCCGCATACGCCTTGTCGACGGCGGCCCGGGTCCGCTTTTCGGAGTCGGGCCACAGGTGGGTGTAGATGTTCAGCGTCATGGCCGCGTTGGTGTGGCCGAGGCGCTCGGAGACGGTCTTCACCGACTCACCGTGCTTGATCAGCAGGCTGGCGTAGTGATGCCGCAGGGCATGAGGTCCGGTGCCCTTCGCTATGCCGGCCTTCGCGCAGGCGGGCCGCCAGGACCCGTCCATGAAGTGCGTGTAGACCACGGGCCCGCCTTGCGGCGCCGTGAAGATCCAGCTCTCGGGCCCATCGACGGGGAAGTCCCGCAGGTGGGCCTTCATCGCATTCACCGCTATGCGGGGGAGTGGGACCGTGCGGTGTGATCGAGCGGTCTTGGGCGGGCAGACGTACACGCCGTGCTTGGCGGTCTGCTGGATCTGCTGCTCGACCGAGACGGTGGCGTGCAGCAGGTCCACGTGCCGAAGCTGGAGGCCGAAGAGCTCGCCAGGGCGGAGCCCCGTGCAAGCGCCCAGCAGGACCAGGCCCTTGTAGCGGCCGGGTATCTCCTCGGCCAGCGTCCGCACCTGCTCGACCGCGAGCGGCACCACCTTCTTCCGGGGCACTGAGGGCGGGTCTGTCAAACACGAGCGGCTCTGTCCCGTAATCGGTGGTAACGAAGGGTGACGGTTGTCGTTGGCATGGTGTGCGCGATGTCAATGAGCTTGTGGCGGTGGTGTTTTCAGGGTTGTCGGCCCTGATCATCGAGGGGGTGACGGGCGAGGGTGAGGTCATCCGGGTGTCGGCGCGGACCCGGGACGATCCGGTGCCCTGCCCCGCGTGCGGGACGCGAACGGCGCGGGTGCACGGGTTTCATGGGCGGGTGCTCGCAGACTTGCCGGTGGACGGACGGCGGATCGTCGTCTCGATGCGCGTCCGCCGCCTGGTGTGCCTGGTTCTCGACTGCCCGCGGCAGACGTTTCGCGAGCAGGTTCCCGGCGTCGTGGAGCGCTACCAGCGCCGCACCAACCGCCTGACCGACCAACTGAACTCCGTGGTCGCGGAGTTAGCGGGCCGGGCGAGCGCCCGCCTCTGCCGCGTTCTGGCCTGCGCGATCTCCCGCTCGACCGCCCTGCGCATGCTCATGCGCCAGGTGGTGACACCGCTGCGCGTCCCGCGCGTGCTCGGCGTCGACGACTTCGCACTCAAACGCCGGCACCGCTACGCCACCGTGATCATCGACGCCGAGACCGGCGAGCGGATCTGCGTCCTGCCCGACCGCACCGCCCAGACCCTGACCACGTGGCTGCGCGAGCACCCCGGGGCCCAGTACGTCTGCCGCGACGGCTCCGCCACCTACGCCGAAGCGATCCGCCAAGCCCTCCCCGAAGCGGTACAGGTCAGCGACAGGTGGCACCTCTGGTCCAACCTGTGCGGCAAGGTCCTCGCCGAAGTCCGCTCCCACGCCGCCTGCTGGGCCACCGCTGTGAACCCCACCCGACCTGGGGGCGTGCGCGAGCAGACCACCCGCGAGCGCTGGCAGCGGGTCCACCATCTGCTCGACCAGGGCGTCGGCCTCCTCGAATGCGCGCGCCGCCTCGATGTCGCCCTGAACACCGTCAAACGGTACGCCCGCATGAAGGAGCCCACCGGCGACCGCCGCGCACCCCGCTACAAGCCCACACTCGTCGACCCCTACCGCGACCACCTGCGCCGGCGCCGAAGCGAAGACCCCGCCGTGCCCGTCACTCACCTCCTGCACGAGATCAAGGAGCTGGGCTACACCGGCAGCGCCAACCTCCTGGTCCGTTACATCACCCAGGGCCGCGCCGAGGGTGACAAGCCGGTCACCACCTCGCAGCGTTTCGCCCGCCTCCTGCTCACCCGCCCCGAGAACCTGCGCGACAAGGACACCGCACTACTGCGGGAACTCGCCGCAGCCTGCCCCGAGATGACCGAACTCACCCACCTCACCGGTGAGTTCGCTCAGCTACTGACCCCAGCGGAGAGCAACGACGCCAAACTCACCGACTGGATCACCACAGTCCGCGCCGCCGACCTGCCCCACCTGCACTCCTTCGCGAACGGCCTCGAACTCGACCGCGCCGCCGTCGACGCCGGACTCACCCGCCCCTACCACAACGGCCGCACCGAGGGCATCAATACGCGAACCAAGCGGATCATGAGGCAGATGCACGGCCGAGCTGGGTTTCCCCTGCTCCGCCACCGCATCCTCCTCCAATGACCACTACACAGCGCTACCACCGGTTACGGGACAGAGTCGAACGTTTTACAGTCCCACTCGATAGGATCGGGCCATGATGGAGAGTCCCGTGGCCGAGCTGCTTGAGGCCGAGTATCGACGCGTTTGGGACCGGTTCTACGACGAGTTCAAGTTCCAGCCGAGTACGAGTTCTTTCAAGTGGCCAGCCATCAAGGAGCCCGTCGCATCGGTTACCTGGAGCCTTGCCGCGCTTGACGACGATCCTGAGTACGAGCGTTTGGACCGCCTGGTCGAGGTGGTCGAGCGGGGGCTGACTTCCTGCATCGACCCGAGCGGAACGCTGCTCGCGCTCGACTGGCAGCACACGTCGTATCGCTTCGCGCCGCAGGGTGTCGGTGGCCCGGGGCAGCCAGCCTGGCCTTTGAGCCCGTACCCCGATGGGGACTACTACATCTACCTGTCGGAAGACTTCCGTATGGGCAGTTTTGGGCACCCCTGGGAAGAGTCCCTCTGTCTGTTCGGTCAGGCCTTCCTCGACACCGCATCCGCGGAGGTAGAGAAGCTTCTCGGCCAGCCGATCCGTAGGTCCGGCAGGGCAGTCGGCACCACCTGAGGTGGGTCCCGACTCCACAGGCACCAAGGAGTCAGACCCCACAGCGCATCCTGATGCCCTCGCTGCTCGTGGCAGCGAGGGCATCAGCCGTCAGACGGCGCGGGCTGTGGGTAACTGCGTGACCCACTTCGTCACCTCGGTCAGATGCTCGGGCTGCAGCCCGAGATGTGGGTCGGGCTGCACGAGGAGGGTCGGCGCTCCCCCGGCGGTGCGCTCCGCCGCCCAGTTGTGGTCGAGGCTGGTGAAGTCGTCGTCTATCCAGACGGCGGGGGCGTCTGCCAGCCAGACGTCGACGTGGTCGCGTTTCCAGAGGTAGCCGTCGGGGTGGCTGGTGGTGATCTGGGGGCGAGGCAGGTCGAGGTAGGGGAAGCCGGGCAGCCCCAGGAGAGGGCCGATGATCGTGGTGGCGTCCTTGCGCCAGCTCGTGCACCACACGGGGGTGACGAGTCCGCTGGTCATGAGATCGGTGAGAATGCCGCCGTGACTCGGGTCGAGCCAGATGGGCACGGGGTCGTCTGGGTGCCGACCGGTGGGCAGGACGGTGTGGCGGACGTGGGTGGGCGGGGTTCTGCCGTCGGCGGCCGGGAACGGTACGAGGACGCCGTCGATGTCCAGGAGCAGGTAGGGCAGGGTCATCGGTGCCTCCGGCGTCAGCGTTTGCGGGCGGTGATCAGGAGGGTGGTGGGCCACGGGTCGCGGCGCGGGTGCCGCAGCTCCACCGTCGAGGTGACGCGCAGGCCCGCCCGGGAGAGGTGGGCTCCCCAGCGGCGGGCGTCGAACTCCCACCGAGCCAGGGGCAGTCGGGTGCGGTCGGGCATGGTGACGTAGTCATCGCGCGGACGGTCGTCCGTGGATGGATGTCTTCCGGCCCGTGCCGGGTGAGGGACGGAGAAGGCCAGCACACCGCCAGGCTTCAAGCGTCGGGAAACGGCGGTGAGGAGGAGCTCGGGGGCGACGAGGCCGACGGCACCGAAGACGGAGTAGATCGCATCGAAGGTCTGGCCGGTGGCCTGCAAGTGGTGCAGTGCGTGGCCGGCGGCGAACGTGGCGCCGTCGATGTGGCCGTAGTGGGAGCGGGCCCGGCGTACCTGGAGGCCGACCAGGTCCACGCCGGTGACGCGGGCCTGGTGGTGCTTCGCGAGATGGGCCACGTTGTGGCCGGGGCCGCAGCCCAGCTCCAGGACGCGCTTGCCGCAGAGGTCCCGTCCCAGGATCTCGGCGCCGGGACCGATGCCGGCGTGGGTACTCCATTCCATCCGGGCAGGCGCGGTGAGGGCGTGCGCGGGGGCAGCGGCTGTGCGCTGGGCTGCGTGGGCGTACCAGGGGGAGACCTGGGCGAGCACCTAGACCTCCAGGAGTTGGAGCACATCGCCCAGGTGGCGGCGGACAACGGGGATGTACGCGGGGTCCTTGGCCGGATCGTCGATCCAGCGAATGGCCTGCTCCATGAACCACTCCACGGCCCACATGCGGTGCCAGCCCAGGGCCCACGCCTCTGCGGCCAGTCCGCCCCGCGCGGCGAGGGCGTCCTTGTGACCGCCTGCGGCGACGTACTGCTCCAGGAACACCCGCATGCGGAAGAGGCTCGGCACGTCGGTGGTGCCGTGGTACGAGGCGAGGTCGATCAGGCCGGGTCCGGTGAAGGCGCGGGCGAAGTCGAGGAGGTGCCAGCCGTTCTCCCCGATGTGGACGCTCGTGGGGTGGAACTCGGAGTGGACCCAGCCGAACGGGTCGAGCGTCGCACCCTGGACACGGGTTTCGGCTGCGGCCGAGATCTTCCCCAGCGCGGTCTCGATCTCGTCGCAGTCCGTCCATCGGTCGGCTTTCCGTAGCCGCTGGAGGTGATCGAGGGCTCGGCCGGGCAGGGCTGCGAGGCCCGCCCCGTCGAGGAGGGGCAGACCGCCCGCAGGGCGGGCGGCGTGGAGCATGACGGCAGCGGCGACGCCGTCGAGGTCGTCGGCATCCCGTACGGGAGTGCCGAGGTCGTCCATGAGCATGCCGAGCCACTTGTCCTGCATGGCGGTGGCGTGGAGGGCGGGGACCGGGAGCCCGCGCTGGTGGGCCATCCGCAGGGCCTGGGCCTCGCGGTCGAAGGGTTCCTTGGCGTACTTGAAAACGGCCGTGGTGCCGTCGGGGAAGGTGACGCGTTCGACGCCGGACATGCCCCAGAGACGAATCTCGGCACGGTGGGGGAGGGGCTTGCCGACGAGGGTGCACAGGTCGTCCAGCAGGGTGGCGGACACGCTCTGGTCCATGGGGGTCTCCAGGGGGATGGTGGGCTCCGGGGCGGGCGCGCGCGAGCTGGTCCGCCCCGGAGCCGTACTGGGGGCGGGGTTACTCGGCTGCGGTCACACGGTGGGCGTAGACCTGCTCGATCCAGCCCGCCTTGAACTCGGCCAGGTCGCCACGGAAGTTGGCCATCGAGGCACCGTAGGGTGCGACGACGCCGCCGGACTGGTCAGGCACGGACTGGCAGCCGTGCACGAGCCGGCCGCCGAGCGCGGCGTGGGCCTTGATGGACTCGATCCGGCGGTGCTCGTTGAACCAGCCGCCGTGGTAGACCTCGTCGAGCATTCCGCCCGTCGCGTCGTCCAGGTCGAAGACGACGGACGTGGCGGCGGGGAAGAACCAGCACGGGCCGATGTTTGAGATGTGTCCGTCCAGCTCGACCTTGTTGAGCGCCATAAGCGTGGCCGCTTCGCGCAGCATGCGCAGGTGGTCGACGGTGATCTGCGGCAGGCCGAGGCCGGTCAGGTGCTCCTCACGGAAGAGGTACGAGTACACCCCGTACGCCGTTGCCAGGACACGGGCCGCGTCGGAGGTGGACTCGCCGTGGTTCTTGATGAAGTCGAGCGCGAGCTGCTCGACCGCGCTCTCGGTGGTCTCCTCCACGTCGAGGAGCTGCTCCTTCACCAACTCCCAGTCGGAGATGAGCCAGGTGCTGGACTCGAAGCGGAAGAAGTACTCGGCCGGGTCGATGGTGATGCGCCGACCGTCCACCTGGATGCCGGGCAAGCGGTTCCAGCGCGGGTCGAAGGCGTCGGGCAGCTCGACCGTGATGGTCGCGGTGTCGATGGTGGTCACCGTGTCTCCGTCTCTGATCGTCCGGGGTCGGGCATAGGAATGCCCGACCCCGTTGGGGCGTACGGAACTTGGGGGCCGCCCGGCCTGAGGGTGGGGCGGCTGTCGATAAGTGAACCGCCCGCTACACAGAGTGGGTACGGTGTGACCGAGGTCAAGCGGTATACACGGTTTACGGATCCGGAGCGGAGGCGATTGTGCCGGCACCGACCAGCGCCAACTCCCGCCTGCGCGAAACGATCAACGCCGCCGGGTGCACGTACGACGCACTCGCCAAGGACGTACGCCGCATCGCCGCAGAGAACGGCGAACTGCTCCAGACCAACAAGTCGGCCATCTCCCACTGGGTGGGCGGTGCCCGCACGCCGTCCGGCCAGGCAGGCCAGTACCTCGCCGAAGCCCTCTCCCGGCGGCTGGGCCGCGTCGTCACCCGAACCGAGCTCGGCCTCCACTCACCCGACACGGAGTCGCCACCGGACACCGACCCCGTCACCGCGGTCACCGACCTCGGCCGAGCGGACGTCGAACGCCGCCGCTTCCTCGCCATCGCCGCCTTCACCACGGCCGGCGTCGCCATGCCGCTCCTCCACGACCACGAAGCCACCTCCCGGATGCTCCGCGCCCGCACCGCCCGCTCCCTCGTCGGAAGCGACGACATCGACGTCGTACGACAGATCACGGCAGCCTTCAGCGCCGCCGACGAACGGCTCGGCGGCGGGCACGGCCTGACCACAGTCACCGCGTACCTCGCCGACACAGCAGCCCCCATGCTGCGGGGCCGTTTCCCCTCGGAGCCCCTACGCCAGGCCGCCTTCGGCGCCGTCGCCGAACTCGCCTACCTCGCAGGGTGGAAGCACCACGACCTCGGCCACGAAGGCGCCGCCCAGCGCTACTACCAGGTCGGCTACCAACTCGCCTGCGAAGCCGACCCCCACGGCCACGCCGCCTGGATGATGCGCGCCCTCGCCCATCAATCCCTCAGCCTCAAGCAACCCCACCACTGCGTGGACCTCGTCAAAGGAGCCCTCGCCCGCGGCCTCGGCCACGTGGACGGCCAGACGGAAGCGCTCCTCCCATCACGCACGCCCGCGCCTACGCAGCCGTCGGCGAGAACCCATTGGCCGCCCGAGCTCTCCTCGCCGCCGAAGACGCCCTCCTGCGCGAGGACGGGCCCCAGCCCAGCTTCTCCCGCGTCAGCGGCCCCGCCGCCGGCACCGTAGCCAGCCACACCGCCCGCACCTTGACCGACCTCGCCGACCACATCGGTACGGAACAGCAGCACCGCGACGCGCTCACCCGCTGGGACCCGGAGAAATACAAGCGCGTCCACGCCCTCACCCACGCCGACCTCGGCGACAGCCTCGCCGCCCAGGCCCGCGCCGACGAAGCCGTCGCCGCCTGGACCCAGGCGCTGGCCCTGATGGAGGGCATGACCTCCGACCGGACCCGCAAGGCCATCTCGTCGATCCGCTCCACTCTCGCGGTCTACCAACGGCGTCGAGTCCCCGGCGCGGCCGATCTCGCCCGCCGCGCCCGCGAGGCCCTCGCCTAACATGCCCAACACCGCCCGACGAAGGGAACACCGTGCCCCAGCAGACCGACGACCAGACCAAGGCCCTCAAGCCAGCGCTCGAATCGATGACCCTGCTGGTCGCCGCCGTCATCGTCCACGACAAGGCCACCAACCGCGTCGTACTCCTGCAGCGCAGCGAGAACGCGAAGTTCGCCCAAGGGATGTGGGACCTGCCCGTCGGCAAGAGCGAACCGGGCGAGCCCATCACTGAGACGGCAGTCCGCGAGCTCTACGAGGAGACCGGCCTCACGGTGAAGCCCGAGTCCCTCAAGGTCGCGCACATCATTCACGGAGCCTGGGGCGTTGAGTCCCCCAATGGCTTCCTCACGGTCGTCTTCGCCACCCACGAATGGACCGGCGAACCCGAAAACCGCGAACCTCGCAAGCACTCCCGGGTCAGCTGGGTCGACGCCAACGCCATCCCGGAGGGTTTCGTGGACACCACTTCGAGTGCGCTATGTTCCTACCTCGCTCATGGCGCTCAGGTCTCCCTCGACGGCTGGTATTCACACTGATCAGCTCGACTAAAGCGTGGGAGGTCTTGCATATCCCTGAGGTTGATCAAGAGGTGGCAGTAATATTGGTAAGATTGGTGTAGCGGCGAGTGGAGGCGGACGACCATTAAAGAGAACGTGCTGGCAAAGGTCGTCGCTCTGCGGCTGGTGGATGTCGGCTTCTTCGAGAAGCGCGCGTCTCTCGAATTTTGGGTTCCGTTCTTGTATCGTCCGGCATTGCAACTAGTTCAGGGAAGCGCTGAAGGAGTCGCTGCTCCTGAAGGTGAATCAATTGAGGGCGATGACGGGCCAGGGGTTGTGGGTTGATCTGAGCTAATCCGGACTGGCCGCAGTTCTGCTGCGAGTTAAAAAGCGGCATGCTGATAGCACGCACCGGAAGCTCTGCTGCTGGAGGGGGCTACAGGTAAGGCCTCTGAAGACCAAGGCGAGGCTGCCAGCACTCAAGCCCATGGATGGGACCAGCTACTGGCGAAGCCCCAGTGGAGGTCCATCCAGTGGCTCGTCCGCGGTCGGCGGGCGGACGTACCGCCGACCGCGCTCGTCGCAGGCTCCAGTTCTGGTAATTGCGCTGGGCCTCGATCAGGGAGACCTTGTTCGCGTCACCTGCCGTGGTCGCGGAACTGGACTCCGTCGTCCTCCTAGAAGCAGACGGGGCAGATCTCAAAGGAGCCGGGCATGGCGTCGAGCACGCGGTGCCCGCAGCAGGGACAGGGGTAGCGGTCGCTCACCTGCGCAGTCTCGTTGCAGGTCCGGCCGGTGCGCCATGGACTTCTCGGCCTCTGCAGGCCCGGCCAGTCCGCAGCCAGTCCGCAGGACACCCGTAAACGGCCGTCGGTGGCCAACGCGCGCCAACGAGGAAACTCCAGGTCAGAGCCCTGGGGGAGGCTCCGTCGCAGGTCAGGATCAGTCCGCAGACATTCCGCTTCGACGTGTAGCGGTTGACATACCACCATGTCGCTGATCTGGCAAACATGCAGGTCAGAGGGGGTCCGACTCTTCGGGGTCGGGCCCTTGGTTTTTCCCGTGCTGGGATGGTGCCGGGATAGCTGACCCCCCGTCACCTGTCGTCATCCCTGGTCATCCGTACCGTGCTGGGATTGTGCTGGGATGCGATGAGGATGCCCGTGCTGGGATTTGTGCGAACAGGGCGCTGACCGAGCTGTGAAGGTGGTGCGGACGTGGCGTTTTTCCTACTCGTTTGACACAATCGGGGGCATGGCTGAGACGACGTACAGCATCGGGGAAGGCCCGGCGACGCGGGTGAGCCTGTCGCTGCCGGAGGGGACGGCCGAGGCGATCCGGGCGCGGGTGGGGAAGCGGGAGTTCTCCGCGTTCATCGCCGAGGCGGTCGAGCGGGAGCTGCGCGGGCAGGTCCTGGACGAGTACCTGGCGGGCTACGAGAGCCGTAAGGGGCCGGTCTCCGAGCCGGCTCGTCAGCGGGCGCGGCAGGTCTTCGACGAGGTGTTCGCCGAGGAGGCCGAGTGGCCCGCCGCAGGTTGAGTCACGAGGGGACGCTGGTTCTCGACAGCGAGGGACTCTCGAAGCTGCTCGCCGACGACGAGCAGGTGGTGGCTCTGATCGCTGAGGCGCGCTCGCGCGGTATGGACGTCGTGATCAGTGCGCTCACCATCATCGAAGCCGTCCACGCCCGTACGAACAAGCCTCGCTTGAACTGGGTGCTTTCCGGGCTGCGGGTCGTCCCGGTCGGTGACGAGGAGGCGAGGGCTGCCTCGAAGTTGCTGATGAACGCCGGGTTGCACGGACACAGGTACGCGATCGATGCGGCCGTCGCCGAGGCCGCGCTGCGACAGCACCGCCCCGTGGTCATGCTGACCTCCGATACCGACGACATGGCCAAGCTGTGCGGCGAGCGGGTCAGGCCCGTGGCGGTGTGATTTCCTCTGGTCCGGCGTCTGCCTTTCGACGGTTGGTCAGTGAGTGGCGGTGGGGCTACCAGTATTCGGCGGACCACCGGTTTCGGTAACCGGCGATCCGCCGCTATGTTGCCGCTCTTCCGCCTGATGGAATTTTGTAGGTCGCGGCCGGAACCAAGGCTCAGTAGGAGCGGGGCCCGTAGGGGCTCCAGTGGCCGAGGAAGGGCTTGAGGTCCTCGCCGCTGGGCTTCGGCGGCGCGGGCAGTTTCGGCGCTGAAACCGATTCGGTGAGGATGTGGAGGTGCGCGTCCGCGAACGCGAGCCACGCCTCGATCCCGGTCCGCTCCTGCTCGGGCTGAAGTGATGTGGCGTGGTCGCGTACTGCTGCGATGTATTCGGTCAGGCGGCTGGCCTGGTACCAGGTGTCTGTCTGTTCTCCGAGGTGTTTGACGCGGTAGGTGTGAGCGTAGGCGGCGTGGGCTTCCTGCATGGCGGCTTCCCAGCGCTTTTGCTGTACCTCTCTGGCTTTTTGGTCTGCAAGGCGTTTACGCTCCGCGGCTTCGCCACGGAAACCGACCTCCTGCACGATCTCGGCGAGTTTTTCTTCCAGAGGCCGGTCGGGGAGATCCGCCCATTCGCTTGCACGGTGCGGGCTGCCGCCGCGGAGCATGAAACGCAGTCGGCTGGAGGGGGTGTAGTCGAAGCGGGCGATGCGCATCGCCGGATTCGATGGGCTTGATGAGACAGCCGTCGTTCGCAGCGGCCAGTTCTTCAAGTAGCTGGTCCGCGTAGTTCGTAGAGGCCTTCGGCGCGGCTCTGGGGCGCGGCGGTGCCGGTTTTCGAGCGGGCCGTTCCGGCGGTGGGGTGCTCTGCTCCACGGGGCGAATGCCGCGTTCCGTGAGGTGCTGCCGCCCCTTCTCGGTGAGGTGGGCGATCCAATGCCCGCGGCGTTTGGTGACGTTGATGAGCCCCCGGTTTTGCAGGGCCTGTCCGCTGGTCTTGTACGTACTGTCCGGCCAGACTCCGTCGGGGCACCCCTGGCCCACCCAGTCGAGCACGGCCTGCTGCCGCTCATTGAGGGCCTGGTGCATGTGGTCGGCCCCCCTTGCGGTTCCTAGCTGTGCTGCCCCGGAGACAATGCCCGCCGCTCCCGCGGGAATTCCAGACGGCCTGAGAGGACCTTCGATCGGATGAAACGTGGTGCACGGCGCGTTTACAGCGAGAACAGCTCTTCCTGGTAGTTCTCGACGCCGCGCCGCGGATAGAAGAGGCCGAGCAGCATGAACGTCCTGGTCGTTTGCCAGGTTGCCGACGAAGCAGTGGACAACGTGGTCCGGTGCGGGGCAGTCCTTCGGATCTCAGTTCGTGGGTCGACCAGGTTGTGTAGCGTTGGCGGCCCTGAGCCCACTTGTACTTTGCAGCGATTCGCGTGCTGGAATGGCTGACCCCTCGTCACCTTTCCCCATCCTGCTCATCCCTACCGTGCTGGGACCGTGCTGGGATGAGATGGCAAGGCCCGTGCTGCATTTCTGCCGGGCGGGTGAGCAGGGAGAGGCTCTGCCCGCACAGTTGCTTCCTCATTACCAGCATGTCCGGTCGGCCGGACATGCTGTGGGAGAGAAGCGGACTGCAACCGCCCCGGATTGTCCGCGTCGGGCGGGCGCGCCTCAGGCGCTTTCGCGCACCGCAACGGGAATGCTCGGACTCCAGGCCCACAGGATGCGCGCACGGACCGGGATTCGCTATGCCCCGTGGGGGTACGTGACGGACTCGGCGGACGACGGACGGGAGTGGAAATGGGAACGGTGGCGGGCCAATGGGGGCCACGCGTCGGCTTCTGTCCGGTGGTCTCCGGGCGGCCGTACTCCGCCGCTGCCTGGGGGCACGGTGACGGCCGGTGAACGGCTTCACAGCCACACTGTTGCTGCTGGGCGTGGTCGCGCTCGCCGTCGCCGGGGTTTACGGGGCGGGGTGGGCGCTGCGGGTTTCCTCGGAGCCTCTGGCGGTTGCTCCGTTCGGGTCGGGACTGGAGCCGGTTGAGCATGCGGTCAGCCGGTTCCACGTGCGCTGGTACACGGTCACGATGCTCTTCCTTGCCTTCGACATGGAGATGGTCTTCATGTACCCGTGGACGCTGATCATCTCGGCCATGGGGCCCAGCGCGGTGATCGAGATGTTCGTCTTCCTGGCGATCCTGCTCGCCGGAGTCGTTTACGCCTGGCGGGAGGGGGCCCTGCGATGGACCTGACCGGCACGATGCTGCGCGCGGCGGCCGCCCGCCCCCGCGTCCTGGTGGTCTGCACGCCGGGCGGAGCGGCCGTGCGGCTGGCCGCCGAGCGGCACCTACGGCTTCGGGACTGGCCACCGGCCACCTCTCCGGCGCAGGCCGATCTGTTGCTCGTCGCCGGTCCCCTCTGCCCGGACCTGTGTACGGCGCTGGAACGGCTGTGGCAGGACCTGCCCGCCCCACACGCCCGCGCACATGCCCGCACCGCCGATGAAGTACTGGCCGCCCTTGATGGAGCCCGCGGCCGCCTGGCCTCGTCGGCAGCCCAGCGCGAGCAGACACCCCTGTCCGATCGAGGCGGCCGCTCGCCGCACGATCGCCGTCATGTGCAGAGCGCGGAACAAGAGGGAACCGGGGGCCACTCCTCCCGGGAGAGGGCCGCCTGGGACGGCGAGCACGGCGAGGAGTCCGGTCCGGACCGGGTCAACGGCAGGTACAACGGCTCAGGTGACGCTCATTCTTCTCAGGATCAGCACCACGGCAACCACAGCGGAGAAGAGGAGAGAGGTAACGGCGGTGACGCCCACGAAGACCATCAGGATCACGGCGGTCACGGCGGTCACGGCGGTCACGGCGGTCACGGCGGTCACGAGGGGCATGGTGGGATGGAGATGCCGGGCGGCTTGCCGATGGCCGAGCAGGGCGAGGACCGCGACGGTTTGCTGCTCGACCGGCTGCATGTGCCGCTGGGCCCGTTCCTGTCCGACTGGCCCGCCGGGCTGACGCTCCGTCTCGTCCTGCAAGGTGACGTCGTTCAGGCGGCCGACCTCGACGAGGTACCCGTAGTCGACCCGCGTCCTGTCGAGCCGTTCTGGGTGCAGCCCTGGTTGCGGGCAGCGGCCGGTGAAGTGGTGAGTTCCGGGGCGGCGGCGCGACGCCGGGCGGCGGCCCGTCTGGACAGTCTGGGGCGGTTGCTGATGATGGCGGGCTGGCCTGCCGAGGCGATGAAGGCTCGCCGGCTGCGTGATGACCTGCTCCAGGGTGCCCCTGCCGCCGTGCTCGCTTCCCGGCTGGAGCGCCTGGCCCGACGGGTCGGCCGGTCGCGGACCTTGTTCTGGCTGACCCGCGGGATGGGCGTGGTGACCGCGAAGGACGCACAGGCAGCCGGGGTGAGCGGTCCCGCGGCCCGGGCCGATGGGGATGTGGCGGCACGCTACCGGCAGTGGCTGACCGACATCCGCCACGACGTGGCGCGGCTGGACGATCTTTCGCCGCTGGATCCGGCGGAGGAGAGCCCGCGGGGCCGGTGGGACGCGCGGCAGCCGCCGTCGGCTGCTCTGGTCGCGCTGCTTCCCCGGCTGCTGGACGGGGTCGAGTTGGCCGCCGCGCGCCTGATCGTGGCCAGTCTCGATCCGGACCTGGACGAGCTCGCGGCATACTCGCTGGAGGGGTCGGCGCGTGGTTGAGGCAGGGGCGTGGTGGACGCTGCTGGCCGCCCCGGCTCTGCTGCTGGGCTTCGCTGTGCTGGCTGTTGCGGCCGACGCGGCTCTGACGGCACGGGACGCGGGCCGTCCGGTCACCGTGTCCGCCGCGATGCGGCCGCTGCTCGCGGTGCCGCGGGCGCTGGTGGCGCAGCCCCGGCGGATGCCGGCTCCGGACCGGCTGCTGTGGCGGGCCGGTGTGGTGACCGTGCCGGTGTCCGCCGTGCTGTCGACGCTGGTCATCCCGTTCGGGAACGTGGCGGTCGCCGACCTGTCGGTGGGAGTGGTGTGGTTCAACGCCATGGAGGTGCTGACCTGGGCCGGTCTGTGGCTGGCCGGGTGGGGTCCGAACGCGGCGTTCTCCCTGGTCGGCGGCTACCGTTTCCTCGCCCAGGGCCTGGCTTACGAGCTTCCGCTGATGTTCGCGCTGATCTCGGCCGCGACCGGAGCTCAGTCCCTGCGCATCGGCGACATCGCCGCCGCGCAGGACGGCCTGTGGTACGCGGTGTGGATGCCCGTCGCCTTCGTCGTCTACCTGGCAGGCGTTCTCGCGTTCAGCTTCCTGGGACCGTTCGCCTACCCGGCCGGCCGGGACATCGCCGGCGGCGTGCTGAGCGAGATCTCCGGGGTCGACCGGCTGCTGATGCAGGCCGGGCGGTGGATGTGGCTGGCGGCCGGCGCGGCGATGGCGGTGCCGCTGTTTCTGGGCGGGGGTGCGGGGCCGGGCTTGCCCGCCTGGGCGTGGTCGCTGATCAAGACTCTGCTGGTGCTGGCTGTCCTGGTGGTCGCGGCGCGGCGGCTGCCGGTGATCCGAGCCGACCGGTACGTGGAGTTCGCCTGGGTCGTCCTCATCCCGCTGACGATCGTGCAGACCCTCGTTCCGGCTCTGGTCAACCTCAATCGTTAGGAAGGAAGGCCCGCTCGATGGGAACGACGGCCGCGGTACTGCTGTGGACGCTGGGCGTGCTGGCCCTGGTCGGCGGCGTCCTGGTGTTCACAGTGAACTCGATGGCGCGGGTCACGTTCGCGCTGCTGGGTTCCCTGGTGTGCGTCGGCGGCGTGGTGACCGTCCTGGGATTGCCTTACCTCGGGATGGTCATCGTGCTGATGATGGTCATGGAGATGGTCATCATGGCTGTTTTCATGATCGCGTACATGATGAATCCGGCTGGTCTGATGCCGATGTCGATGCTCCACAACAAGCGTGGAGCGCCGGCCATCAGCGGTGTGGTGTTCGCCGCGCTGACCACGGCGGTCTTCGTGGTGCCCTGGCCCGACCGCCCGCGGGTGCGGCCGGCGGAGACCACCGTCCAGGTGGGCATGTCGTTGATGGGTGATCAGATGCTGACGATGGTCACGCTCGGGTTCGTCCTGCTGGCGACGATGGTCGGTGCGACCGTGCTGGCCACCCACCGAGGCCGCTACGACCGGTTCGGCGACGACCTCGACCAGCGGCCCGCCCGCGATCCGGCCGGCGGAGGGGTGGGCAGGTGACCTTCGAACTGCTCCTGGTCCTGGCCGCGGGCCTGTTCTCGATCGGTCTGTTCGGCGCACTGTCCCAGCAGTCCATCGTCATGATCATGATGGGGATCGAGCTGATGATCGGCGGGATCATCGTCGCCGCCGCCGACTTCTGGCACTTCCTGGCCCCCACGGTGGGCAGCGGGCAGGTGGTGATCGTGGCGGCGGTGGTGGCGATGGCGGTGGAGATGGCGATGGGCTTCGCCGTCACCACAGCGATCTACCGGGCCCGGCAGGTCGACATGACCGATATGGCCGGGGACCTGAAGGGATGAGCGCGCTGATCTGGCTGCTGACCGCCCTGCCCCTGGCAGCGGGAGCCGCCCTCGCGGTGACCGGGACACGCCTGAACCGGCAGGCGTCCGCCCTCGGCGTGCTGGTGGCCGTGGTGACGCTGGGCCTGGCTGTCGCTGCCGCGTTGACCCGGCCGTCGTCGAGCGTGCCGCTGTTCGCCGGAATCCGAGCGGGTATGGCGGTGGACGGTCTGTCCGCGGTCATGGTGATCACCGTCGCCGCGGTCACCACCGCCGTTCTGGTCTTCTCCGCCGGGGAGTTCGGTGAGGACGAGAACCGCGGACGGTTCTTCGGCCTGATGCTGCTGTTCGCCGGCTCCATGCTGGTCACCGTCACCGCGACCACACTGCCGCTGCTGCTGATGGCCTGGGAACTGATGGGCGCGACCAGCTGGGCACTGATCGGCTGCTGGTGGCACGACCCGGAACGGGCACGCGCGGCGGACACCGCCTTCCTCACCACCCGCACCGCGGACCTGGGCCTGTACCTGGCGGCCGGTGCGGCCATGGCCGGTGGCGCCGGGACCTTGAGCCTCGATGTCCTTCCGCACACCGCGTCTCCTTGGCTGCACCTGGCCACCGCCGGAATCGTGGCCGCCGCGCTAGGCAAGTCCGCGCAACTGCCCTTCTCCTTCTGGCTGTCACGCGCTATGCAGGGCCCAAGCCCGGTGTCCGCGCTGTTGCACTCGGCGACCATGGTCGCCGCCGGGGCCTACCTGCTGCTGCGCCTGCACCCGCTGTTGGCCGAGACCGACTGGGCGGGGCCAGTGGTCGCCTGGACCGGCGCCGTGACCGCCCTGCTTCTCGGCGTGGTGGCCGTGGCGCAACGCGACCTGAAGCAGCTGCTTGCCGCGTCGACCGCCTCGCAGATCGGCTTCATGGTGCTGGCCGCCGGCAGTGGCGGTGTGGCCGGCGGCACCTTTCAGCTCGTCGCGCACGCCGCCGCCAAGTCCGGTCTGTTCCTCGCCGCCGGGGCTTGGCTGACCGCACTGGGCACCAAGCAGCTTCCTCCCCTGCGCGGGGCCGCGCGCGCCCACCGTCTGGTCGGCGCCTGCTTTACCGTCGGCGCGCTCACGCTGGCCGGGCTGCCCCCGCTGTCACTGTGGTGGGCCAAGGACGACGTCCTCGCCTCCGCCCGCGCCGAGAGCAACGGCCTGTATCTGGTCGGGCTCGCCGCGGCCGCCGTCGCGGCCGTCTACAGCGTCAAGGCCCTGTGGTACGTCACCCGCCCGCTCCCCGAGGACCCGCAGGCCGGGTATGACACCGAGCGGCCCGGCACCCGGCGTGTCCCCGCCGCCTCGGTTGCCCCGCTGCTCGTGCTGGCAGGCGCGGCGGCCGTCCTGGGCGTTCTCGCGCTGCCGGGGCCGGCCGCGTGGCTGCGCGACCTGCTCGGCGTCCCCGGGGAACCCTCACCCAGAGCGTGGGAGCTGGGATTGTCCGCCGCCGTCGCTCTCGCGGCCGCCGGGATGTCCTGGTGGCGCCCCTTCTCCCCGCGCACTCTCGTCCCACCGGCCGTGGTGCGGTGGGCCGGCGGCTGGCTCCACCTGGAACGAGCCGCCCATGCTGTCGTCGTCAGACCGGTTGTGGCCGCAGCCCATGGGCTGGCCGTCTTCGACGACCGGGTCGTGGACGGCGCCGTACGGCAGGTGGCCCGTGGCGGACTCGCCCTCGCCCACCAGGTACGTCGCGTGGACGACTCAGGTATTGACGCCGCCGTCGAAGCTGTCGGCCGTGGTGGCCTGGCCGCGGCTCGGCAGGCCCGCCGTGCGGATGACGGAGGCATCGACGCCGCCGTCAGCGCCGTCGCCTCGGGCGCCCGGAGCCTGGGGCGGTGGGCGCGCCGCCCGCAGACCGGGCTGCTGCACCAGTACTACGCCCAAGCCGCCGTCGGCTTCTGCGTGCTCGTCCTGATCGTGCTGTTGGTGAGGTAATCCCCTGTGCTGAGTGTTGTGACGTTCCTGCCGCTGGTGGTGTGCGTGGCGCTGATGCTGCTGCCCGGCAGATTTCCCGAGCGGGTGTACCTGTGGGTGTGGATCACCACCGCTGCCGTCGACCTCGCTCTGTTCATCGCCCTGTGGGCGGGGTTCGACTCCCAGGGTGGGATGCAGTATGAGCAGCGGGTCCGCTGGATTCCCGGAGCGGGGGTGAGTTATCACGTCGGCGTCGACGGTCTTTCCCTGCCGCTGGTCGCTCTGACCTGCGTACTGTTCCTCGCCGTCGCGGTGTACTCGCTGCGCGAGACGAGCCGCGTTCGCCCGTACGTATGCCTGTTCCTCTTCTTGCAGACGGCGAGTCTCGGACTGTTCGTCGCCCTTGATCTGATCCTGTTCTTCGTCTTCTTCGACCTTTCCATCGTCGGCATGTTCTTCGTCATCGCCGGCTGGGGCCACGGCGAACGCGCACGGGCGGCGGCGCTGAAGTTCTTCCTCTACACCTTCATCGGCTCGCTCGCCCTGCTGCTCGGCTTCATCGGCCTCTACCTGGCCGCCGACCCGCACACCTTCGACATCGTCGACCTCACCCGTACCAACCCGCTCGCCGGCCACGGTGTGTACGCGGGCCTGGTTCTGCTGGCGATCGGCGTGGGGCTGGCCGTCAAGACCCCGACCGTCCCCTTCCACACCTGGCTGCCGCCCGCCCACACCGAAGCCCCCGCCGCCGGATCGGCGATCCTGGCCGCGGTCCTGCTGAAGATGGGCACCTACGGTTTCGTCCGCATCGCGATGCCGCTGCTGCCGGGCAGTTGGCGCCACTACGCCTTGGTCATCGTGATCGTCGGCGTCGTCTCTGTCGTCTACGGAGCCCTGGTCGCGCTCGCGCAGACCGACTTCAAACGCATGATCGCCTATACCTCGGTCAACCACATGGGCTACATCGTCCTGGCCGTCGGCGCCGCCGGGACCCTGGCCGGCACCGACGCCCAGGCCCGTTCCCTGGCCGTCACCGGCGCGGTCACCCAGATGGTCAGCCACGGCCTGATCACCGGCGCCCTGTTCCTGCTCGCCGGCGTCCTGTACGACCGCGGACAGACCTACGAAATCGACGCCTACTCCGGACTGGCCGCCCACGCGCCCCGCTTCGCGGCCGTCACCGGCGTCGCCGCGTTCGCGAGCCTCGGCATCCCGGGCTTCTCCGGGTTCATCGCCGAGTTCCAGATCTTCACCGGCTCCCTCGCCTCCCAGACCGTCGCCACCGCGATCGCCGTGACCGGCATCCTCATCACCGCCGCCCTGTTCCTGCGCGCGCTGCGCAGCATGCTCCTCGGCACCCCGCGCCTGCCCCCATCGGTGCACACCACCGGCTTCGGCGACCTGAAGGCCCGCGAAGCGGTCCCCACCATCAGCCTGCTCGCCCTCGCCCTGGTCATCGGCGTCGCACCGCGCCGGCTGCTGGACGTCATCGAACCCGCCAGCCGCACCGTGACCGATCTGGTGGCCCGGTGAACGAGAACCTCGCCGCCCTCATTCCCGAACTCGCCCTGCTCGGCGCCGCCGTGACCGGCCTGTTGACAGGTTCCTGGCTGCCGCGCCGCCGCCAGTGGATCGTCGCCGTCCTCGCCGCCGCGGCCTGCACCGCCGGCCTGGCCGCCACGAGCATCACCATGGCCACCGGCCGCGAACAGACCGTCTTCTCGCACACCTTCGCCGTCGACACCGCCACCAACGCCGGCCGACTCACCGTCCTGGGAGCCCTGCTGCTGGTCATCACCATGTCGGTGGAGACCGTACGAGGCCGCAAACGCGAAACCGAGTACTGGGTCCTGCTCCTGCTGACCGGCGCGGGCACCCTCGCCCTCCTCGGAGCGAACGACCTGCTGATGCTGTTCGCCGCCTACCTCCTCGCCAGCATCCCCGCCTACGCCCTGACCGCCTTCGCCAAAGACAACTCCGGTACCGAAGCAGCCCTGAAGTACTACCTCATGGGCGCCCTCCTCGGCACCACCATGCTCGCCGGGACCGCCCTGCTCTACGGCGCCGGGCACGCCACCCTCTACCGCGAACTGCGCACCACCCTGCCCGAGGCTCCCTACGGCCTTGTCGCCGTAGCCCTGGTCGCCGTTCTGGCCGGGCTCCTGTTCAAGGCCGGTGCCGTACCCGCCCACTTCTGGGTCCCCGACGTCACCGACGGCGCACCCGCCCCGATCGCCGCCTACGTCACCACGCTGCCCAAGATCGGCGCACTGATCGCCGGCTACCGCCTGCTCCACCAGGCCCTGCCCCACAGCGACGTCAACTGGCCGCTGCTCCTGGCGGTCCTGGCCGCCGTCACCATGACCCTGGGCAATCTGGCGGCGTTCTTCCAGACGTCCGTCAAACGCCTGCTCGCCTACTCCACCATCAGCCAAGTGGGCTACCTCCTCATCGCCCTCGCCGTGGCCACCCGCACCGACCTCGCCCAACAGAGCCTGCTGTTCTACCTGGCCGCCTACGCCGCCACCAACCTCGGCGCCTTCGCCGTCGTCACCGCGCTCCCCAGCGCCCGCACCCTGGAGGACTACCGCGGCCTCGCCCGCCGCCGCCCCGGCCTCGCAGCCGTCCTCGTCATCTGCCTCCTCGGCCTGGTCGGCACCCCACCCACCGGTATCTTCCTCGGCAAACTGGAGATCTTCAGCGCCGCCATCGACGGCGGCTACACCTGGCTCGCCGTTCTTGCCGTCGCTAACACCGTCGCCTCCCTCTTCTACTACCTTCGCTGGCTCGCCCCTCTCTTCACCTCCACCGGATCTGCACCGCTTGCCACGCAAGCAGTGCATGGCCGCTGGACTGCCGCCACCGCCTACACCGCAGGGACCCTCGCCCTCGGACTCGGAATCGCCGGTGGGGCCATCCTCCCCTTCGGTGCGGGAGACCTGTTGCCCTGACGGGTCATGACCTGTGACCTGTCCGGCGGGGTACGGAGGCCGGGACGTACCGTTTTACGGCCCTGCCGCTGCCAAGTACGGACAGCACGGGCAGAGCCGACCAAGACCGCCCCCATGGTCGCCCCAGGGGCAGCGCGCCTGCTGCTGGGCAGCCTGAGGATAGACGCTCAGGTGAGGCCGCAGTGTCGTGGCGACGGTTGGGCGTGGGTCAGCTCGCTGCACCGTCGCAGTCTGGCGACGTTGCTGCTGCGGACACCGCGAGGATTTCCGGTGCCGACCGCGCGGTCATCCGGCGGACTCGAGTGGTCCGAATGCTCCGCAGCGTGTCGGGTAGGCGGTAGCCGTCGACACGGATCACGTGACCTCTGTGTGGCCGATACGAAGTGTCAATTGCCTGTACAGGGAGTTGGCCGACGATAGGAGGAACCTTTCATGTCGGATGGCAGCGCACCTGTTCTCAGTAAGCTCAGTGAATCCGGGCAGACCGTGGAGGTCCCTGACGAGGACGTTCGCGGCCGTAAGGTCACCGACACGGGCGGAGACGATGTCGGAAAGATTGAAGACCTCCTGATCGACGAGTCGGAACGCAAAGTCCGCTTCCTCCTCGTAGCGCATGGCGGATTCCTTGGATTCGGCGAGACGAAATCATTCATTCCCGTGGACGCCGTCTCGAGGGTCACAGATGACCAGGTCTTCATCGACCAATCACGGGAACGCATCGCTGGCGCCCCCGTCTATAACCCGGAGCTCGCCGATAAGGCGGACTACTATTCCAGCGTCTATGGGTACTACGGTTACGCGCCGTTCTGGGGACCGGGATACATTTACCCGGGCTTCCCTTCCCGCGGGCACATGTAACAGGTCGCAAGCCGTGGTGGTTTCGCCGCCCGGCACGTGGGGCACCGTGAAAGGGTTTGTGACACGTTCCGCCCAACCACTTGCACCCTGCGGCATCTCTCCTTTGAGTTCCGGGAGTGCGTCGGGCCTGATGTTCAGGGCGCTGAGGTCGAGTAGGAAACTGTGCTGGCTGGTGATCTGGCGGCGCCGTACGCGTGCGTCACCGCGGACGATGAGGCGGTGGTTGCTGCGCGGTTGATGGCCGAGCATCGCCTTCCGGCGCTGCTCATCCTGGACAGCGCCGGGTGGCCCTGCGCGGTCGTTCCTGCAACGCTCATGTTCAGCACTTTCCGGCCGGCCGCAGGTCGTGTTCTTCACGCCGCCGTCGAGCACGGCGAAGACGGGCCGGGGGCAGCGGTGCGTCCTGGCTGCCCAAGGGGACCCTGCCTGCTCTTGTGGTGGTACCTCACTGCACGGCGTACCAGGTCGGAGAAGCCATGACCAGGTCAGGCAGCCCGCTGGCCGTGGTAGCCGGCACGGGGGATGGCGTGGGACGGCGTGTCTTCGGCGTGATCACAGCTGACCGGCTCCATGCTGCTTTGACCGCGGAGCCGGGTCGTCAGCCTCAATGAATCTCCGGCGGGGGCGGAGGCCGCAAGAGGTACGCGAGAGGTGAACTACGGAGGTTGCGGGTGGAGGGGGTCGAGTCGTCGGGCTGGTGGATCCTGGCCGTAGCGGTGGCCGGCATCGCCGCAGTGCTTTCTAGCTAGTGAACGGCCAGAAGGTGCCAGGTCGAGGGGGCGAAGACACTGTCCGGGTGGCGCTGCCCCAGGAGGACGGCCCCGTCACGGATGAGGACGAGGTGGGCGCCGATGATGCTGCGGCTGCGGTGGTCGCGCGGCTCGCGGACCTCCACCACGGGAAGCGCCGCGCCCTGGCGCGCACCGGGCTGGTCCATGTTGTGGTGGGCGTGCAGCACCGCGGCGGTGCCGGGGTCCATGGTCATCTCGTCGATTTCTTCGATGCGGGTCCAGCGCAGCTGGATACCTTCGTTGAGTTCGATCTCGTGCGCGGGGGTGTTGAGCGTGCCGTGGTAGACGCGTACGCGGTCCTTGAAGCCTCCGCTCGCGTCCAGGGTGTCCAGCGTGACGAAGCCGGTCAGGTCGGGGATGGCGAGTCCGATCTCCTCGTCGAGTTCCCTGGCGATGGCTTCGTCGCAGCTCTCGCCCCTTTCGGTGTTGCCGCCGAGCAGGGCCCAGTGCCCGGGGCGCCAGATCGATTTGTTCGCCGAGCGAAGGTGGAGCAGGTAGCGGCCCTCGGCATCGGTGAGCAGGGCCGCGGTACCGGGAATCGTCGGCCAGTCGATCGTGACGCGCGTGTGTTTCTTGACGAACACGTGCGCGGCATCGGGCGCGTGCGCGGGCGTGTTGGTGTCCAGAGGGTGGATGGTGATGCCCGGGCAGAGCGCGGCGCGGTGGTTGCGCTGCCAGCGCTGGACCTGCTCGACCATCTCCTTGGCGGCCAGGTGGCCGTGGGGACCGTAGCCGTGGACGACGAACTCGTACAAGCCGTTGCCGTCGTCTCCGTCGGAGATGCGCTCGGTGGTCAGGCGCGCGAGGGAGGCTCCGCGTACGATCGCGGCGCCGGGCCAGTGCGGGGGCGGGGGGTTCAGGATCCCGTTGTCGCCGTCGGGGTCGACCGACAGGCGGCAGAAGCCGGGCAGGACGCCGGCCGGATAGAGGGTGAGGGCGTCGAAGGGTTCCTGGCCTCGGACGGTGACGTGGCTGTGCGTCACGGTCGGCGCGCGGGTGAAGGCGGGGGCGAGCTGGTCGACGGGCAGCGGGGTGCCGTCGTCCCAGGACAGGTGGACGCCGGTGCCGGGGACGGTGCGCCGGTTCGGGTCCCAGGCGCCGTCGCCCTGCATGGCGACGAAGCCGCAGACGATGAGCGGCCCGTCGCTGTGCAGGGCCCCGTCGCGCTTGGTGAAGCCGATGGCCCAGTGGTAGCCGTGCAGACGCAGCGGCGCGACGAGACGTCCGCCCTCGGCGAGAGCGTCGATCCAGGGCAGGTCCCAGGTGTCGACGGTGACCAGGATGGCGTCGAAGCCGCCGTCGGGCACGATGTCGGCGGGCAGGTGCTCGGCGTCCGCCGTGACCACCTGGACGCGGTCATATCCGGTCTGGGCGAGGAAGCGGGCGGCGCGGTCGGTGACGACCGGGTCGGTGTCCAGGGTGGTCACGCTGCCGGTGGGGCCGACGAGTTCCGCCATGAGGGCGGCGTTGCAGCCGCCGGAGCCGATCTCCAGGACATGGTGGCCGGGCCGGATGCGGGCTGCTTCGAGCATGTCGGCCTGCAGCCAGGGCGCAGAGACGGAGCTGATGATGCTGCCGTCGTCGCTGTGGCGGGTGGCGACGATGTCGTTGGCGTACGCGGCGTCGAGCGTTACTTCGGGGGCGGAGGCGTGCCGGGGCACGGTGTGCAGGGCGTGGTCGACCGCGGGGGTGCGGATGTGCCCTTTGGTGGCGAGGTGGTCGGCCAGCTTGTGGCGCAGGGCGGTCGCTTCGCCGGTGGCCGCGGTGGGGGGTGTAGTCGCGACGGGCGGGAGTTTGAGTAGCTTCTCGCGCAGGGAGGGGGAGGCTGCCCTGTCCATGGAGCGCCATTCAATGCCGCCGACCTCCTCCGCCTGCAGCACTACCGGCACATCTGTCGCCGCGCGCAGGCGAAAGAGGAAGCGGAGATCGAAGTGCTGGTGGCTCGGTTCGACTTTGCCCGGATGGGCGTCGATGTCGTGGATATCGATGTCGAACGGCACGGTCTCGTAGCCGGGCCACGAGTCCACAGCTTGGGGCGGGATCCCGGTCTCCTCGTGCAGCTCCCGGATGGCCGCCTTCGCCAGGGATTCGTCTTCGGGCTCGGTATGTCCACCGTTTAGGAACAGTTCGCATGTCTCAGGCAGCCTGCTGTCTCACTGTCACTCTGAGGGAAGCGCCTGAACGTCCTACTGCGAACCACGCGGCAACTGTCTCAGAAAGAGGCGGGAAGCGATGCCCGTTTGTGACCTTCGAGGTCGGGCCGCTCGGTTAGGGGCGCCCGCTGCGGTTGAAGTCCCCCTCCATGAACGTGATCCTCGAGCGCGAGAGTGGCGGTGATCGGGTTGGCGTACGCGCGTGCGCCGGAGCGGATGCCATCCAGTTCTGGTCGGCGTTGCGGGCCTGGGCCCACGCACTGCTGCCACCGCACTTGGATATATAGGTAGCTGTGACCTGGGGTGTTTACGAGAAGCGCCCACATGGACACGCACGATGAAGAACGGGGCCACAAGAGAGACACCTGGGTCCAAGATCAACTGAAGGTATCTCCCGAGTGGACCCTGCGACGCTACGCCAGCGTCCGTCAGCACCACCTGGACGGCGGTTCACCCGCTGCGCAATCCGACCCGCAACGACGCCCCGACCTCCTGGCTTTCATACGGGGGAGGTGCCCGGTGAGGATCGAGAAGCCCGCTCCCGGCGCATCGGGCACAGGCGCCGTCCGCGCAGACCGGCCACCAGGCCCGAGGGGCGCGACACTGACGTCGCGGCGGCTGATGACGCGATGACCACTGGGTGCCGCAGCCGCTGCGGAAGAGCGGCAGGAAGCCAGGGCGGGCGCCGAAGGCTCCGTGGGGGCGGGCCTTTATCAGCTGTGTTTGGGCACGGGCGCGGCAGATAGGGGTGTTCGCGCCGCTGTTCGGCTCGACGATGTGTTCGGTACCGGGGCGACGAGGGCGCGCCCTCGACGGCGAGGGAGCGGGCTGCCGCGAGCCCACTGCATTCGTTCACGCTTGCGGGGTAGGCCCTCGATCTCGCGTGGCCTGTGGGTGCCGCATGTCCCGATTGTTCATCAGATGGTGTGGCACATCCACGGCACGAACGTTTCGCCTCTTCCTGTGCGCTGAGGATCGAGGGGCGTCCGCCGCCGTCCGGCAGCGTCGTCTGTCGCCTTGATGTGTTCGGCCGCGTGCATCATCCGCACAACAGGAATGACTCATCGTGCATCTGACTCCGCATGAGCAGGAGCGTTTGCTGGTCCACGTCGCGGCTGACGTGGCAGAGAAGCGCCGGGCTCGGGGACTGCTCCTCAACTATCCGGAAACGATCGCTCTGTTGACCGCTCACGTCTTCGAGGCGGCGCGTGACGGGAAGACCGTCACCGACGTCATGGATTCGGGCCGGCAGTTGCTCACCCGGGAAGAGGTGATGACCGGCGTCCCGGAAATGATCGACCGCGTCCAGGTGGAGGCCACCTTCCCGGACGGCACCAAACTGGTCACCATCCATGATCCAATCCCGGACGCGGCGGACGAGCCTGTGGTCCACCCAGGCAAGATCGAGCACCCCCAGCCGCGGCGCAAGGGGAACTGTCCCGTCGACTGCGAGAAGGCCGACGCCCCGTCCTCCTGCTGCGACGAGTGCGACGACAGTGCGGAATGGCACGCGTCGATCCACTTCAATGTGGGCCTGCAGGGCGGCCAGTCGATGCCGGGGAGCGAGCGGCAGCCGGAAAAGAAGACGATCAAGGTCAAGAACACGGCAGACCGTTCCATCCAGGTCGGCTCTCACTACCACTTCGCCGAGGTCAACCCGGGCCTCACAGTGATCGCGAAGCTCAACGGCACCACGGTGACTCCGGTGGAGGAGAAGCCCGTGGAATGCGCTGAGGCGAAGGGGCGACGGCTCAACATCGCCGCGGGCACGTCGGTGCGGTTCGAACCGAATGACGAGTGCTGGGTCGAGCTCGTCGAGTTCAGGGGCACGGCCAAGGACTGCAACTTCTCTGCGATCAGGGGACTGCGTCGGGAGGAAGTCAAGTGAGCCGTTACGAGAACGACAGCAACGAGCTGACGCGGGCCAAGTACACCAGCCTGTACGGGCCCACCGCGCAGGACCGTGTCCGCCTGGCCGACACCGATCTGACCGTGGAGATCGAAGCCGACTGGTCCGGCGGGCCGGAGCACAGCGGCAACGAAATGCTCTTCGGCGGCGGGAAGGTGATCCGGGAGTCGATGGGCATGGCCCACGCCGAGAGGGGCAGCGGGCCTTACGACAGGCCCGACGAAGAGCCCTGCCCGCCTGTGGACACGGTCATCACGGGCGCGCTGATCCTCGACTGGTGGGGTGTGGTCAAGGCCGACGTCGGCATCTTCGACGGCAACATCGTTTCCATCGGTAAGGCGTACAACCCCGAGACGATGGACGAGATCACTGACTTCACCCTGCCCAAGCGCACGGGGGTGAAAGACCTGACAGGCGAGGCCACGGCGCCGTGGGATCAGTCCGGCAGCCCCCGGCGGCCGTGGAGGCCCGGCAATTTCGTGGTCGGCCCGAACACCGAGGTCATCTCCGGCAACGGCCGGATCCTCACCGCGGGCGGTATCGACACCCACGTGCACTTCATCTGCCCGGAAGAGGTCAACGAGGCGCTGGCCTCCGGTGTGACCACCCTCATCGGTGGCGGCACCGGCCCGGCCGAGGGCAGCACCGCCACCACCGTGAACCCGGGCTCCTGGCACATCACCCGGCTCTTCGAGTCCCTGGACGAGTTCCCGGTCAACGTCGGTCTGCTCGGCAAGGGCAACTCGATGGAGAAGAAGGCGCTGGAGGAGCAGGTGGAGGCGGGCGTCATCGGTCTCAAGCTGCACGAGGACTGGGGCGCCACCCCCGCGGTGATCGACATGGCGCTGACGGTCTGCGAGGAAAGGGACATTCAGCTCGCCCTGCACGCCGACTCGTGCAACGAGTCCGGATTCCTGGAGGACACCAAGGCCGCCTTCACGGCCGAGGGCGGCCAGCCCCGTTCCCTCCACATCTACCACATCGAGGGCGCCGGAGGCGGGCACGCACCGGACATGATCGAGCTGGTGAAGGAGCCAAACGTCCTGCCGGCCTCGACCAACCCCACCCGCCCTTTGACGGTCAACACCGTCAAGGAGCACATCGACATGCTGATGGTGGCCCATCACCTCAACTCGGATATTCCGGAAGACCGTGCCTACGCGGACTCACGCATCCGGCCGTCGACCATGGCAGCGGAGGACATCCTCCACGACATGGGCGCCATCTCGATCATGTCCTCGGATGCGCAGGCGATGGGGCGCATCGGCGAGATGGTCATGCGTACCTGGCAGACCGCACACGTCATGAAGGTCCGCTACGGCGCACTGGACCAGGACCTCAAGTACGCAAAGGATCGGATCGATGCGGCGAAGACCGCCGCTCAGGCCCAGGCCCCGGGCTCGGAGACCGTAGGGGAGGCGGGTCAGGAGACGGCAGCGGAGGCGGAACAGGAGACAGAGGCGGTAGCGGAGACGGGGTCGGCAAAGGGCGAGGAACTGGGCGGGGGCGAGGCCCAGATCCAGGCGAAGAGCGGCCAGGCCGTCCTTCAGTCGCCGGCTGATGCCTCGGGCGGGGCGGGCCGTGTTCGCGAGGTGAGCGCGGTGCAGGTGAACGACAACTTCCGCGCGCGGCGGTACGTCGCCAAGTACACGATCAATCCGGCGCTGACGCACGGCATCGACGGAACGGTGGGTTCGGTCGAGCCGGGGAAGTTGGCTGACGTGGTGCTGTGGGAGCCGAAGTTCTTCGGCGTGAAGCCGCACCGGGTCATCAAGGGCGGTCAGATCGCCTGGGCGCAGACCGGCGATGCCAATGCCTCGATCACGACGCCGCAGCCCTACCTGCCGCGGCCCGTCTGGGGCGCCACCGGCCATGCCCCCAGGAGCAATTCGGTGAACTTCACGGCCCCGAATGTGGCCGCGAAGCTGAACCTTCTCCACGTCACCACCGTCAAGGTCGACGGCACACCGGATGCGACGAAGAAGGTGAAGTCCGAAGGGCTCGGGCTCCGGAAGAAGTTCGTCGACATCAGCGACGGAATCCGGGGCATCAAGAAGGAGCACATGGTGCTGAACGACTGGGTTCCCGGGGACCCCAAGGAGCTCAAGGTCGACCACGACACCTTCGAGGTCAGCATCGGCGGTGCGACAACGGGTGACGCCCGTACGTCGATCAACGGGGAGACGGTGCCGCGCTCCTTCGTCAACGAAGTACCCATGGCCCAGCGGTACTTCCTCTTCTGAGTCCGCCAGCACGGATGCGTTTCCCGGCGCGGGCGCCGACGCCGCGGCCGGGACCCGGGACGGGTGCGCGCGACGCGCGCCCGCCCCGGGGCACCGCCCTCTTCTCTTCTCTTCGATCCTGTGAAAGGCAGCCGCTCGCCCATGAGCCGTGCAGCCCTGCTCCTGTTGGCCGACGGCCGTTTCCCCGCCGGTGGGCACGCCCACTCCGGCGGCATCGAGGCCGCCGTCGCCCACAAAGCCGTACACGACACCGACAGCCTGGAGGCGTTCTGCCGCGGGCGCCTGCACACCGCCGGTCTCACCGCGGCCGGACTGGCCGCCGCGGCCACCGCCGGCTGCGACCCGCTGCTCCTCGACACCGCCGCGGACGCGCGCACACCCGCGCCCGCTCTGCGTGCCGTCGCCCGCAGACTCGGCCGGCAGATGATGCGAGCGGCCCGCGCCACCTTCCCCTCGGCCGAACTCGACCAGCTCGCCGCCGCACGGCCGCAGGGCGCGCACCAGCCCATCGTCCTTGGCCTTGCCGCGCGTGCCGCCGGGCTCGCCCCGGTCGACGCCGCGCATGCCGCCGCGTACGAGAACATCGGCGGTCCGGCCACCGCGGCGGTGCGACTGCTGAGCCTCGACCCGCTCGACGCCTCAGGGCTCCTGGCACGCCTCGGTCGCCAGACCGACGACGTCGCACAAACGGCGGCCGACGCCGCGATCCGCGCCGTGACGGAGGGCCTCGACGCCCTGCCGTCGGCCTCCTCGCCACTCCTGGACATCACCGCCCAGCAGCACGCCGCCTGGACGGTACGGCTCTTCGCCTCCTGACCCGACTCCCGGCCGAACACCCCCCCTTACTGCAACGGAGTTACCGTGCACCTCGATCACGATCTGCCTCACCAGCACCTTCCCAGCGCCTCGGCGACCCGGCCCGACGGCAGCCGCCGCGCCCTGCGTGTCGGCCTGGGCGGCCCCGTCGGCTCCGGCAAGACCGCGACCGTCGCCGCGCTCTGCCGCACGCTGCGCGACCGCTGGTGCATCGCCGCGGTCACCAACGACATCTACACCCGAGAGGACGCCGAGTACCTGCGGCGCGAAGCGGTCCTGCCGCCCGAGCGCATCACCGCCGTCGAAACCGGCGCCTGCCCGCACACCGCCATCCGCGACGACATCTCCGCCAACCTCGAAGCCATCGAGCACCTCGAAGAGAGCCTCCACCCCCTCGACCTCGTACTCGTCGAGTCCGGTGGCGACAACCTGACCGCCACCTTCTCCAAGGGCCTCGTCGACGTGCAGATCTTCGTCATCGACGTCGCCAGCGGCGACGACATCCCCCGCAAGGGCGGCCCCGGCATCACGACCGCCGACCTGCTCATCGTCAACAAGACCGACCTCGCCCCCTACGTCGGCGCCGACCTGGAGACCATGGCCGCCGACGCGAAGCGGCAGCGAGGCGACCTGCCCGTCCTGTTCACCGACCTCACCTCGGACGACGGCGTGAGCGAGGTCGCCGACTGGGTCACCGGCCACCTCGCACAGTGGCGCGCCCAGGCAGCCACCGTATGAGCCCCGCCACCCCGCCCGTCGCCGCCCGCCGCCCCGCGGCCAGCGACGGCACCGAGCCCGCAGGGCATCCGCACGGCGTACGGGCCACGGCCAGGATCCGCGCCGCGCACAACGGCCGCGTCACCACCTTTCCGCAGCTGCGCAGCGACGGACCCTTCCACCTGCGGCGCGTCCAGTCCGACAGCCGCGCCGCCAAGGTGGCGATCATCGGCGCGATGAGCGGCCCGCTCGGCGGCGACCGGCTCACCCTCGACGTCACCGCCGAGGACCGGGCCGAACTGGACGTCGTTACCGCGGCCGCCACCCTCGCCCTGAGTGGCCCCACCACCGACCCCGCCACCTACGACGTGCGCCTCACCGCAGGCGAACACGCCCGCCTACGCTGGCTGCCCCACCCACTGATCAGCGCCGCAGGAAGCAACCTGCGCCAGACCTACACCGTCCACCTCGCCGCCACCGCACGGCTGCTGCTGCGGGAAGAGCAGCTTCTGGGGCGGGCCAACGAAGAACCCGGCCACCTCGTCAGCCGGATCGTGGTCCACCGCGCCGGCCACCCACTGCTCGACCAGACCACTGCCTACGGCGCCCCCGAACCCGGCTGGGACGGCCCGGCCGTCCTTGCCGGACACCGCGCCATCGGCCAACTCCTCATCGTCGACCCGCACCTGAACATCTCACGAGACCCCGTACTCCTCGGCGAGGACATCAAGGACGGATGCGCGGTCCTGGCACCGCTGGCCGGTGGCCCGGCACTGCTTGCCACGGCCGCAGCACCCACGAGCTCGGTACTGCGGGACCTGCTCGACGAGGCTCAGGAGCGCGCCCTCACCCGCTGAACGATGCCACCACCGATCAGAAGCCGACACGGCCCGCCGGGCTTGCGCAAGATTCGTTGCCGTGAGGCCGGTCGAGAGTCATCGCAATCGAAGGGAAGATCAATGCCCAGTCAGGTATCCCCGTCCATCCTGGTGAACAAGGTGAACTGGCAGAAGCTGGGAGCCTATTCGTTCCGGCGCGTGGACCAAATCCTCGACAGGGTCGCGAACATCCCGAATCGCGGCACAACGGCCACTCTGGCCCAGGCAAAGGTCCCTGGCCTTGACCAGCTCGCGGTGACGCTGCCCGACAACTCGACTCCCACGGTGCGGCACATCATCGACGGGACGGATACCGACGGCTGGATGGTGCTGCACCACGACAAGGTGGTCATCGAAGAGTACCCCGGCAAGAACCCGTACCCCGACGAATACCCCGGTCAGATGCCGGACGGTACGCGACACCTGCTGATGTCGGTGACCAAGTCTCTGACCGCGACTGTCGCCGGAATCCTGGAAGACCAAGGGGTGATCGACACCACTCGTCCGGTCACCGGGTACTCGACGTGGCTGCAGGGTTCCGGCTATGACGGCGCCACCGTGCGGCAGGTCCTCGACATGCGGAGCGCCATCAAGTTTTCCGAGGAGTACCTGGATCCCAAGTCCGAGGTGGCACAGATGGAGGCCGCGGCCGGATGGGCGCCACCCCTGACCTGGTCTGGCGCACCGGACAACACCAGGGACTTTCTCAGCGGACTGCAGAAGGATCCGAACCGGAACCACGGTGGGCCGTTCGAATACCGCAGCTGCGAAAGCGCCGTGATCGGCTGTGTCTGCGAGGACGCAACCGGCAAGCGCTTCGAGGAACTGGCATCGGATCTGCTCTGGTCGAAGCTCGGGGTCGAGTCCGATGCCTACATCACCGTCGACAAGAACGGAACCGGGGCGTTCGACGGCGGCATCTGCGCCACTCTTCGTGACCTGGCCCGCTTCGGGGCGATGATCTGCAAGGGCGGTGAATCGCTCAGCGGGCAGCGCGTGGTGTCGCAGACGTGGGTGGACGACGTATTCGTCGGCGGGTCCGACTCCGAGGACGCCTTCAAGAAGAGCCCCAAATACCGTGACATGCGGATGCCCGATGGCAAGTACCGCAGCATGTTCTGGTCCCCCACGGCCAATCGTGACGTCGTGCTTTGTATCGGTGTTTACGGCCAGATGGTCTACATCAACCGGGCCACCCAGACGGTCGGAGTGAAACTCTCCGGCCGTAATCAGCCCGTGGCACTGAACGACCTGGGTGGCACCTGGGGAAATGGCTTCCCCGCATTCTTGATGTTCGACAAGATCAGCGCCCGTCTGGGATGACTCAGCCCCACAGAATGCCACCGGGGTGACCCACTCCTGAGTCGGTCACCCCGGCGATCCGATCCATGCGGCCGGTGACCATATCCCGGTACACGCAGCAGCCGCGGGCCGCACCTGAGCCACCAGCCGTGCCGCGACCGAACCGTTCCGGACGCGAGCGGGATCTCCCAGTTCGCCCGAGTGGCCCCGCTCGGCGACGCTGGAGCCGTGTATGTCGGGCACGACCATCCCATCGCAGCGGCAAGCGCCATACAAACTACGCCGGGCAGGTGAACGACGGGCGAGTGGCACGCCTGCCCTCCGACGGAGGAACAAGGATCACGGGAAACACCAGTCGAAAGGATTTGTCATGCGTCGCGCACTGATCATCGTCGATGTGCAGAAGGACTTCTGCGAGGGCGGCAGCATCCCGGTGAAGGGCGGCGCGGGCAGGGCCGCCGCCATCGCCGAGCTCGTCGCGTCCGCCGGCGGGCGGTACGCCTTCACCGTCGCCACCCGTGACCACCACATCGACCCGGGCGCCCACTTCTCCGAGAACCCCGACTTCCAGGACTCGTTCCCCGTGCACTGCGTCGCCGGCAGCGAGGGAAGCGAGTTCCATGCGGACTTCGCACCCGCCGTCGACGCCGGGCACGTCGACGAAGTCGTCTTCAAGGGGGCCCACTCCGCCTCGAAGAGTGGTTTCGAGGGCTTCACCGAGGACGGCACGACTCTGTCCGACTGGCTGAAGGCCCGCGACGTCACCGGCATCGACGTGGTCGGCATCGCGACCGATCACTGTGTCAAGGCCACCGCGCTGGACGGAGTACACGCGGGCTTCACGGTGCGGGTCCTGCTCGACTACACCGCCGGCGTCGCCGCCGACACCACCCGCACCGCACTCGATGAGCTGCGCGGCGCCGGCGTCGCTCTGAGCGGCGAGCCCGTCGTAGCCACCTGAACGGGACGAGCCGCGCACGGCGATCCGGACCCGCCCCGCAGCACCCCTGCGCTGCCAGGACCGACCGTGAGCTGGGCCTGACCGTGGGACTTCGCGGCCAGCACATTGCCATCACCGTGCCGGCCGCGAACACCCAGTCGGCTTACCGGCACCGGGTTTCCCCGGAGCAAGGCCGCTGGGCCGTCCTGGTGACGAACAAGCTGTACAACACCCTCGACTGCCAGCCCCTGACGGACGTCCATGACAGCTTCCGGGGACTCGCCTTCGCGTGACCGGACGCTTCATCCGAGTCAGGCGCTGACGCCCGTCTCGGCTGGGGGAGTCACTCCAGCCAGGGGCCCGAAGCGGGCAGCGCGGCGATCCTGCGTTGCCCCTGTGAGGTGGTCTTCTTCTTGAGCTCGAGGTTCTCGTAGTAGAGGTTCGCGGTGACCGTGGCGAGCGCGTCGAGCTTGCCCTGCAGCTCGGACGCCCTGGCGGTGGTCTCCCGCAGACGCTTGCGCGGGTCGGTGATGGTTTCGTCGCGCTGGACCTCTCCCGGCGTACGGAGCACAGGCCGGGCGACCTTGGCGTCCCACTCGGCCCCCTTCGTCTTCGATCTCGCGGACCGGCCCGAGCTCAACGGCCCGGACGCCCTGCTCGGCCCCGACCAGGCTCCCGCGGACCTCGCCACCCGCGTCCACGAGACCTGGATCCGGTTCGCCCGGACCGGCGACCCCGGCTGGGACCGGTACGACACCGACCGCCGGGCCACCATGCGCATCGACGCCGAGTGGAGCCAGGCCGACGATCCCCGCAGCCAGGAACGCCGGGCCTGGAGCTGATCCTCCTCCACCATCGGCTTCCCCAGGGGTGCCGCGGACGGGAGGTCGGAGCTGTGCGGCGACCGACCGCCGCCGGCGTCGTCGAAGTCCTCCGGAAGCCGGCCCACGACGGCAAGTGCGTGATCGTCGTGACGCACTCCAGGGAGGTCGTCCCCGCCTGCGACGAGACGACTGATCCCGCAAGCGCGGGAAGCCGACCCGGCGGGCCGAACGCGGAGATGGCGGGTGAGACGAGGGGGCCGGTGAGCACCGCAATCCCGCATTGTCGTGGTTCGCCGCGCTTTCCGCTGGTGTGGGCGAAGCGGGTCCGGGTGTTATTGAATGAGGTGTGCGGTCAGGAAGCTCGGGGTCCCGTCGCACGGCTTCTGGTACGGCCCCGGCGCTGCCGGGGTCGGTGAGCGAGCTGAGAGAGCCGCATGGACTCCACACCCTCGTCCTCGTCCTCGTCGCCGTTCGACCTGGTCAGCGGTGCCTTGGGGAAGTACATTCCGCGCGGCGGAGCGGCAGCGGCCGCCGGTCCGGCCGACTCGCAGGGCGACGGCCCCGCCCGCCCACCCGTACCCGCCGACCCGGCGGCCCGCCGTCAGGAGCAGATCCTCGGCGTGGTCAACCTGGACCGGGATCTCCGGATCACCCGCAGCAATCTGGACGCCCCCGTCTTCGCGGGGCTGGACGCCGTGCCCGGGAGCCCGGTCGTCGATCTGCTGCCACCCGGGGACGTACCGACGGTCACGCGGCGGTTGCGGCAGGTGCTCGAGACCGGTGACGCGCACGTCGCCCGGGTCCAGCGCCTGCGGCGCGGCGACGGGTCGGAGCTGGTGGTCTCGATGAGCATCCTGTCCGCCGCGCAGCCCCATGAGGGGCTGACCGTTTCCCTGATCGCCATGGCCAGGAGGCTGCACCTGTACGCCGCCGAGACCGCGATCGGCACCTCGCTGGACATCGGGGAGACCGCGCAGTCGCTGGCGGAGTCCCTGCTGGCCTGGGGAGACGTGGCCGCCATCGACCTCGACTTCGCCGTGTGGACGGGCGAGGGGGTCACCGACCAGGCGCCGGGACGCATCCGGCTGCGGCGGGCCGCCCTGGTGCCGGACCGCGCGTGGCCCGAGGGATACCTGACGCCGGGCGACGATCTTCCCCGCGACGCGAGTCGCCTGCTGTCGCAAGCGATACGGCGTGACGATGCCGCCCAGGCCATCGTCATACCCGACCGGGAGGCGATCGAGCGGGTACTCGGCAGTCCGCGGCTGGTGCGCGCCCTGGTGCCCAGTGAGCGGTCTGCGGGTGTGGCGTGCATACCGCTGGTCCTGGAGGGCACGCCGCCCGTCGTACTGGGTGTGGCGGAGGTCTGGCGGCGGGCGGACCGTCCCTTTTACGACAGCGAGCTGTTCGACCTGCAGGAACTGGTGGCCAGGACCTCCCATCACGTCGACCTGGCCCGTCAGCACCAGCGTGAGCACACGCAGGTGCTGGCGTTGCAGCGCCGCCTGCTGCCGCGGGCCGGCGGCGACACCATCGAGACCGCCAGCGTCTACCAGCCCGCCACCCCCGACAGCGCGGGCGTCGGCGGTGACTGGGTGAACAGCTTTCCGCTGCCGGACGGCCGTACCGCGCTGGTGGTCGGTGACGTCGTCGGGCACGGTCTGGGAGCCGCGGCGACCATGGGCCAGCTGAGCATGGAGGCCCGCGCTCTGCTGTCCGCGGGGCTGGCGCCCGACGAGGTGCTGGAGCACCTGGACGAGACCGTGTCGCTGTTGGACGACGCGGAGTCCGGGCTGGCGGCCGGCTACAGCGCGCTCGGGTCGACCTGCTGCATCGCCGTCTACGATCCGGTCAGCCACCACGTGGCGCTGGCCAGTGCCGGCCACCTCCCCCCGGTACTGGTACCCCCGGACGGGCACTCCGGCCCGCTCCCGGTCCGCCCCCACCCCGGCCTGGGCGCCGAGTTCGCGCTGCGGGAACCGTTCGACGTGCACACGTTCGCCGTGCCCCCGGGCTCGCTGCTCGCCCTCTACACCGACGGCCTGGTGGAGGATCCCGCCCTGTCGATCGACGAGGGCATCGGCAGGCTGGCGGACGCCGTGGCCGCGGTGCACCCCTGGGACGGCCTGCAGGCAGCCGCTCGGCACGTGGTCTCCGGGCTGGCGCCCGTACGCCGGCGTGACGACGTGACCCTGCTGCTCGCGCGCATGATCGGCTACCGCAAGGGGGACACCGCGACCTGGCGGCTGCCCGCCCGCGACGACGCGGCCGCCCGGGCCCGCACGCTGGTCTCCGCGTTGCTGCGGCAATGGCGCAGCAGGGACGACACCCGGGACGGCGTGCTGCTCCTGGTCAGCGAGCTGGTCACCAACGCGGTCCGCTTCGCCGGCGGACCCATCACGGTGCGGCTGATCAGGGCCGGTCACGACCTGCTGTGCGAAGTGGGGGACACCGGCAACGGCAGGCCGAGGCTGGGCCCGTGCGGGCTCTTCGACGACGGTGGTCGCGGCTTGCACGTGGTGCACCGGCTCACCACCGGGTGGGGGGTGCGCTGGACGGACAACGGCAAGGTCGTCTGGGCCAAAGTCGCGAGGTGACACGACCGTGGGGCCGGCGGGCTACAGCCACTCGCCTTCCAGGGCGGTGGCCGTGAGGCCCGGGGCCGCCGCGTACAGCACGGCACGGTCGCCCGGCTTCTGCCCGGCGTCGTGCGCCCTTCGCATGATGTCGAACACGGCGGCGCCTCCGCGGTTGCCGCTGGTGTAGCTGTCCCGGCTGTAGTCCAGCAGCCCCGACGGCCACGTGTCGGGCATCGTCTGCTCCATGTACTCCAGCACCCGCGTCCCGCCGGGGTGCGCGAGCAGCACGTCGGGGTGCCAGGAGTCGGGGTCGTCCTGGTAGCGCAGGCGCAGCCACTCCCACATCGCGGTCACCGTCTCCTGTACGGCGCGCGGCCCGCGCCGGTCCATCACGAAGTGGGTGCCGTCCGACCGGGTGTCCAGGCGGTGCAGGTCCTGGGTGCCCGGCAGGGTGTGGTGCCAGGTGCTGTCCAGCCGCAGCACCGACTCGGGCCTCGGGCGGCCCGTGACCACCGTGGCGACCGCGGTGTCCGCGAACAGCAGCCGGACGATCAGGGACTCCAGGGTGTCGTCCGCGGGCTGGTAGGTCGTGCTGAGCGCCTCCGCGATCACGACCAGGACCACCCGGTCGGGGTCCGCTGCCACGAGATCGGCCGCCAACGCCAGGGAGCGGGTCCCGGCCACGCAGGCCCACTGCGTGGCCGGCAGCAGCATCACGTCGTTGCGGAGCGGAAGCCTGTTGGCCAGTGCGACGTCCAGACCCGGCAGCGCCGGGGTGGTGGAGTGACTGGTTATCAGACAGTCGACGTCCGAGGCGTCCAGCCCGGCGATCTGCAGGGCCCCGCGCGCCGCGCGCTCCCCGTAGGACTGCACGGCCTCCCAGGCCGGCGCGGTGCGCTCCTGGACGGTCTGCGGCGCGGGTATCGACTCCAGGGCGGCGACCGCGCGGTCCACGTCCCGCTCGGTGAACCCGTCGCGGGCCAGCGCCTCTCGGGCCGCCCCGACGCCGCCGGCCACCAGGCCGCTCCCGTCGCCGGGTGCGACGGCGGTCTCCAGCGGCAGCATCCACCCGCGGGTCTCGATGCCCGTACTGGCCGCGATGCCGTCGACCCGGGGCGCCCACGCCGCGTGTGGATGCCGGCCGCGTACTTCCGCCACGATCTGATCGGTCTCTACGGTGTGCTCGCCGTGTATCACGGCGGGAGGGCACAGGTGAGCGGCCACGGTTCGCGCCTTTCTGCGGGGAACGGGGGAGGACGTCAGGAGTGCCTGGGGACGGGGTACTTGGCACTTCGCACCCGGGAAGATCCGGGAACGTCCGGGAGAACGCCGTTGCGCTCTGCTTCGGGCGTCGGCATCCGTTCCGAGCATGGACGCTAAAGGGACATTTCCGCTGTGATGTAGGCAACTTGGGCGGCCTTTTGGTGCGTGACACGGCACACACTCGCGGAGAGGTGGTCCCGGCGCGCTTTGAGTGACCCGCCCTGACGCGTCGTCAACCGGGGGTCCGGGCGGGTTCAGCGCCCCGTCGTGCCGTCGATCAGCTCGCGGAGGATGTCCGCGTGACCGGCGTGGCGGCCGGCCTCCTCGATCATGTGGGTGAGGGCCCGGCGGACACTGGGCGCGGGACGGCCCGGCCGCGGCCGGGGGGACCGGCTCGCCGAGGTCCGTGCACTCGTCGGGAGCGGCGTTCGCACGCTCGGCGGTCTCCCGGTAGCGGGCGACGGCGTCGGCGGCGCGGTCCTCCGGCGCGGCATGGAAGGTCGCCTGCCAGTCGGTGACCTGCTCGCCCAGGAAGATCGCGTGCTCGACGAGGGGGGCGCGCGCACGTGCGCGCCGGCTCCCCGCCGGTCGCGTAGCGCACGTGCGGGGTCCGGCCCCAGGGGCGGACGGCTGAACGACCGTTCAGGAAGCGGATCCGGATGCGAGTCGCTCAAACGGCACGGGGGTCCGCACATCCGTGCGGCACTCTTGTGTAATTCCTCTGGAAGCCTCAATCTTTCGGCTGACGCACCAAAGTCGCCCTGGATTGGCATGACCATGACCCATGGTCCTCACCGAGGGCGGCCTGCTCGGCGTGCACGAACCCCACCACGCACCACCGACTGAGGAGGACCCCTCACATGGCAGTGCTGCGTCACCACCCCCACCGCACCACCCGGCGAAGACTGGCCGCCGTCAGTGCCGCGGCCACCGCGGCCCTCGCCGCGAGCCTCGTCTCCGCGCTCCCCGCCACCGCGGCGGAGGGCCACATCCAGTACGAGAACGCGGCGAACGCGGTCGCCGGCAGCTACATCGTGACCCTGGAGGCGGACGAGGTGAAGTCCGGCTCCGCCGAGGGCCGCGCTCTGGCGAAGAAGTACGGCGCCGACATCGAGCGCACGTACACCAAGGCCCTCAACGGCTACGCGGTCGAGGCGTCCGAGACCGAGGCGAAACGTCTCGCCGCCGACCCGGCCGTCGCCTCCGTCGTCCAGAACCGGACCTTCCACGCCACCGGCACCCAGCCCAACCCGCCGTCCTGGGGCCTGGACCGCATCGACCAGCAGAACCGCCCGCTGGACAGCTCGTACACCTATCCGGACAGCGCCGGACAGGGTGTGACGGCGTACGTCATCGACACCGGCGTCCGCATCACCCACAACGACTTCGGCGGCCGCGCCTCCTACGGCTACGACGCCATCGACAACGACAACACCGCCCAGGACGGCCACGGCCACGGCACCCACGTCGCCGGCACCGTCGGCGGCGGAGCCTACGGCGTCGCCAAGCAGTCGAAGATCGTCGGCGTCAGGGTGCTGAACAACTCCGGCTCCGGCACCACCGCACAGGTCGTCGCCGGCATCGACTGGGTCGCCCGCAACGCGGTCAAGCCCGCCGTCGCCAACATGTCCCTCGGCGGCGGTGCGGACAGCGCCCTGGACACGGCCGTGCGCAACGCCATCGCCTCCGGCGTCACCTTCGCCGTCGCGGCCGGCAACGAGTCCACCAACGCCTCCACCAAGTCCCCGGCCCGGGTGACGGAGGCGATCACGGTCGGCGCCACCACATCGAGCGACGCCCGCGCGAGCTACTCCAACTACGGCTCGGTCTTGGACCTGTTCGCGCCCGGCTCGTCCATCACCTCGGCCTGGAACAGCGGCGACTCGGCCACCAACACCATCTCCGGTACGTCCATGGCGAGCCCGCACGTCGCCGGGGCGGCCGCGCTCTACCTGGCCGACAACCCCACGGCCACCCCCTCCCAGGTCGCCTCCGCGCTGACGTCCACCGCCACCAGCGGCGTCGTCTCGAACCCGGGCAGCGGCTCGCCCAACCGCCTGCTGTACGTCGGCGACGGCGACACCACGCCCCCGCCGACCGGCGACCGCTTCGAGAACACCGGTGACTACACCATCCGGGACAACGCCACCGTCGAGTCCCCGGTGACCGTCACCGGCGTCTCGGGCAACGCGCCCTCGGCGCTCTCCGTCGACGTGAACATCGTCCACAGCTACATCGGTGACCTCCAGGTCCAGCTGGTCGCCCCGGACGGCACGGCGTACACGCTGAAGTCGTACGGCACCGGCGGCAGCGCGAACGACATCAACACCACGTACACCGTGAACGCCTCCTCGGAGACCGCGAACGGCACGTGGAAGCTGCGGGTCAGCGACAACGCGTCCTGGGACACCGGGCGGATCGACGCCTGGGCCCTGCAGTTCTGACGGTCCCCACAGCCTGACGGCACCTCAGTGAAGAACCTCGCCCTCGCGGTGCGGCTCCGGGTCGACGACCCGGCCCGCCGCGAGGGCGAGACGCGTGTGCCGCAAACCCCACGTCGTCCGTGAGCACCCACCTCGGTCAGGACCGTGCCGCCGCGCGCTTACCATGCGCTGAGTGATCGGCCGGCCGTCCGTCGGGACCGGCCGCCCCCAGTCCCGCGGCGCCTTCGCGTCACCGCCCGAAACAGGAGCACGGTACACGTGTCCATACCGCCGCCGCCCGGCCCTCAAGGGCCCTACGACCAGGGGCAGTACCCGCCGGGACCCTATCCGCCGCAGCAGCCGTACCCCGGCGGCTGGGGTCACCCCTACGGGGCGTACCCCCGGCAGCCTCCCGTCAACGGTGTGGCCATCGCCGCGTTCGTGCTCGGCGTCCTGTGCTTCGTGCCGGCGGTCGGGCTCGTGCTGGGGCTGATCGCGCTGGCCCGGATCAGGCGGCGGGGCGAGCGGGGCAAGGGGTTCGCCGTGGCCGGTTCCGTGCTGTCCTCCGTGGGGCTGGCACTGTGGGTGGTGTCGCTCTCCACGGGCGCGGCCGGGGACTTCTGGGAGGGCTTCCGGGACGCCGCGCGCGGCGAGGGCACCGCCTACTCGCTCGAGAAGGGCCAGTGCTTCACCACCCCCAGCGGTTCCCTGCAGGGGGTGACGTACGACGTCGACGAGGTGCCCTGCGGCAAGGAGCACGACGGCGAGGTGTTCGCCGCCTTCGAGCTGCCGGGCGGCACCTTCCCGGGCGACGGGGAGATCACCCGGGCCGCCGACGAGCGGTGCTACGCCCTCCAGGACACGTACGCCATGGACCGGTGGGCCCTGCCGGCCGACGTCGACGTGTACTACCTGACCCCGACCTCGCAGAGCTGGCGCACCGGCGACCGCGAGGTCACCTGCCTGTTCGGGAACACGGACGAGCGGGGCACGCTGACCGGCTCGCTGCGCAGGGACGGCACCGGGCTCGACCAGGGCCAGCACACCTACCTGGTGGCGGAGGGCTTCCTCAACCGGGCCATGGACGAGATGCCGGTGGCGGAGACCGTCGAGGAGGACCTCGCCGGGTACCGGGTGTGGGCGGGGCGGATGTCGCAGGCGCTCGTCCGGGAGACCGGGATGCTGCGCGGACACGGCTGGCCCGACGACGCCGAGCGGCCGGTCGCCGACCTGGTCGAGGACCTGGAGACGGCGCGGGAGGAGTGGGAACTGGCGGCCGAGGCGGCCGAGGCGGCCGACGTCGACACGTACTACCTGCACCTCGACAAGGGCTTCGCGCTCATCGAGGCCGACTCGACGGTCACCGCCCGCAAGGTTCTGGGGCTGGATACCACGCCCCCCGTGTACGAGGAGAGCGGTGGCGGCGGGGGAGAGAGCCCCGGCAAGGAGGTGTGACGGCGGCTATAGCGGGGAGAAAGTGCCTGCGTAAAGCCCTCCGACGCTACAAGTCATCACATCGAGTGATTCTCTGGCCTTTGCTTGCCTGGCACAACCTACGGTTGCCACGCTGTTGCTGTCTGTACAACCTGATGGGAGCGGCCAGTGACATTCGGTGAGCAGCCGGCGTATCTGCGTGTCGCGGGTGATCTCCGCAAGAAGATCGCCGACGGCCTGCTGCCGCCCCACACCCGCCTCCCGTCCCAGGCGCGGATCCGCGAGGAGTACGGCGTCTCGGACACCGTCGCCCTCGAGGCGCGCAAGGTGCTGATGGCCGAGGGGCTGGTCGAGGGCCGCTCCGGCTCCGGGACGTATGTGCGCGAGCGGCCCGTGCCCCGGCGCATCGCCCGTTCCGGGTACCGGCCGGCGGGCGGTGCCACGCCCTTCCGGCAGGAGCAGGCGGACGCCGGGGCACGCGGTACCTGGGAGTCGCGCAGCGAGCAGGCCGAGGCGAGCGGCGCCGTCGCCGAACGCCTCGGCATCAAGCCCGGGGACCGGGTGATGTGCACCCGGTACGTCTTCCGGGAGGGCGGCGAGGCCATGATGCTCTCCACCTCCTGGGAGCCGCTGGACCTCATCGGCCGGACGCCGGTGATGCTGCCCGAGGAGGGCCCGCTCGGCGGCATGGGTGTCGTGGAGCGGATGGCCGCCATCGACGTGGTCGTCGACAACGTCACCGAGGAGGTCGGCGCCCGCCCCGGCCTCGCCGAGGAACTGCTCGCCCTCGGGGGGGTTCCGGGGCACGTGGTCCTGGTCGTCCAGCGCACGTTCTACGCCTCGGGCCGGGCGGTGGAGACGGCCGACGTGGTCGTTCCGGCCGACCGCTACCGGGTGGCGTACCACCTGCCCGTCAAGTAGCGGCGGCGCCGGGGGAGTTCACGCGCCTGCCGGTGGTGTGAGATGGCGCACGCCTCTCGTGCGCCTCCCGCGCCCCTTTTCTTCGCCCGCACTGGTGTCCGTACCTCACGGCGCCGTCCGCGCGGTGCCGGAATCCGGTCGTTCTCGCAGGTCGTCCGCGAGGTTCCCGGTATGCCTCCGACCGGAGGCGTCGGCGCGCGCGGGCGGCGCGTTTCGTAACGCGCGCCCCCTGCGTTCTGGCTGGTTGCGTACCTCTTTGTGTAAAGCCGTATTCGCTGCGTGAAGGTTGGGCGTAGGCTCGGGCATATGCGGATTGCGGTTTCCTTGGCGGGCGGGGCGCGGCGCGGGCCGTGGACGGGAAGTGGAGGGGTGCGATGAACGACGGCACGGTCACTCTTACCTGGCTGGTCTTCCGGCAGGACGACAACGGCAACCGCTACCGCGTGGGCAGGTACGCGACCCGGGCCGAGGCCCAGAAGATCGCGGACACCCTCGACGGTCGCGGCCACCAGCAGCTCTACTGGGTCGAGAAGCTCGGCCCGAACGGAACGGGCACGGCGGGCTGACCGCGCCGCCAGGACAGGCCGTAGGCTCCGGCGCATGACGGAACGGATCGTGGTGGGCGCCGCCCTCGTCGACGGCGGACGACTGCTCGCCGCACGCCGCAGCGCACCGGCGGAGCTGGCCGGACGGTGGGAGCTGCCCGGCGGCAAGGTCGAGGCGGGCGAGACGCCCGAGGCGGCGCTCGTGCGCGAACTGCGCGAGGAACTGGGTGTGACGGCCGAGCCCGGTGAGCGGGTCCCGGGACAGTGGCCCCTGCGAGCGCCCTTCGTCCTGCACGTGTGGACCGCACGGCTGCTCCCCGGATCCGCCTCCCCCGAACCCCTTGAGGACCACGACGCGCTGCGCTGGCTCGCCCCCGCCGAGATCTGGGACGTGCCCTGGCTCGACCAGGACGTGCCGGCCGTCGAGCGGGCACTCGCCCACCTCGGTATGGCGGCGGCGGACGCGCGGGGCGTGTGAGCGCACCGGCCTGAGCGCCCCGCGCGCCGTCGGTGCCACAGTGCGCCCTCCCGGGCGGTACCGGGGTCCGGATATCGGGTATGTGCCCATTAACCCCACGAATCCGGGCATGGGTGGGGGCCGCCGGCCAGGGAAGTGATCGGCGTGATCGACAGCGAAGGCGGCTGTGCCGAATGGGTCTTTCCCGCGGCACCGGACGCCGTGCGGACCGCCCGCTCCCTCGTCCGCCGCACCCTGCACGGCTGGGACCTCGACAGCGTCGGCGACATCGCCGCCCTGCTGGTCAGCGAGCTGGTCACCAACGCCCTGCGGCACGCCACCGGCCCCATCGGCCTCCGCCTGGTACGCCACCCCGCCGGACCGGACGGCGTGCTGCTGGTGGAGGTCTCCGACCCGCTTCCGGACCCGCCCCGCGAGCGCGTCGCCCGCCCGGGGGACGAGGACGGCCGGGGCCTGCAGTTGGTCGCCTCCTCCGCACACCGCTGGGGAACCCGGCCCGGAGAGGTGGGCAAGACGGTGTGGTTCGAACTCACGGTGCCGGATTGACCGGGTGCCGCACCGTTTGACGTCGCCCAGAACCGGGCCGAAACGCCCCCGTGCCGGGCCCGGCCCCACGGGCCAACTGGTTCAGGCCAGTGGCAGTTGTGGCACTACGTGATTCGATGCCGTGTCCGCTGGTTAGAAGACTGGAAGTGTTGTCACGGTCCGGACCGAAAAGCATCGGGACCGTGCTGTGATCGTGAACACCGTGTTGTGCGGTGCCGTAGTGCTGGATACTGCGGGCAGCCGCCCCCGGTGACCGGTGCCGGACGCGGTGAGCTGGAGGGGACGGTTCGCGTGAGCGAGATACCAGCGAGGGCCACGGGGTCCGAGGGCCCGTCGGACGGCGCGCCGTTCGGTGACGCGGTGTGGCAGAGCAGCCCGCCCGGCTCCATCTACGACTACATCAAGGTCGCGTCCTTCTCCATCGGCGCCGACGGACTCGTCGACCAGTGGAGCCTGCGCGCGGAGCAACTGCTCGGCATTCCGGCCGAGCACGCCGTGGGCTCCGACCCCATCGAGGCCTTCATCGATCCCGACCTGCGGGAACGCGGCCAGCGCAAGATGGCCGAGATCCTCGACGGGCGGGAGTGGACCGGTGTGGTCCCCTTCCGGGCGCCGGACGCCGCGGCCGGCGGCGCACAGCGTGGAGGCGGGCAGCGCGGGCTCGCCGAGGTGTACGTCATGCCGACGCGCACGGAGGACGGGGAGAAGGCCGCCGTCTGCATCGTCGTCGACGTCCGCGTTCTGCGCAGCATCGAGACCGACCTCGCCGCCTCGCAGGCCATATTCGGCCAGTCCCCGTTCGGCTTCCTGCTGATCGACCCCGACCTACGGGTACGCCGCGCCAACCAGCGGTTCGCCTCGGTCTTCGGCGGCACGCCCGACGACCACCGCGGCAAGGGCGTCCACGACTACCTGCCGCGCGCCGAGGCCGACCGGGTCTCCGCGACCCTGCGCCGGGTGCTGGAGACCGGCGACTCCATCACCGACATGCACGTCACGGGCTTCGCGCCGGGCTCCGACGAGCGCCGCCACTGGTCCGTCAACCTGTACCGCGTGCACAGCGGTTCCGGCCGCCCCATCGGCATCTCCTGGCTCGGAACCGACATCACCGCCCGCCGCGAGGCCGCCCGCGAGGCCGCCGCCGCCCGCCGCAACCTCGCCCTGCTCAACGAGGCGGGCGCCCGCATCGGCAACTCCCTCGACCTGGAGACCACCGCCCGCGAACTCCTCGACGTCGTCGTCCCCGGCTTCTGCGACCTGGCCACCGTCGACCTCTACCAGGGGCTGCTGGCCGGCGACGAGACCCCGCCCGGCCTCGCCGACGGCAGCGCGGAACTGCGCCGCGTCGCCTTCTCCAGCGCGGTCTCCGAGGCGCCGGTCCTCGGCACCGGTGAGCAGGTCGAGCTGGGCGCCGTCCACCACTACCCGTTCAACTCGCCCTGCGCCGACGCCCTGCGCACCGCCCGCCCGCGCAGCGTCCCCGCCGAGGACGGCAGCCTCGTGCAGTCCACGCTCGCCGTGCCGATGGTCGCCCACGACACGGTCGTGGGACTCGCGCGGTTCGCCCGGACGAAGGGCAGCGAGCCCTTCGGCGACCGCGACCGCGCCCTCGCCGTGGAACTGGCCGCACGGGCCGCCGTCTGCATCGACAACGCCCGCCTCTACCGGCGCGAACACGAACGCGCGCTGATACTGCAACGCTCCCTGCTCCCGCCCGGCGACCCCGAGGCGTCCGGCCTCGACATCGCCTGCCGCTACCTGCCCGGCAACGCGGCCACCGGCCGGCCCAGCGAGGTCGGCGGCGACTGGTTCGACGTGATCGAACTTCCCGGTCACCGCACCGCGTTGGTGGTCGGCGACGTCATGGGGCGCGGTCTGCGCGCCGCCGTCGCGATGGGCGAACTCCGCACGGCGGTACGGACGCTGGCGCAGCTCGACATCGAACCGGCCGAGGTGCTCTCCCAGCTGGACGAGATCGCGCGTGGCCTCGGCGCCCCGGGCGGCGTCCAGCAGGCGACCCGGGCCGCCCGCCGGCCCCGCGAGGCCGACCTCTCCGAGGTCTACCTGGCGACCTGCGTCTACGCCGTCTACGACTCGGTGACCAGGCGCTGCACCTTCGCCAACGCGGGCCACCTGCCGCCCGTCCTGGTCGAGCCCGGCGAGTCCGCGCTGATGCTGGACGTGCCGCCGGGCCTGCCGCTCGGCGTCGGGGGCGAGCCCTTCGAGGAGGTGGAGGTCGAACTGCCCGAAGGCTCCCTGCTCGCGCTCTACACGGATGGACTGGTCGAAAGCCGCGATCACCCTCTCGACGAAGGGCTCCAGGCCTTCGTGGGGGCACTCACGGACCCGGCGCGCCCCCTGGAGGACGTCTGCGACCAGGTCCTCAACACCCTCGACAGCCACCACGCCGAGGACGACATCGCCCTGCTGATGGCCCGCGTCCAGGGTTTGCCCAGCGAGTCCGTCGGCGACTGGACCCTGCCGCGCGAGCCGCGCAGCGTGGGCCGGGCCCGTGAGCTGGCCCGTGCCCAGCTGCTCGACTGGGACATGGAGCCGCTGGTCGACACGACGGAGCTGCTCGTCAGCGAGCTGGTCACCAACGCCCTCCGGTACGGCGAGGGCGAGATCAGACTCCGCCTGCTCCTCGACCGCACCCTGGTCTGCGAGGTCTGGGACTCCGGCCTGGTCCAGCCCCGCCGGCGCCGCGCCCGCGACACCGACGAGGGCGGCCGCGGCCTGCAACTGGTCGGCCTGCTCAGCGCGGCCTGGGGCTCACGCCGTACGCCACGCGGCAAGACGGTGTGGTTCGAGCTGCCCCTCCCGGGCGCCGACACCCAGCTCACGGACCCGGCGGAGGCTCTGCTGAGCCTGTTCTGACCCGGCCCGGTGTCGTACGGTTCCGGGCGCGCCGGGTGCGGCGCACGCGGCCGTATCCGGCCAGCAGCAGCGCCGCCCCGGCTGTGACCAGGGGCGGCACCAGGTCGGCGCGGATCATCGCGCCCCGCTCCCGACCGCAACCGGAACACCGGTTCGAGTCGTCCACGCTGGCAACACGTGCGGAGCGTATGCGCGTGTACCGGCCACCGCGACCGGGGACGGGCCAGGGAGGGGAACACCGTGGAGCACACGGAACCGAAAGCCGCCGGCGGCGAGGACACCCCGCAGGGACCACCCGAACCCGGCGACGAGAGCCGCACGGCTGCCGCGGTGGGGAACACGGACAGAAGAAGACGGCTCCGCCGCCTGCGCCGCATCACCCTCGCCGTCCTGCTGGTCCTGCTCGTGCCCCTCCTCACCGCCGGGGCGGCCCTCCGCGTCAACTACATGGGCGACCCCGCCGACGGCACCTACACCAGGAACCGCGACGCGATGTGGCTCGGCCACGCCTGGGTCGACGGCCGCAAGGACGACGCCGACCTCGCCGCCTTCGCCCGCCGCATCGAGAACACCGGCATCCGCGACCTGTACGTCCACACCGGCCCGCTGGAACACGACGGCACCCTGCCCAAGGCCCGCTACCCCAAGGCCCGCCGGCTGATCGACGCCGTGCGCCGCGAGCTGCCCGGCGTCCGTGTCCAGGCCTTCCTCGGCGACGTCCTGGTCACCGAGGGCACCGGGGGCATGCGGCTGGCGGAGGCCGGCACCCGCGCCGCCGTCGTCGACTCCGCCCGCCAGGTCCTGGACGCGGGCTACGACGGCGTCCACCTCGACCTGGAGCCCCTGCGCTCCGGCGACCGGAACTACCTCTCCCTCCTGGACGACCTGCGCGCCGTCACCCGTGCCCAGGACGCGCAGCTCTCGGTGGCCGCCCACCAGATCGACCCGCTCCCGGCCCTCCACTCCGTCTTCGGCGTCTTCACCGAGAACCCCAAATGGTGGTCGCAGGAGTTCTTCGGCCAGGTCGCCCGCCGCGTCGACCAGATCGCCGTGATGACCTACGACACCGCACAGCCGCTGGAGGGCACCTACGGCGGCTACGTGGCCCAGCAGACCTCCCTCGCCCTGGAAGTCACCCCGCCCACCACTCATCTGCTGATGGGCCTGCCCTTCTACTACGAGAGCAACTTCGACCACTGGGGCCACGCCGAGACCGTCGAGGCCGCCGTCCGGGGCGTCCGCCTCGGTCTGTCCCGGACGGACGCCGACCGGAAGCTCTTCGGCGTCGCCCCGTACATCGACTTCGCGGCGACGGAGACGAACTGGGACGAGTACCGGGAGGGCTGGGTCCGCCAAGGCCCGCCCGACACCCCCTAGGACCGACGCCGGATCTTCGACCCCAGCCACACCAGCGGGTCGTACTTGCGGTCCACCGCCCGTTCCTTCAGCGGGATCAGCGCGTTGTCGGTGATCTTGATGCCCTCGGGGCAGACCTCCGTGCAGCACTTGGTGATGTTGCAGTAGCCGAGGCCGTGCTCGTCCTGGGCCGCGCGCCCACGGTCCAGGCCGGTGTCGCCGGCCGAGTCCAGCGGGTGCATGTCCAGTTCGGCGACGCGCATGAGGAAACGCGGGCCCGCGAAAGCCGGCTTGTTCTCCTCGTGGTCACGGACGACGTGGCAGGTGTCCTGGCACAGGAAGCACTCGATGCACTTGCGGAACTCCTGCGAGCGGTCCACGTCCTCCTGCATCATCCGGTACTCGCCCGGCCCGAGGTCGGCGGGCGGGACGAAGGACGGGACCTCGCGGGCCTTGGTGTAGTTGAAGCCGACGTCCGTCACCAGGTCGCGGACGACCGGGAAGGCACGCAGCGGCGTGACGGTGATCGTCTCCTCGGGGGTGAAGACGGACATGCGGGTCATGCACAGCAGCCGCGGCCGCCCGTTGATCTCCGCCGAGCACGAACCGCACTTGCCCGCCTTGCAGTTCCAGCGCACGGCGAGGTCGGGGGCCTGGGTGGCCTGGAGGCGGTGGATGATGTCGAGGACCACCTCGCCCTCGTTCACCTCGACCCTGAAGTCCTCCAGGCCGCCGCCCTCGACGTCGCCCCGCCACACCTTGAAGCGGGCCTCGTAGCCGCTCATTGGGAAAGCTCCTCCTCGGCGAGGTACTTGGCCAGCTCGTCCTTCTCGAAGAGGGCGAGCAGGTCGGGTCGGACGGGCTCGGTGGTCCGCCGCTCCAGAGTGATCTGGCCGCGCTCGGGATCCGTCGCCGCCGGACCGCCGCTCGGGTCGGCCAGGGAGCACAGCAGGTTGGCCGGGCGCCACCGGCGGTCCATCGACGGATGGTCCTCGCGGGTGTGCCCGCCGCGCGACTCGGTGCGTTCCAGCGCGGCCCGCGCCACGCACTCGCTGACCAGCAGCATGTTGCGCAGGTCCAGGGCGAGGTGCCAGCCCGGGTTGAACTGGCGGTGCCCCTCGACTCCGGCCCGGCGGGCCCGTACCCGCAGCTCCGCGAGTTTCTCCAGGGCCTGCTTCATCTCCGGCTCGCGGCGGATGATGCCGACCAGGTCGTTCATCGTCTGCTGGAGCTCCTGGTGGAGGGTGTACGGGTTCTCCGGCGGGCCGTCGGACGGCTCGGGCGCCTCGGCCTCGGCGGAGAACGGCCGCAGCGCCTCCGCGGCGGCGGCGTCGACCTGGGCGTCGTCCACCCGGGGCCGCGCTCCGGACGCCCGCCCCGCCGCGTACTCGGCGGCGTGCCAGCCCGCCCGGCGCCCGAACACCAGCAGGTCGGAGAGCGAGTTGCCGCCGAGCCGGTTGGAGCCGTGCATGCCGCCGGCCACCTCACCGGCCGCGAACAGCCCCGGCACCCCGCGCGCGGCGGCGGTGTCGGAGTCGACGGCGATGCCGCCCATCACGTAGTGGCAGGTGGGCCCGACCTCCATCGGCTCCGCCGTGATGTCGACGTCGGCCAGCTCCTTGAACTGGTGGTACATCGAGGGCAGCCGCCGCTTGATCACCTCGGCGGGCATCCGCGTCGAGACGTCGAGGAAGACACCGCCGTGCGGGGAGCCCCGGCCCTCCTTCACCTCGGAGTTGATCGCGCGCGCGACCTCGTCCCGGGGGAGCAGCTCCGGAGGCCGCCGGTTGTGGTCCGGGTCGTCGTACCAGCGGTCGCCCTCCTCCTCCGTCACCGCGTACTTGTCCTTGAAGACGTCGGGGACGTAGTCGAACATGAACCGCCTGCCCTCGGAGTTCCTGAGCACCCCGCCGTCGCCGCGCACCGACTCGGTGACGAGGATGCCCTTCACCGACGGCGGCCAGACCATCCCCGTCGGGTGGAACTGCACGAACTCCATGTTCAGCAGCGGCGCCCCGGCCAGCAGCGCCAGCGCGTGGCCGTCGCCCGTGTACTCCCACGAGTTCGACGTCACTTTGAAGGACTTGCCGATGCCGCCCGTGGCGATCACCACCGAGGGCGCCTCCAGCACGAAGAAGCGGCCGGTCTCCCGCTCGTAACCGAAGACGCCCGAGGCACGGCCGCCCTCCTTGAGCACGCGGGTGACCGTGCACTCCTGGAAGACCTTCAGGCGGGACTCGTAGTCGCCGGTCTCCTTGAAGTCCTCCTGCTGGAGCGAGACGATCTTCTGCTGGAGGGTGCGGATCAGCTCCAGGCCGGTGCGGTCGCCGACGTGGGCGAGGCGCGGGTACTCGTGGCCGCCGAAGTTGCGCTGCGAGATCCGGCCGTCGTTCGTACGGTCGAACAGCGCGCCCCAGGTCTCCAGCTCCCACACCCGCTGCGGCGCCTCCTGGGCGTGCAGTTCGGCCATCCGCCACTGGTTGAGGAACTTGCCGCCGCGCATGGTGTCGCGGAAGTGGACCTGCCAGTTGTCGCCGGAGTTCGCGTTGCCCATGGCGGCGGCGATGCCGCCCTCGGCCATCACGGTGTGCGCCTTGCCGAACAGCGACTTGCAGATCACGGCCGTACGGGCGCCCCGCTCGCGGGCCTCGATGGCGGCGCGCAGCCCGGCACCGCCCGCGCCCACCACGACGACGTCCCATTCCTGCCGGTCGACCACGGACATCAGAACAACCTCGGATCGTCGAAGGCACCGGACGCGACGAGATACACGTAGAAGTCGGCGAGCGCGACGCTCACCAGTGACGCCCAGGCCAGCTGCATGTGGCGGGCGTTGAGCTTCCCGACCCACCGCCACATCCGGTAGCGCACGGGATGCCGGGAGAAGTGCTTGAGCTTGCCGCCGACGATGTGCCGGCAGGAGTGGCAGGACAGGGTGTACGCCCAGATCAGCACGATGTTGGCCAGGAACACCAGGGTGCCCAGGCCCACGTGGCCCCAGTCGTAGTGCTCGTCGCGGAAGGCGAGCACGGTGTCGTAGGTGAGGATGAGCGCGACCAGGAGCGCCGCGTAGAAGAAGTACCGGTGGATGTTCTGCAGGATGAGCGGGAAGCGGGTCTCGCCGGTGTACTTCTTGTGCGGCTCGGCCACCGCGCAGGCCGGCGGGGACGCCCAGAAGCCCCGGTAGTAGGCCTTGCGGTAGTAGTAGCAGGTGAGGCGGAAGCCGAGCGGGAAGATCAGGATGATGATCGCGGGGGAGATGCCCCACCAGCTGCCGAAGATCTCCCAGTTGGGCCCGGAGCGCATCGGCTCGCAGTTCTCCGCCAGACAGGGGGAGTAGAACGGCGAGACGTACGGGGCCGCGTAGTAGTCCGCGTTGGCGAAGGCCCGCCAGGTCGAGTAGACGACGAAGGCGAGCAGGCCCGCGGCGGTGGCGGCGGGCGCCAGCCACCAGCGGTCGGTGCGCAGGTGCGGGGCGCGGATGGCGGCGCGCGTCGGGGTGTGGACGCCGCCGCCTCGGGGACGGGGTTCGGTGGGTGGAGGTTCCGTGCCAGTGGCCACTGGGCGACTCCGGTCGGTCGGGTCGGGTTCAGGGGGCGCGGCGGTCGCGGGCGCCGAGGCCCTCGTCGTCCGAGTCCGTCCACAGCGAGCCGTCGTACGGCGTGTCGGAGATCGGGACGAGGTCCGGACGCTTGGGCGCGTCCGGCACGGCTGCCGCCGCCCGCAGCAGCGCGAGGCTCTCGCGCAGATGGTCGGCGTCGGTGCGGACGCGGCGTATCTCGAGGCCGCCGCCGCCCAGCTGCTGTTCCAGCCGGGCCACCGACCGGGACAGGTCGTCGAGACTGCGTTGGATCGCTGACAGGTCGTCGTGCACGGACATGACGTGACCTCACTTCCGTAGGACGCGGCACGGGGCCGGCCCTGGGTGGCGACGTTCATGCGCCTGCGAGTGTCGCGCGTCACACCTGCCGCTGGGAAGGGACGTGCAGTGATTGGCCGGGGCGTGTCGGTGCATCACGGGTGGTGTTGCGCCGCACGGGTGAGGTTACGCACCGCTGTCGTCGTGTCTCCCGGCGTAGCCGAACCGTTTCCTCTTCAGTGGCGGCATCCCTGCCCGGGATACAAATGATCAACGCCAATACCGCCTATAACGCATTCAACACCCACGCACAACGCGAATACCGCCACAAGTGATCACCAGGCCCGCGGTCTACCGGAGGTAGCAGAGATGTCCCACGTCGGCGTCGGACCGCGCGCGGTGACGCGCTCGGTCGCCTTCCTCACCGCGGGCGTGCTCGCGGTCCCCGCGCTGGCCGGCTGCAGCTCCGAGGACCCGTCGGGCAAGCCGCTCGCCGGACAGGACATCGCCTCGGCGAGCCGCGCCCGGATCTCCGACGGCGGCACCCTGCGCTGGGCCGTGGACTCCGTGCCGGACACGCTGAACACCTTCCAGTCGGACGCCGACGCCACCGCGGCCCGCGTCGCGCAGGCCGTGCTGCCCTCGATGTACCGGATGGACGAGACCGGCCGCCCGGTGCGCAATCCCGACTACCTGGAATCGGCCGAGGTCGTCGAGACCGAGCCCAAGCAGGTCGTCGTCTACAAGCTCAACCAGCAGGCCGTGTGGAGCGACGGCAGGGAGGTCGGCGCCGCCGACTTCGCCGCCCAGTGGCGCGCCCTGTCCGGGAAGGACAGCGCCTACTGGACCGCCCGCAACGCGGGCTACGACCGCATCGAGAAGATCCAGCGCGGCGCCGGCGACCTGGAGGTCAAGGTCACCTTCAGCCGGCCCTACGCCGACTGGAAGTCGCTGTTCACACCGCTGTACCCGAAGGACGTCATGGGCACCCCGGACGCCTTCAACGACGGCGCGCGGCGCAAGCTCAAGGTCACCGCCGGCCCCTTCGCCGTCAAGGAGGTCGACACCGAGGACGACGAGGTCGTCCTCACCGGCAACCCGCGCTGGTGGGGGGAGCCGGCCAAGCTGGACAAGCTCGTGCTGCGCGCCGTACCCCGCGACAAGCGGGTCTCCGAGCTGGTCGCGGGCAAGCTCGACCTGGCCGAGATCGACCCGGACACCGCCGAGCAGGCCGGCCTGGCCGCCGCCCCCCGGGACGCCGCCACCGGCACCCCGCTCACGGGCCCGGACGGCACCCCGGCCGCGGGCTCGGGCGGCTCGGCGCACCCCGGCCCGCAGGGCAGGGCCGCCGCTCAGGCGCTGCGCTCCTGGGCGGTCGCCAACGGCTCCGACGAGGAGGCCGCCGAGGAGGAGATCCTGGCCCGCGAGGAGCGGCGCGAGGCCCGGGCGAAGCTCGAACGCCGGCAGCGGGCCCTGAGCGGCTTCGAGGTCCGCAAGTCGCTGGAGCCCGCCTACACCCAGCTCGCCCTGAACGGCGCCGACGGCCCCCTCGCCGACGAACGCGTCCGGCGGGCCGTGGCCCGCGCCCTGGACCGCGAGAAGCTCGCCGAGGCGGTGCTGGGGCCACTGGGCCTGCCCGCCGAGCCCGTGGGCAGCCACCTCGCGCTGTCCGGCCAGGCCGCCTACGCCGACGGCAGCGGCGCCCTCGGCGACCAGAACGCCAAGGAGGCCCGGGCCCTGCTCGCGGACGCCGGGTGGGTGCCCGGCGGGCCCGTGAAGGAGTCCGAGGACGGCGAGAAGAAGGCGGCCGGCGCCAAGGGCGAGAAGGACAAGGACGGCAAGGACGAGAAGAAGTCCGAAGGCGGCGACGACGGGACGTACATCGTCGGCGAGGACGACCAGAGCACGGACGACCAGAGCACGGACGACCAGAGCACGGACGACAAGAACACGGACGACAAAGAGAAGGGGGAGAAGGAGGAGGGGGCGGACAGCAGCGGCAAGAACACCGCGCAGGGCGGCGCCCCCGGCGCCTACGCCCCCAAGGGCACCGCCGCCCCGGCGGGCTCCGCGACGGGCCCGCTCGCCAAGGACGGCAAGGCGCTCACCCTGCGCTTCGTCCTCCCCTCCGGCCCCGGTTCCGAGGCCCTGCGCACCGTGGCCGACCGCATCTCGGACATGCTGGAGAAGATCGGCGTCGGCACCGACATCACCAAAGTGCCGGACGAGAGCTACTTCAAGGACCACGTCGCCTCCGGCGAGTACGACCTGGCGCTCTACTCCTGGCCCGCGTCCGCCTTCCCCGCCACCGACGCCCGCCCCATCTACGCCAAGCCCGTCCCGGCCGCCGACGGCTCCCTGAACGTCGCGCAGAACTACACCCGGGTCGGCACCGACCAGGTCGACCAGCTCTTCGACCAGGCCATGGCGACGCTGGACCAGAAGGAGGCGCGGAACCTGCTCCGCAAGGCCGACTCGCGGATCTGGGCGGCGGCCGGCTCCCTCCCCCTCTACCAGCGCCCCCAGCTCGTGGCGGCCCGGAAGAACCTCGCCAACGTGGGCGCCTTCGGCTTCGAGACCCCGGTCTACGAGGACATGGGCTTCCTCAAGAAGGGCGCCCACGGCTCCCGGCCGTCGGCCACCCCCTCGTCCTGACCGGGCGCCCAGGGGGGCGTCGTCTGGACCCTGCCGGGGCCGCGGGGTCCGGCACGCGCTCCCTCACTGCCTGAAGGGCGTGGGAGGTGCCCCCAGCGGCGTTGTCGTCGGTTCCCAGGGCTCCGCCCTGACGCCCTCCTCCGCCTCGCAGCCGCACGCACCGGACCCCGTTCGGGTCAGCCGCAAAGCACCGTCGCCCGGAGCCGGCCCGATCCGGACGACACCCCCTGGGCCCGGCGGTACAGCACCCGGGAAGCCCCGGCCCCCGGGGCCCCGTACCATTGGGTGAGGCCGTGGCATGTATCGCCCGGCAGGCCCGCGTGACACGGACGTACGCGAGGGCCGTCCTCACACCCTCCGGGAGTACGCCTCATATGGCCACGCGCCACGACATCCGCAACGTCGCCATCGTCGCCCACGTCGACCACGGCAAGACCACCATCGTCGACGGAATGCTGAAGCAGGCCGGCGCCTTCGCCGCGCACCAGCTCGAAGGCGTCGACGACCGCATGATGGACTCGAACGACCTGGAGCGTGAGAAGGGCATCACGATCCTCGCCAAGAACACGGCGGTCAAGTACCACCCGAAGGATGGCGGCGACGTCATCACGATCAACATCATCGACACCCCCGGCCACGCCGACTTCGGCGGCGAGGTCGAGCGCGGCCTGTCGATGGTCGACGGCGTCGTCCTGCTCGTGGACGCCTCCGAGGGCCCGCTGCCGCAGACCCGCTTCGTGCTGCGCAAGGCGCTCAGCCAGCGGCTGCCGATCATCCTCTGCATCAACAAGACGGACCGCCCGGACGCCCGGATCGACGAGGTCGTCAACGAGACGTACGACCTCTTCCTCGACCTGGACGCCGACGAGGAGCAGATCGAGTTCCCGATCGTCTACGCGTGCGGCCGCGACGGCGTCGCCTCCCTCACCAAGCCCGACGACGGCACGGTCCCGTCCGACTCCACCAGCCTGGAGCCGTTCTTCTCGACGATCCTGGACTACATCCCGGCGCCGACCTACGACGCGGAGGCTCCGCTCCAGGCGCACGTGACCAACCTGGACGCGGACAACTTCCTCGGCCGTATCGCCCTGCTCCGCGTCCACCAGGGCGAGCTGAAGAAGGGCCAGACGGTCGCCTGGATGAAGCGCGACGGGTCCGTGCAGAACGTGCGGATCTCCGAGCTGATGATGACGGAGGCGCTCACCCGCAAGCCCGCCGAGAAGGCCGCGCCCGGTGACATCTGCGCCGTCGCCGGTATCCCGGACATCATGATCGGCGAGACCCTGGCCGACCAGGAGAACCCGGTACCGCTGCCGCTGATCACGGTGGACGAGCCCGCGATCTCCATGACCATCGGCACCAACACCTCGCCGCTGGTCGGCCGCGGCGCCACCGGCAAGGGCGCGGACAACAAGGCGGCCGTCAAGGACCGCAAGGTCACCGCCCGCCAGGTCAAGGACCGCCTGGACCGCGAGCTGATCGGCAACGTCTCGCTCCGTGTCCTGGACACCGAGCGCCCGGACGCCTGGGAGGTGCAGGGCCGCGGTGAGCTGGCGCTGGCCATCCTGGTCGAGCAGATGCGCCGTGAGGGCTTCGAGCTGACCATCGGCAAGCCGCAGGTCGTCACCAAGGACGTCGAGGGCAAGACGTACGAGCCCGTCGAGCGCATGACGATCGACGTGCCCGAGGAGCACATGGGCGCGGTCACGCAGCTCATGGGCGTGCGCAAGGGCCGGATGGACAACATGTCCAACCACGGCTCCGGCTGGGTCCGCATGGAGTTCGTGGTCCCCTCCCGCGGTCTGATCGGCTTCCGCACGGAGTTCCTGACCCAGACCCGCGGCACCGGCATCGCGCACTCCATCCACGAGGGCCACGAGCCCTGGTTCGGCAACCTCACGACCCGTAACAACGGCTCGCTGGTCGCCGACCGCTCCGGTGCCGTCACCGCGTTCGCGATGACGAACCTCCAGGAGCGCGGCGTGCTCTTCACGGAGCCCGGCACCGAGGTGTACGAGGGCATGATCGTCGGCGAGAACTCCCGCGCCGACGACATGGACGTGAACATCACCAAGGAGAAGAAGCTCACCAACATGCGGTCGTCCTCGGCCGACTCGTTCGAGGCGATCGTCCCGCCGCGCAAGCTCTCGCTGGAGCAGTCGCTGGAGTTCTGCCGCGACGACGAGTGTGTCGAGGTGACCCCGGAGGCCGTTCGCATCCGCAAGGTGAACCTGGACGCCCGCGAGCGCGCCCGCGCCGCGAGCCGCGCCAAGCACAACTGATTCCACTCTTCGGCGGCACCGGACACCACGTCTGACGTGGTGTCCGGTGCCGCTTCGCATGGTGCGGCGCACCGACGGCCGCCCAGAACTCGCAAGGAGGGGTAGGGAAAACCCTCGATTTCGTCGTCGGACGCCGTTGAGCAGCTCGAACCGCACTAACCTGCGCGGAACCGGAGCGCCCGACGGGCCGATTCCCGTGCCCCGCAGGCGGCGTCTTTTCGTGCCCCGCGGTCGGCGTCGCCGAGCGCGAGACAGACCTGCAAGGCAGCCTGCACCGCCGGCGCGTTACGCGCAATCACTTTTCGTCACACAAGCGTCCGTTATACGGACAGTAACCTCCGCTAGATGTGTAACAAGTCCGTTTCGCTGTGATCTCTCACCAAACCCTTTGTCCGGATTTTGAAAGATCTGGCCTCTATCTGTGATCGAACCGAGACCTCTAGAGTGTGGTTCGTTCCCCGGCGGATGGCAGATAGTTAGCCACATAAAGCTCGGATGAACGGGTCACGCCCTGACGGTGCGGGCTCGCGAGCGGCGGGGGCACTTGGCGAATCTCCGGTCACCCATGAGTGGCCGGGATGTGTCGTGTGCTCCTCTTTGCGGTGAACCAGCGGATTCATGAGGAGGAACCCATGCGAGGTGCCACAAGCGCCATATGGGTCGCATCGTCCCCGATGGCAGGTGTAGGCCCCGCGGGTGCGTTCAGTGCCGTCCCGGTGGTTGCGGCAGCGGCCAGGCGTCGCGAACTTCCTTGACGACGCGTGCCGTCGGCCGGTGGATACCGGCCGCGAGCCAGGGTTCTCCAAGGGTGTTGTCACCCCTCCGTCGTTGTTCCCCTCGCGCGCTGCGACAGACGTACGCCGTGCGAAGGCCGTCGGACGGCCGTGCAGTCCCGACGACCTCCAACCTGTGAAATGGACGAATCATGACGAGTCCAATCGAGATTGAGGGTGCTGAAGCCTCTTCCGTCTTGGACAAAGAGAGCGCGCCGCAGGGTGACGCCCCGAAGCCCAAGGAGCCGGAAGGGCGCAAGCCCGGACAGTTGATGTGGGCGCGCTTCAAGCGCGACCGGGCCGGTGTGATCTCTGCCTTCGTCGTCCTGTTCTTCTTCGCGATCGCGGCGGCGGCGCCGCTGATCTCGAAGGTCTACGGCAAGGACCCGTACACGCTGTACGGGCAGGAGAACCCCGACCTCCTGGACATGTTCACCATGCCGGCCGCGCCCTTCGGCGGTATCAGCGGCGACTTCTGGTTCGGCATCGAACCGGGCCTGGGCCGCGACGTGTTCACCCAGCTGCTGTACGGGATGCGCAACTCGATGGCCACCGCGCTGGCCGCGACCATCATCATGACGGTGCTGGGTGTCCTGATCGGCCTCGCCGGCGGTTACTTCGGCGGGCGGATCGACTACTGGCTCGGCCGGATCACCGACTTCTTCATGGCCCTGCCCAGCCAGCTCTTCTTCGTCGCCGCTATGCCCGTCATCACCACGGTGTTCGTCGCCCCGGACAAGGAGACGCCCACCTACGTGCGCGCAGCCGCCATCATCATCGTGCTGTCCTTCCTCGGCTGGATGAGCATGGCCCGCATTGTCCGGGGCGCCACGATGTCCCTGCGCGACCGGGAGTTCATCGAGGCGGCACGTATCTCAGGGGCCTCGCCCTGGCGCATCCTGCGCAAGGAGCTGCTGCCCAACATCGTCACCCCGACGCTGGTACAGGCGACGCTCACGCTGCCGAGCACCATCCTCAGCATCGCGTTCCTCTCCTTCGTGGGCGTGGGGTACGTCGAGCCCACGCCGGACTGGGGGCGGATGTTCGCCATCGGCGCCGGCATCGTCGAGCAGGACCCGTACTACATGCTCTTCCCCGGAGTGGCCATGGTGATCTTCATTGTGGCCTTCAATCTCCTCGGTGACTCGGTGCGGGACGCCTTCGATCCCAAGACGAACCGCTGAGACCCCCAGGGGGACCCCCCACATCCTCGCCCGGCCGGTTCGGCGCCGCCCAGCCCGGCCCCGGCCACGCACCAGCAGTGCTCACTACTCACAGGCAGGTGGATTCGTCCCTATGAGCATCTTCCGTAACCGCACCGCCACGGCCGCCATAGTCGCGGTCGCAGCCGGCGCCCTCACCCTCACCGCCTGCGGTGGTGGTGACAGCGACAGCTCGTCCAAGGACGCCAGCAAGAAGAAGGAGGACGCCAAGTCGCAGTCGAAGCCGGTCCAGATCGGTGACGCCAAGGCGTCCACCGGTCCGGCCCCCGAGGTTCCGGGAGCCAAGCCGGGCGGCGTCGCGACGGTCTACCAGGAGGACGACTTCTCCCACCTGGACCCGGGCCAGATCTACGTCTCGGACGGCAAGCTGCTCAGCCGCCTCATCTTCCGCGGTCTGACCCAGTACGACGAGGACGAGAACGGCAACCTGACCGTCGTGGGCGACCTCGCCACCGACGCGGGCACGCCGTCCGACGGCGGCAAGACCTGGACGTACACCCTCAAGGACAACCTCAAGGACGAGAACGGGAACCCGATCAACGCGGCGGACATCCGCAACACGGTCGAGCGCCTGTACTCCAACTACATCACCGACGGTCCGACGTACCTGCAGCAGTGGCTGTCCGGCGCCGGCACCACCTACCGTGACGCCTACGCCGGCCCGGACAAGGGCAAGCACCTGCCCGACACCGTCCTGGAGACGCCGGACGACAAGACGGTCGTCTTCCACTTCAAGGACGCGCGGCCCGACGTCCCGCAGACGCTGACCATGCCCGGTTACAGCGTCGTCCCCGAGGAGACGGACACCAAGGCGAAGTACGACTCCGCCCCGGTCGCCGTCGGTCCGTACAAGATCGCCGACTTCAAGCCGGGCAAGTCCATGAAGCTGGTGAAGAACACCCAGTGGGACCCGAAGTCCGACTCGGTGCGTCACCAGTACGTCGACGGGTTCAACATCTCGATGAACCACGACGACGAGGACCAGACCAAGACCCTCCTCGCCGACCAGGGCGAGGCCAAGAACGCCATGATGTTCACGGGCCAGGTCGCCACCACGCAGCTGCAGAAGGTGGTGGGCGACAAGGAGGCCATGAAGAACCGCACGATCCAGGGCTACGCGCCCTACGTGTGGCAGCTCAACTTCAACCTGGACCGCGTCAAGGACAAGAAGCTCCGTGACGCCATCACCCTGGCGCTGCCCTCCGACTCGGTCTTCAAGACCGACGGTGGCGCCTACGGCGGTGAGGTCGCCAACTCGCTGATGTCGCCCACGACTCCGGGCTATGACGAGAGCTTCGACCCGTTCGACCGTCACAAGAAGCCCAACGGCGACATCGAGGCCGCCAAGAAGCTGGTCAAGGAAGGCGGCTTCGAGGGCAGGAGCCTCGTCTACGCCTACGCCAACACGCCGGTCCGTCAGCAGCAGGCCGTCCTGATCACCGACGCGCTGGAGAAGATCGGCCTCGACATCCAGAAGAAGGAGATCGACCAGGCCACCTGGTACGAGCAGGTCGGCAAGGTCAAGAACGGCTACGACCTGTACATGACCGGATGGGGTCAGGACTGGCCGTCCGCCTCCACGGTCATCCCGCCGGTGTACGACGGCACGCAGATCCAGGACGGCTCGTCGAACTACTCGCACATCAACGACGAGCACGTCAACTCGGAGATCAAGCGCATCGAGAAGATCGCCGACACGGCCGAGGCCACCAAGGCGTGGGCCGAGCTGAACGAGTACATCTCCACGGAGGTCAACCCGGCCGCGCCGATCTACTACACCAAGGTCTTCCAGATCTTCGGTTCGAACATCGGCGGCATCCGCTACAGCTCCGACTCGAGCTACGTGGACGTGACCCGGATCTTCCTCAAGAAGTAACCGTCAGGCCGGGACTTCGGTGGTGGGCGCGCGGCGGAGCGCCCACCGCCGGGGCCCGGACACCTTCCAGCCTCCCCTCCGATTGCCGCCGTCCTGAGAGCAGCTGCCTGCCATGCTTCAATTCCTCATTCGCCGGACGTTCGGCGCGGCGCTGATTCTGCTGTTGATCAGTGCGTTCACGTTCTTCATGTTCTTCGCGATCCCGCAGGACCCGGCCATGCTGGCCTGTGGCAAGAACTGCACTCCGGACGCGCTGGCGATCATTCACCAGAACATGGGCCTCGACAAGCCGGTCACGGTCCAGTACTGGAACTTCCTGATCGGCATCTTCGCCGGCCGTGACTTCGCCGTCGGACACTGCCCCGCCCCGTGCTTCGGCGTCTCCTTCGCCAACGACCAGAACGTCTGGGACACGATCCTCGACCGCTTCCCGCTGACCGTCTCCCTGACCCTCGGCAGCCTGGTGGTCTTCCTCATCCTCGGCCTCGGCGCCGGCATGCTGGCCGCCAAGAACCGCGGTACCTGGGTCGACAAGGTGTTCAGCTCCGGGTCGCTCGTCGTCAGCTCCCTGCAGATCTACTTCCTCGGCCCGCTCGTGCTGCTTCTGTTCGTCTACAGCACCGGCTGGCTGGACAAGCCGAAGTACGTGCCGTTCTCCGAGGACCTCGGCGGCTGGTTCATGGGCCTGTTGATCCCATGGATCGTCATGGCGACCATCTTCACCGCCAACTACACCCGTATGAGCCGCTCGTCGATGATCGAGCAACTCCAGGAAGAGCACGTGAAGGCGGCCCGCGCCAAGGGCATGTCGGGCAACTACACCTTCTTCCGCTACGCCTGGCGGGGTTCCCTCGTCCCCATCGTCACCATCCTCGGCATCGACCTGTCCGCGCTGATGGGCGGCGGCATGGTGACCGAGATGACGTTCGGTCTGGCCGGGATCGGCCGGCTCGCGCTGGACTCCGTCACCAACAAGGACCTGCCGATGCTGATGGGCGTCATGCTCGTCAGTGCCGCGCTCATCATCGTCTTCAACCTGATCGTGGACGCCCTGTACGCCGTCATCGACCCGCGCGTGCGCCTGTCCTAGGAGAACCACCGTGACCACTCAGACCAAGCCCGAAGAGGCCCCGGCCGCCGCCGCGGGGGACGCGTTTCTCTCGGTGCGTGACCTCAAGGTCCACTTCTCCACCGAGGGCGGCGTCGTCAAGGCGGTGGACGGGCTCTCCTTCGACCTGGAGCGGGGCAAGACCCTCGGCATCGTGGGCGAATCCGGCTCCGGCAAGTCGGTGACCAACCTGGCCGTGCTCGGCCTGCACGACCGCCGGAAGACCGCCATCGACGGATCGATCACCCTGGACGGCCAGGAGCTGACCGACGCCGAGGAGAAGCAGCTGGAGAAGCTGCGCGGCAAGAAGATGGCGATGATCTTCCAGGACGCGCTGACCGCGCTGTCGCCGTACTACACGGTCGGCCGGCAGATCGCCGAGCCCTTCATCAAGCACACCGGGGCGTCCAAGAAGGACGGCCGAGAGCGCGCCATCGACCTGCTGCAGAAGGTCGGCATCCCGCATCCGCAGTCGCGGGTCGACGACTACCCGCACCAGTTCTCCGGCGGGATGCGCCAGCGCGCCATGATCGCCATGGCCCTGTCCTGCAACCCTGACCTGCTCATCGCGGACGAGCCGACCACGGCGCTCGACGTGACCGTGCAGGCGCAGATCCTCGACCTGCTCAAGGACCTCCAGCAGGAGTTCGGCTCCGCGATCATCATGATCACCCACGACCTGGGCGTGGTCGGCAACACGGCCGACGACATCCTGGTCATGTACGCGGGCCGGGCCGTCGAGCGTGGCACGGTACGCGAGGTGCTCAAGTCACCGCAGCACCCGTACACCTGGGGTCTGCTGGGATCGATGCCGAGGCTCTCCTCGGACGTCGACGAGCCGCTGCTGCCGATCCCGGGATCGCCGCCGTCGCTGCTCAACCCGCCCTCGGGTTGCGCTTTCCACCCGCGCTGCGGCTTCACCGACCAGGTCTCCGGGAGCCGATGCTCGGGTGAGCGTCCGGTGCTGCCCCAGGGACGCGCGGCCGCCTGTCACCTGACCAGGGAACAGCGGCAGCAGGTGTTCATCGAGAAGATTCAGCCCCGGCTGGGCTGAGCGGAAACCGGCGACTGGGGCATCATCATGAGCGACAACAGCAAGACGACCACGGCGGTCGCCGACACGATCCCGCAGCAGCGGGACGGCGACAGCGCGCCGCTCCTCAAGGCCAGCGGTCTGACGAAGCACTTCCCGATCAAGGGCGGCTTCCCGATCAAGCGCACCGTCGGCCACGTCAAGGCCGTGGACGGCGTCGACTTCGAGGTCTACCCGGGGGAGAGCCTCGGCCTCGTCGGCGAGTCCGGCTGCGGCAAGTCGACGACCGGACGGCTGCTGACCCGGCTGTACGAGCCGACCCGCGGCACCATCGAGTACCGGGGTCAGGACATCACCCGCGCCAACCGGCGACAGCTGGCGCCGATCAGGTCCGAGATCCAGATGATCTTCCAGGACCCGTACGCGTCGCTGAACCCACGTCAGACCGTGGGCACCATCATCGCGGGCCCGATGGAGATCAACGGGATCAACCCGCCCGGGGGCCGGGAGAAGCGCGTCCGGGAGCTTCTGGAAATCGTGGGTCTCAACCCGGAGCATTACAACCGCTTCCCGCACGAGTTCTCCGGCGGTCAGCGTCAGCGCATCGGTGTCGCGCGTGCGGTCGCCCTGCAGCCGAAGCTCATTGTCGCCGACGAGCCGGTCTCCGCCCTCGACGTGTCGATCCAGGCCCAGGTGGTGAACCTGCTGCAGGAAGTGCAGCGGGAGATGGGGATCGCGTTCGTCTTCATCGCCCACGATCTAGCGATCGTGCGGCACTTCTCGCAGCGCGTCGCGGTGATGTACCTCGGCAAGATCGTTGAGATCGCGGACCGGGACTCGATCTACAGCCGGCCCCGGCACCCGTACACGCACGCGCTGCTGTCCGCGGTGCCGGAAGCCGACGTCGACGGGGAGCAGAGGGAGCGGATCCGCCTCGAGGGTGACGTTCCCTCGCCGATCGCCCCGCCGTCCGGCTGCCGGTTCCGTACGCGGTGCTGGAAGGCGCAGGACAAGTGCGCGACGCAGGAACCGCCGCTGGTGCGGATCGAGCGGAGTAGAGCGGGCCACCTGACGGCATGTCATTTCCCCGAAGAGCCGAGTATCGAGGCTCGCGGTGAGGACGTGGTCCTGAATCCGGGACAGAAGTTTTTGGGGCAGGGCCCTTCCACGTCCTGAGTTGTAGGACCGGGGCGGAATCCCCTCTTCTCTGCCCCGGTTCCCCAATCCCATGACTGACGGCCCATCCGCCTCGCGGTCGCTTGACCTTGCGGTTCCCCTTCGTCGGCCGACGAGTTTCGCGCTCAGTCGAAAGCGGCTCCGCCTACCTGGTGGATTTCACGCCGACCGGTCGCCCGGGCCTGTGGCAGCCCCCCAGAGCCTGAGCTTCCCCGCTCTTCGAGGCCGGTTTCTCCAGGCTGTCCGTGCGAGTCCGTACTGCCGGGGCGCAGTCCTCCTGGGTCAGGCCGGATTTGCGGATCGTGTCGACCAGCAGCACGACTCCGGTCCGCGAGGCCACGGCTCGGCCGCCGACCTCGATGCGGACACGCGGATAGGACCGATGAGCCGTTGATACGCTCGATGCCGGTCATGTTCGCCGAACCTGTCAAGGTGACCGGTCGTGGTTCGGCGTCGCGAACCTGGATCGCAGGCCCGGCACAGCCACAGCCCGTCTGGTAAGCATGGGCTGGCCGCATGCATCCAGCGTGCGCTCGCACCCGGCGGCCATCTGGGGATGGCCGGCGGTGTGAGAGACGGCGAGCTCTTGAGTCCGAGGCGCGCGTACGGAGGCGAGAAGTGGAATGCTCCTTCTTCTTGGCTCGGAAACTGATTCACTTGCGGCTGCCTTACTCGACGTGGCCGGAGCGAAGGCCTCCAGCACCGACGAACAGGGGCGTGGGCCGGACAGATGCCTCAGTCCGGCCCATGGGACGTCGACAGTTTCACCGCGCCCGGGGTGCTCCAGCGTGCGGCGCAGTCGAGTTCGGTCGATGTCTCAGGCCTTCCCCTGACAGAAGGCCGTGTCGTCCCCGCCCGGTGTCCCGATACGCAGGTACACTGTGCGGCCCTCCGCAATGTCGAAGTCCATATTCTCCGACTGACCGGTGCCGAGGGTCCTGTCCCACGCCCTTTCGTGCGTCGAGCCGTTGGCAATGTCGACTCGGAAGTTCATCGAAGCCCCGGCCTTGTTGTAGAAGTACAACGTCTCGCCGTAGCCTTTGAAAGACGCGTAAGCATGCTTTGCAGCATCACTCGACCGTCGCAGGGTGGCAACCATGTCGTTGGCACCTGGATCTCCGTCAGCAGCCCATTTGTCGCAGTCACCGATCCAGTAGGAAGTGGCCGCCGCCTGTGCCGTTCCCGGTACGGCGAGGGCGAGCGCTGCAACGGCTGTGGTCGTCAGCCCGACAATGCCCGTGAGGGTGCTCTTCTTAGTCATCTTAGGTTCCCTTCTCCAGTCTCTCGCTTGCGGCGAATCGAGCAGGAACAATGGGCGCAGTGCCTCATTCGAACGCGCGCTGCGTTCCCCTAGTGCACCTAGGACTCTTGGCCGTGGAGGCTGCGACATTTGCACGGTTTACCGCCGACAGCAAGGCCGAACGTAACCTTTTGAGACAGATTGAAATCAGTGTCGACTGGGCGTGGACGAAGCTGCCTCATCCCGATCGCCGTGAAGTTCCCCCTGCTAGCTGGGCAGCTTGATACTGGGACGGACGGTCTTGAAGGAAGCAGTTACAGGTAGTGAGCGAGAAGGGTAATACGAGTAAGCGGTATAGAGCCGAGTTCATGTGGGACACGGTTGCCTTGGCCTAGTCATCGGAGAAGACGGTCATCGAGGTCGCGAGGGAGCTGGGCGGGAGCCCGGAAGGGCTGCGCGGGTGGTTCAAGCAGGAGAAGATCGACCGTGGCGACGGGCCCGCGGGGCTTTGACCACTACGGAGCGTGAGGAACCGGTCAAGCTGTGGCGGAAGGCCCACGAGCAGGAGGCGACGCTCGAGGTCCTGGGGAAAGCGACCGCCTTCTTCGCTTGGGACAAGATGAGGTAGACACCGCGGTACGGTGCCACTTCATCGATGGGGAGAAGGCGTCGGAGGGTAAACCCACAGTTCACAGCGTTTCGTTTTTGTGCCGTGTGCTGGGAGTGCCCCGCTCCACCTACTACGCGGACAGGGCACGTCAGGGCCGGCCCGGGCGGTGCGGGAGCGGGGCGAGGAGGTGCTGGTGGGCAAGATCCGGGTGCTGCATGTCAGCTCGCGCGGCGCCTACGGGGCCCCGCGGGTCCACGCCGCCCTGCGCGTCGGGCCAGGCGGGCGGTGAACTCTAAGCCTTGATCCACCGATTTGATGTCTGTGGATAACTCTTCTTGAAACGAGAAAGTGCCTTGTGACCTGCGATAATGGGAGTTCTTCAGGCTTCCAGCACGCACGATCGGCAAGGCACTTCCGAGAAGCAAGTTTACCATACTCCGGCGGCGGTCTCCGCTGTGTTCGATGACCCGAATCTGATCGCGCATGCCGGGCTGGTCCCGGTGATGCGGCTGGCCGAGCGGTGCGGGCTGTCGCGCTTGGTGGCCGAGAAGGTGAGGCTGACCGGGGCAAAGAACGGCGCGGGTGCGGCAGCGGACGCCAAGGTCACCAGCATCGTGGCCGGATGGCCGCGGGTGCGGACAGCATCGACGACCTGAACGTTCTGCGCCACGGGGCGATGCCGGCCGTGTTCGGCGGGATCCGTTCCCCGTCCACCCTGGGTACGTTTCTTCGCGCGTTCACCCACGGTCATGCCCTTCAACTCCACGCTGTCCACCGCCGGTTCCTGGCCGCGCTGGCCGCGCACACCCCCTTGTTGCCGGGCTCGGACGAGCTGGCGTTCATCGATGTTGACTCCACCCACAAGCGGGTCTACGGCCGGACGAAACAGGGCGCCGAGTACGGCCGGTTCAAGGGCATCCGCACCCTGCACCCCCTGCTCGCCACGATCTGCACCCCCACCTCCCGGCCGGTGATCGCGACTGTGCGGATGCGCCGCGGTAAAGCAGCGGACTCCCGGGGCGCCCCGAAATTCGTGAGCGAGGCCCTGGCTACCGCCCGCGAGGCAGGCTGCACCGAGACCCGTGTCCTGCGGGCCGACTCGCAGTTCTACAACGCCGGTGTGATCGCCGCGTGCCGCCGGGCCGGGGCCCACTTCTCGATCACCACCGGGATGAACCCCTCCATCAAACGGGCCGTCCTCAGCATTCCCGACGAAAAATGGCAGCAGATCAGCTACCCGACCGCAGTGCCCGATCCCGAGACCGGTGAGCTCATCTCGGACGCCGAAGTCGCCGAGATACCCGAATACACCGCGTTCGCCAGCCGCAAAAAGAGTGACCGGGCCACCGCCCGGCTGATCGTGCGCCGCGTCCGTGACCTGGCCAAACCCGCCGTCGTGGGTGAGCAGGGCGAGCTGTTCCCCGTCTGGCGCTACCACCCCTTCTTCACCGACCAGCCTGCCGCAACGCTGCAGGCCGAGCGGGAACACCGCCACCACGCCGTGGTCGAGCAGGTCATCGCGGACAGCAAAGCCGGAGCTCTGGCGCACCTGCCCTCCGGGCACTTCCACGCCAACGCCGCCTGGCTCACCCTGTGGGCGATGACCTACAACCTGCTCCGGGCCACCGGCGCACTGACCTCCGCCTTCCACGCCAAGGCCACCACCGCCACCCTCCGCACCCACCTGGTCCAGGTTCCCGCCCGGATCGCCCGCTCCGCACGACACATCACCCTGCGCCTGCCGCACAACTGGCCCTGGCAGACGCCTGGACACACCTCTTCGACACCGTCCACGGCCCACCCGCACCGGCCTGACAGCCCCTGCCCACCCCGCCCGCCAGGGCCCCACCGGAACCGAACCCGTGGAAAAGCTGGGCAGACCAGCGGCTACCACCTGCCCAGGCCCAACCGCCGACCTGAAACCGGCTCGAAACCGGCCACAAGATCACTCCCCAAACCACGTCGGTGGATCAAGGCTAAGGGCTCGCGGAGCATCAAGGTTACCGACAGCGTCATCGCCGCCCTGCCCATGCGCCGGCACCGCTTACACGGCGACTGGAACTACACCTTCCGCCCCCAAGCTTGCGACAACACCGGGGCAGACAAGAACCCGCGGTCAGCCGACCGCCCGGCCCCGCAACCCTGCTCCGGCTGTCTGCGCAACCCGGAGCTGACCGGCATGCCCGAACCGGGCGCTGGACCGCAGCCAGCTTCGCCGACACCCCGATTACGGATACGTCACCCCACTCGAGACGAGATCCCTGCTCAGGCAGACCCTCCCCCGCAGCGTAGACACCCGCTGTCCAGCCCGCGGGGGGAACTCCACCACCATGCGTCCCCCGGAAGCACGCCCCCCGGATGGTGGGCCCGGGTGTGCGGATCTCTCGCTGCCGAATGATGCTGGCCGGTGACGATCAGCGAACGAGTCGAACCAGTCAGGGCACGAGGAGGCACTCCATGCGCGGAGCCAGGCATGCCAAACGGGCCGTATGCGCGGCGGCGGTGGCCCTCGCGGTGGCCGCCTGCGGAGGCGGGGGCGGCAGCGGCGGAGACACGAGCGCGGTCCTCAGCTCCTCCTGGGGCGACCCGCAGAACCCGCTGGAGCCGGCCAACACCAATGAGGTGCAGGGCGGCAAGGTCCTCGACATGATCTTCCGGGGGCTGAAGAAGTACGACCCCGAGACCGGCGAGGCACAGGACATGCTCGCCGAGAAGATCGAGACCTCCGACTCGCAGAACTTCACGATCACGGTCAAGGACGGCTGGACCTTCAGCAACGGTGAGAAGATCACGGCCCAGTCCTTCGTGGACGCCTGGAACTACGGCGCCGGCCTGAAGAACAACCAGCGCAACGCCTACTTCTTCGCGTACATCGACGGCTACGACAAGACGCACCCGGAGAGCGGCGAGCAGAGCGCCGACACACTCTCCGGGCTGAAGGTGACCGGCCCCCGCACCTTCACCGTCAAGCTCAGCCAGAAGTTCTCGACCTTCCCCGACACCCTCGGCTACCCGGCCTTCGCGCCCCTGCCCCGCGCCTTCTTCGACGACCACGACGGCTGGGTGCAGAAGCCGGTCGGCAACGGCCCGTACATGGTGGACAACTACGCCCGCGGCTCCCAGATGTCCCTGCGCAAGTGGGAGGAGTACCCGGGCCCCGACAAGGCGCAGAACGGCGGCGTCGACCTCAAGGTCTACACCGACAACAACACGGCCTACACCGACCTGATGGCCGGCAACCTCGACCTCGTCGACGACGTCCCCGCCGCCCAGCTCAAGAACGTGAAGAACGACCTCGGCGACCGGTACATCAACACCCCGGCCGGCATCATCCAGACGCTCGCGTTCCCGTTCTACGACAACGACTGGAGCAAGCCCGGCTCCGAGAAGGTCCGCAAGGGCCTGTCCATGGCGATCGACCGCAAGCAGATCACGGACACGATCTTCCAGCAGACCCGCACCCCGGCCACCGACTGGACCTCACCCGTCCTCGGCGAGGACGGCGGCTACCAGGCCGGCCTGTGCGGCGAGGCCTGCGAGTACAAGCCCGACGAGGCCAAGAAGCTGATCAGCGAGGGCGGCGGACTGCCCGGCGGCCAGGTCAAGATCACGTACAACGCCGACACCGGCTCCCACGGACAGTGGGTCGACGCGGTCTGCAACTCCATCAACAACGCCCTGGACAACGACCGCGCCTGCGCGGGCAACCCGGTCGGCACCTTCGCCGACTTCCGCAACCAGATCACCGACCGGAAGATGAGCGGCCCCTTCCGCGCCGGCTGGCAGATGGACTACCCCCTCATCCAGAACTTCCTCCAGCCGCTCTACTACACCAACGCCTCCTCCAACGACGGAAAGTGGTCCGACCAGAAGTTCGACGACCTCGTCGACAAGGCCAACGCCGAGACCGACACCCCCAAGGCCGTCGACCTCTTCCAGCAGGCCGAGGAGGTCCTGCGGGACGAGATGGGCGCCATCCCGCTCTGGTACCAGAACGGCAGCGCGGGCTACTCGGACCGGCTGTCCAACGTGAAGCTCAACCCGTTCAGCGTCCCGGTCTACAACGAGATCAAGGTCGGCTGAGGGGGCGCCATGGGACGCTACGTCGTCCGGCGGCTGCTCCAGATGATCCCGGTCTTCATCGGGGCCACGCTGCTGATCTTCCTGATGGTCAACGTGATGGGCGACCCCGTCGCGGGCCTGTGCGGGGACCGGGAGTGCGACCCGGCGACGGCCGCGCAGCTGCGGCACGAGTTCGGTCTCGACCAGCCCGTGTGGCAGCAGTACCTGACCTACATGGGCAACGTGTTCACCGGCGACTTCGGCACCGCCTTCAACGGCCAGCCGGTCACCGAGCTGATGGGCACGGCGTTCCCGGTCACCATCCGGCTCACCCTCATCGCCATCCTCTTCGAGATCGTCGTAGGCATCGTCCTCGGCGTCGTCACGGGCCTGCGCCGCGGCCGCCCCGTCGACACCGGCGTCCTGCTGCTCACCCTCGTCGTCATCTCCGTCCCCACCTTCGTCACCGGCCTCCTCCTCCAGCTCCTGCTCGGCGTCAAGTGGGGCTGGATCGACCCGGCGGTCTCCTCCGAGGCCCCCTTCGGCGAGCTGATCGTCCCCGGCCTGGTCCTCGCCTCGGTCTCCCTGGCGTACGTCACCCGGCTGACCCGCACCTCCATCGCGGAGAACCGGAGCTCCGACTACGTCCGCACCGCCATCGCCAAGGGCCTGCCCCGCCGCCGGGTCATCACCCGGCACCTGCTGCGCAACTCCCTGATCCCCGTCGTCACCTTCATCGGCACGGACATCGGCGCCCTGATGGGCGGCGCCATCGTCACCGAGCGGATCTTCAACATCCACGGCGTCGGCTACCAGCTCTACCAGGGCATCCTCCGGCAGAACACGCAGACCGTCGTCGGCTTCGTCACCGTCCTGGTCCTCGTCTTCCTCGTCGCCAACCTCGTCGTCGACCTCCTGTACGCCGTACTCGACCCGAGGATCCGCTATGCCTGAGCAGCAGCCGTACGAGCCGGAGCGCGCGATCGCCGGCACCGGCATGGGCGGGCAGATGGACCTCGGCGCGAGCGAGGCGGTCACCCTGGAGAAGACTCCGGGGGGCCCGGAGGGCGCCGGCCCCCAGGACAAACCCCGCAGCCTCTGGTCCGACGCCTGGCACGACCTGCGCCGCAACCCGGTCTTCATCATCTCGGCCCTGGTGATCCTCTTCCTGATCGTCATCTCCATCTGGCCGTCCCTGATCGCCTCCGGCAACCCGCTCAAGTGCGACCTGGCCAGGGCCCAGGAGGGCTCCCAGCCCGGCCACCCCTTCGGCTTCAACGGCCAGGGCTGCGACGTCTACACCCGCACCGTCTACGGGGCCCGTACGTCGGTGGCGGTCGGCGTCCTCGCCACGCTGGGGGTCGCGGTCCTCGGCAGCGTGCTGGGCGGGCTCGCCGGGTTCTTCGGCGGGGCGGGGGACGCGGTCCTGTCCCGCATCACCGACGTCTTCTTCGCGATCCCGGTCGTCCTCGGCGGCCTGGTCCTGCTCTCCGTCATCACCAGCAACACCGTCTGGCCGGTCATCGGCTTCATCGTGCTGCTCGGCTGGCCGCAGATCTCCCGCATCGCCCGCGGTTCCGTCATCACCGCCAAGCAGAACGACTACGTCCAGGCCGCCCGCGCCCTGGGCGCCTCCAACTCCCGGCTCCTGCTGCGCCACATCGCGCCCAACGCGGTCGCGCCGGTCATCGTCGTGGCGACCATCGCGCTCGGCACCTACATCTCCCTGGAGGCGACCCTGTCCTTCCTCGGCGTCGGCCTCAAGCCGCCCAGCGTCTCCTGGGGCATCGACATCTCCGCCGCCGCCCCCTACGTCCGCAACGCCCCGCACGCCCTGCTGTGGCCCTCCGGAGCCCTCGCGGTCACCGTCCTCGCGTTCATCATGCTCGGCGACGCGGTGCGCGACGCCCTCGACCCGAAGCTGAGGTGAGCCGCCGCATGCTGCTGGAAGTGCGCGACCTGCACGTGGAGTTCCACACCCGGGACGGCGTCGCCAAGGCCGTCAACGGAGTCAGCTACGGCGTCGACGCGGGCGAGACCCTGGCCGTCCTCGGCGAGTCCGGCTCCGGCAAGTCCGTCACCGCCCAGACGGTCATGGGCATCCTCGACATGCCCCCGGGCCGGATCACCGCAGGCGAGGTCCTCTTCGAGGGCCGTGACCTGCTGAAGCTGAAGGAGGAGGAACGCCGGAAGGTCCGCGGCGCCGAGATGGCGATGATCTTCCAGGACGCGCTGTCGTCGCTGAACCCCGTCCTCACCGTCGGCGCCCAGCTCGCCGAGATGTTCACCGTGCACCGCGGCATGTCGCGCAAGGGCGCCCACGCCAAGGCCGTCGAGCTGATGGACCGCGTACGCATCCCGGCCGCCAAGGAGCGGGTGCGGCAGTACCCGCACCAGTTCTCCGGCGGCATGCGCCAGCGCATCATGATCGCGATGGCGATGGCCCTGGAGCCGAAGCTGATCATCGCCGACGAGCCGACCACCGCCCTCGACGTCACCGTCCAGGCCCAGGTCATGGACCTGCTCGCGGAACTCCAGCGCGAGCTGCACATGGGCCTGATCCTCATCACCCACGACCTGGGCGTGGTCGCCGACGTGGCCGACAAGATCGCCGTCATGTACGCGGGCCGGATCGTGGAGACGGCGCCGGTCCACGACATCTACAAGGCGCCCGCCCACCCCTACACCCGCGGCCTGCTCGAGTCGATCCCGCGCCTGGACCAGAAGGGCCAGGAGCTCTACGCCATCAGGGGCCTGCCGCCCAACCTCACCCGCATCCCGCCCGGCTGCGCCTTCCACCCCCGCTGCCCGATGGCCCAGGACGTCTGCCGCACCGACGTGCCGCCGCTGTACGACGTGACGGAGTCCGCCGCGGAGCGGGGCAGCGCCTGCCACTTCTGGAGGGAGTGCCTGCATGACTGAGCCGATCCTCGAAGTCCGCGGTCTCGTCAAGCACTACCCGCTCACCACCGGCATCCTCTTCAAGAAGCAGGTCGGCGCGGTCAAGGCGGTCGACGGTGTCGACTTCCACCTCGACCGCGGCGAGACCCTGGGCATCGTCGGCGAGTCCGGCTGCGGCAAGTCCACGGTCGCCAAGATGCTGGTCAACCTGGAGAGGCCGACGGCCGGCGAGATCCGCTACAAGGGCGAGGACATCACCAGGCTGTCGGGCAAGGCCCTCAAGTCCGTACGCCGCAACATCCAGATGGTCTTCCAGGACCCCTACACCTCCCTCAACCCCCGCATGACCGTGGGCGACATCATCGGGGAGGCGTACGACATCCACCCGGAGGTGGCGCCGAAGGGCGACCGGCGGGGGCGGGTGCAGCACCTGCTGGACGTCGTCGGTCTCAACCCCGAGTACATCAACCGCTACCCCCACCAGTTCTCCGGCGGCCAGCGCCAGCGCATCGGCATCGCGCGGGGACTGGCGCTGCGCCCGGAGATCATCGTCGCGGACGAGCCGGTCTCCGCCCTCGACGTGTCCGTCCAGGCGCAGGTGATCAACCTGATGGGCCGGCTCCAGGACGAGTTCGACCTGTCCTACATCTTCATCGCCCACGACCTGTCCATCGTCCGGCACATCTCGGACCGGGTCGGCGTGATGTACCTCGGCCGGATCGTGGAGACCGGCCGCGACGCCGAGATCTACGACCACCCCACGCACCCCTACACCCAGGCGCTGCTGTCCGCCGTGCCGGTGCCCGACCCGGAGGCCCGGGAGCACCGCGAGCGCATCATCCTGGCCGGCGACGTGCCGTCCCCGACCAACATCCCGTCCGGCTGCCGCTTCCGCACCCGCTGCTGGAAGGCACGGGAGCGCTGCGCCCTGGAGGTGCCGGCGCTCGCCGTCCCCGCCGAGTTCCGGCACGCCACCGGCCCCGCGGTCCACGACTCGGCCTGCCACTTCGCCGAGGAGAGGCAGGTGGTGCCCCATGAGACGGAGGGAGACGGTGGTGGGCACGGCAGCGGGCCGGGGTGACATGGCGCTCCCCGGCCCGCTTACGGCACCCGCACGGCCGTACGCTGATCAGCGTCGCGCGTCCGTATATCGGTGCCGCTTCGGCGAAGTTGCCTGCGTGTTAAAGCGGTTGGTGTCTTCGTGTGGCGCTACGCCAGTGACCGCTTGAGGAAGTCGACCTGGAGCAGCAGCAGGTTCTCGGCGACCGACTCCTGCGGGGTCATGTGCGTGACGCCGGACAGCGGGAGCACCTCGTGCGGGCGGCCCGCGGCCAGCAGGGCCGAGGACAGCCGCAGGGAGTGGGCGACCACCACGTTGTCGTCCGCGAGACCGTGGATGATCATCATGGGGCGCCGCGGCTCGGCGGCGTCGACCAGGCCCGCGTCGTCGATCACCGAGTTGCGGCGGTAGACCTCCGGTTGCTCGCCCGGGTGGCCGAGGTAGCGCTCCTCGTAGTGGGTGTCGTACAGCCGCAGGTCGGTGACCGGGGCGCCCACGACGGCGGCGTGGAAGACGTCCGGGCGGCGCAGGGCCGCCAGGGCGGCCAGATAGCCCCCGAAGGACCAGCCACGGATGGCGACGCGGTTCAGGTCGAGCGGGAAGTCCGCGGCGAGGGCCTGGAGCGCGTCCACCTGGTCCTGGAGCACGACCGCGGCCACGTCGTCCTTGATGGCCTTCTCCCAGGCGGGGGAGCGCCCCGGAGTGCCCCGCCCGTCGGCGACGACGACCGCGAAGCCCTGGTCGGCGAACCACTGCGACGTGAGGTGGGCGTTGTGCGCGGCCACCACGCGCTGACCGTGCGGGCCACCGTACGGGTCCAGGAGTACGGGGAGGGGGGTGTCACCGTGGTAGTCCCTTGGCATAAGCACGGCGCACGGGACACGGCGTGCGCCCCCTTGAGTGAGTGTCACGCGCGGGGACAAACCGGGATCTTCGGCGTAAGAGGCGACGGTCGCCATCGGCTTCCCGTCCCGCAGAACCCGCACCCGGGTCCCCGGCCGGTCGAGCGTCGCGGAGACGAGAACGGTCACGCCTCCGGCGCGCACCGCCGAGTGCACGCCGGGCTCCTGCGAGACGCGCTCCATGCCGAGTTCGTTCACCCGGTACACATGCACTTCGCCCGTCTCCGGCTCGGCCGCCTCCTCACCGGCCGACGCGGAAACCAGCACGTCGTCGTCGGAGACGTCCAGCACCGCCCGCAGGTGCAGCTGGGCGCCCGTGAGTGGTCGTTCACCGACCGCCAGCACGCGTGCGCCGCCCTCGTCGGCGATCCGCACGAGCTGCCCGGAGGGGCTCCAGCAGGGCACGCCGGGGAAGAGTTCCAGCCAAACTGGATCTTCGTCGGCGTGCACCATCCGGGTCGCCCCGGACTCGGTGTCCACGGCCAGGAACAACTGGCTGCGCTGGTCGCGCGCCTGTACGAGGAGGAGTGGCGCACCCGCCGCTGACCAGTGCACTCGCGCCAGATACGGATACCGCGCCCGGTCCCAGAGGACCTCCGTGCGCCCCCCGTCCAGCCCGATCACGAACAGCCGTACGTCCGCGTTGGCGGTGCCCGCCGCCGGGTACCGCACCTGGTGCGGATCACGCTCGGGATGGGCCGGGTCGGAGATCCACCACCGGCTGACCGGCGTGTCGTCCACGCGTGCCACCAGCAGCCGGTCCGACTCGGGCCCCCACCAGAAGCCCCGGCTGCGTCCCATCTCCTCGGCGGCGACGAACTCGGCCAGCCCGTGGGTGACGCCCTCCGTGTCCGCCACGGCAAGCGCCCTGTCCCCGTCTCCCTCGGCGCCCACGACCCGCAGGGCGCCCCGGGCGACGTAGGCGATGTGCCGGCCGTCGGGGGAGGGGCGCGGGTCGATGACCGGTCCCGGGGTGGGCAGTTCGCGCGCCGTACCGGCCCGCAGCTCGGCCGCGAAAAGCCGCCCTGACAAGGTGAAAGAGGCCAGCTCGACGGCCGCGTCGGTGGCATAGCCGACGATGCCGGCACCGCCCTCGCGGCTGCGCTCACGCCGCGCCCGCTCCTCGGGCGACAGCTGCTCCTCGGCGCCGCCCAGGAGGGCGCGCGGATCGGCGGCGACGCGCTCGCCACCCTCCTCGGTATCGAGGATCCACAGCGCATTGGCCCGGTCCGTGCCGGTGCCGGAGCGCAGGAAGGCGACCCGGGACCCGTCGGGTGCCACGGTGAACGAACGCGGCGCGCCGAGCGTGAACCGCTGGGTGCGGGCGTGCCGTTTGGGGAAGGAGTCGGACTCGGTCGTCATGCCTTGACCATATTGGCCATGCGCCCCCTTGTGCGGCCGTGCGCCGAGAGATGCGCGCGCACGGATAGTTATGATCACTGGCGCATAGTGGGTATCAACCAGGTGCCCGCTGCGTGGATTTATCTGCCCCAAGGTGGGACCGCGTCCGACCGCGTCCGACCCTCCCCATGTCCCTGGGCTTATTGGAGGTGAGCCGCCGTGGCACTCTCGATTTCGGCGGTTGTGCTGCTGGCGATCATCGTCTTCCTGCTGGTCAAGAAGTCAGGGTTGAAGGCGGGGCACGCGGTCGTGTGCATGCTCCTCGGCTTCTACCTGGCTTCCTCGACCGTCGCGCCCACGATCAGTGAGCTGACGACGAACCTCGCGGGGATGATCGGGAGCATCAACTTCTGACGGCCGGTCACCCGAACGTGCCGGACAGGAACGAGGCCCACGCCTCCGGCGCCAGAGCGAGTCGCGGTCCGGCACCGGTGTGCTTGGAGTCGCGGACGTGGACGGCGCCGGGCTCGGTGGCGATCTCGACGCAGGAGTCACCCTCGCTGCTGCTGCTGTAGCTGCTCTTGAACCACGCCAGGTCGGTTTCGCGGATCATGTCTCCCCCAGCAGTCGCTCGATGAACGCGGCCGACTCACGCGGGGTGAAGGCCTGCGCCCGGATGATGCCATACCGGAGTTCAAGGATACGTAGCTGCTTGGGCTCCGACACCGGTCGACCGTAGGCCACCACCGGCGAACGTCCCACCATCGAGCCGTCCTGGAACTTCAGCACCTCGATGCCGCCCGCCAGGCCGGCGTGCTCCTCGCGGTCCATCGGCATCACCTGCAACTCGACGGTCCTCGACTGCCCGACCTCCAGCAGATGCTCCAGCTGGCGGCGCAGGTTCGCCCTCCCGCCCAGAGGGCGCCTGAGTGTCCACTCCTCCAGGACGAAGCTGAGTTCGGGCGCCGGGTCCCGCTCGAAGACGGCCTTGCGGGCGACGCGCGCCGCGATGAACCGCTCGACCTCGTCCTTCGAGTAGGAGGGGCGCCGCATCATCAGCAGCCCGCGCGCGTACTCGGGCGTCTGCAGCAGCCCATGGACGTTCAGCGGGTCGTACAGCTGAAGCTCCACCGCCCGCGCTTCCATCTGTGCCAGATCCCGGACCTTCTTCGGGTACCGGACCTTCTTCACGTCCTCCTTCATCGCCGAGAGGAGCCCACCCGCGTCCAGCAGCCGGTCCGCCGCGTCCAGATAGTCGAGCCGGGGGATCCGCTTCCCGCCCTCGACCTTGTAGACCATGTCCTCGCCGTACCCGACCGCCGTCGCGAACTCGGCGGCCCGCATCCCCGCCGCCTCGCGCCGCAGCTTCAGCTGCCTCCCCACCGTGGCGACCACGGCGAGCGCCCAGTCGTCGTTCGGGTCCACCTCCCACCCGGGCTCGTCCGCCTGCTCCGTCCCGTCCCCGAGCCGTACCGTCGCCTCGTCGTCCACCGACATGTCGCGCCCCTCCGTACTCCCGTGCCGCACAGCCACGCCTTACCCGGGGCAACGCCGCCGACCGCCCGGACGGCACTGGACAAGCCCTGGACAGTCATAGGGTGGAGCCCATGACGGAACTCCCCGGCCGGCGTCTGCTGCTGGTGCACGCGCACCCGGACGACGAGTCGATCAACAACGGCGTCACCATGGCCAGGTATGCCGCCGAAGGCGCCCACGTGACGCTGGTGACCTGCACCCTCGGCGAGCGGGGCGAGGTCATCCCGCCCGAGCTCGGGCACCTGACCGGAGCCGCCCTGGGCGGGCACCGCAGGGGCGAGCTGGCGGCGGCGATGCGCGCGCTCGGCGTCGACGACTTCCGGCTGCTCGGCGGGCCGGGACGGTTCGCCGACTCCGGGATGATGGGGCTGCCCGACAACGACGACCCCGGCTGCCTGTGGCAGGCGGACGTCGACCGGGCCGCCGAACTCCTCGTCGAGGTGATCCGCGAGGTGCGTCCCCAGGTGCTCGTCACCTACGACCCCGACGGCGGCTACGGCCACCCCGACCACGTCCAGGCCCACCGCATCGCCATGCGCGCCGCCGAGCTGGCGGCCGAGGCGGGGTGCCCGGTCGACAAGGTCTACTGGAACCGCGTCCCCCGTACCGTCGCCGAGGACGCCTTCGCCCGCCTCCGCGGCGACCTGCCCGGCCTGCCCTTCGAGAAGGCGGCCGGCGTCGAGGACGTACCGGGCGTCGTCGACGACGAGCGGATCACCACCGAGATCCGCGGCGACGGCGGCGCGGACGCCGCCAAGACCGCGGCCATGCGCGCGCACGTCACGCAGATCACCGTCGCCGGGCGGTACTTCGTCCTCTCCAACGAACTGGCCCAGCCGGTCTTCACCACCGAGTACTACGAGCTGGTGCGCGGCGAGCGGTCCGGGGACGGCGACGGCCGCGAGAGCGACCTCTTCGCCGGGATCACCGGGATCGCCGAGAGCCCTGGGATCGCCGAGATCCCTGGGACCGCGGGGATCGAGGCGGCGTCATGAGAGGGCGTACCGAGCCGACGGCCTCCGCCCTGGCCCAGCCACTGCGCGCGCCCTCGCTCGGGCGGGCCGCCCTCTATCCGGGGCTCTTCGTGCTCGGCGCCCTGGTGGGGGTGGCGGGCGCGCTGGTGCAGCCGGGGTGGTTCCCGGGCGGGCTGCTGCTCGCGCTGGCCGCCGAGGCGGGACTCTGCGTCGGAGCGGGCCGGGCCGTGGGCCGCCGGGGCGGGGCCGTCGCGCCCGCCGCGGGCTGGGCGCTCGCCGTGGTCCTGCTCACGACCAGCCGTCCCGAGGGCGACTTCCTCTTCGCGGCCGGCAGCGGCTCGTACCTCTTCCTGCTCGGCGGGATCGCCGTCGCTGTGATGTGTGCCACCCTCGCGCCGGTGCGGCAACCGGATCGCGGCGCCGTCCGACTTGGCAAGTGACGTACTACTTCGCCGCGGTGCGGGCGTGCGAGTCCGGTGTGGGTTTCCCCGGCGGTCACGGGATACGCGCGAGAAGTGGCCAGTATGGTGGTGCGCGCCGCCGAGCCGCCCGCTTTCAGGTGTGCCGGGCGGCGGAGCCAACCGGGAGAACCTGCCTTGAGTCGTGAAACTGACAGTTCGTCCTCCGGGCCCCACGGGCGCGGCGGAGCCGCATACCCGTCGGGGACCCCGCCCTACGGGACACCCACGGCTCCCGACGCCGGTGCGGACGCGGGCCGTTCGGCCTCGCGGCCGGAGGAGCGCAAGACCGAGACGACGCTGACGACCCGAATCCGGATCAACATCCCGGGATCGCGACCCATCCCGCCGGTCGTCATGCGCACGCCCGTCGCGGACACCGGGGGCGCCGCCGGTGACACGGAGACGACGGCCGAGCGGCCCGCACCGGCACCGAGCGCCGCAGAGCCCACGGGCGCCGTCGAGGCCCCGGCCGAGCCGGGGCAGCCCGCCCGGCCGACGGAGGACAAGCCGGCCAGCGACTGGTTCGCGCCGCGCAAGTCCGGCCCGGCCAAGGGCGCTCAGGGGGCCGGCTCCACCAACGGTGCCGGTCTGCCCGGGGGTTCCGGCGCTTCCGGCGCGGCGCCCGGTACGCCGGGCGCGCCCTCCGCAGGCCCCGCGGGTGCCGCGGGACCGGGTGCCGGTGCTTCCGGTGCCGGTGCGCGACCGGGCGGCGGGAGCGGCCGTCCCGGTGGCGTCGTCGGCTCCATGAACGTGCCGGGCGGCTCCCGGCCCGGCGCCACGGGCGGCGCCGGTCTCTCCGGCGCGACGGGCGGACCCGTGGCGCCCGGTCACGGGGGCGGCACCGGCTCCTTCGACGTGACCGAGGCGCTGGCGGCCGGACCGCTGGGCAACGGCAACGGTGCCCGCCCGGGCTCCGGCAACGGCGCCCGCCCGGGCCCCGACGGCGGCGCCGAACCGCGCCGCGACGACCTGCCGTACTTCTCGGAGAACGGGCAGGGCAACCCGGGCGGCCCCCGCAGCGGGTCAAGCGGCCCGAACGGGCAGTCCCCGTACGGCGACACCCAGGGTCCCGCGGGCGCGACGAGCGGCCCGGTCACCGGGGACAGCCGGCTGACGCCGCCCCCGGTCGGCGACCTCGGCGACCTGGGCCGGCCCAGGACGCCCGGCGGCCCCGGCGCGCCCAGCGGACAGCGCGGGCCCGCACCGAACGGCCTGGACGGTCCGGGCGGTCCCGGGGGACCCGGTGGTCAGGGCGGTCCTGGCGGGGCCGGTGGCCCTGGCGGTCCCGGTAGTCCCGGTAGTCCCGGTGGCCCTGGCGGTCCCGGTAGTCCCGGTAGTCCCGGTAGTCCCGGTAGTCCCGGTAGTCCCGGTAGTCCCGGTAGTCCCGGTAGTCCTGGCGGCCCGGGTCGTCCCGTCGGCCCGGGCAGGTCGCAGGGCCCCGGCCCCGGCCCCGGCGCCGACGCCGCCCGTCTCGGCCCCGGCGGCGGGCTCAGCGACGACACCGCGATCCTCACCCCGCAGAAGCCGGCCCCCGGGCCGGGCACTTCCGGCTACGGCAACCCGGACAACGTCTCCGGAAACACCGTCACCAGCGGCATCCCCGTCGTGCCGACCGACCGGAACGCCCCCTTTCAGGGCGCGTCCGCCGACGGACCGCTGCCGCACACGCCCCCGAAGCTGCCCGAGCCGGTCTCCGCACCCCCGGCGAGCCCCGCCAAGCCGGCCAAGAAGAAGGGCCGCAGGAAGCTCCCGCTGCTCGTCGGCGGCCTGGTCTTCGTCGCCGGTGTCACCTACGGCGCCGGCCTGCTCATGAACCGTTCGGACGTGCCGAAGGGCACCACCGTGCTCGGCGTCGACATCGGCGGCACGCGCGACGACGCCGTCGAGAAGCTGGACGACGTCCTCTCCGCCCGCGCGAGCAAGCCGCTCAAGCTCACGGTCGGCGGCGAGACGGTCTCCCTCAAGCCGGACCAGGCGGGGCTCCAGCTCGACACGCAGGCCACGGCCAGCGCGGCGGCGAAGAGCGACTACAACCCGATGTCCGTGTTCGGCTCCCTCCTCGGCCGGCAGCGTGTCGTCGACCCGGTCATGCCCGTCGACGAGGAGAAGCTGCACGCGGCCCTGGAGGACGCCGCCGGCGGGGCCGGATCGGTGACCGAGGGCACCGTCGAGTTCGAGTCCGGCAAGGCCGTTCCCGTGTACGGCAAGGCCGGCAAGGGCATCGACGTCGCCAAGTCGACCGAGGCCGTGCAGGAGGCGTACCGCGCCCAGGTGGAGACGGGCACCGCCACCCCGGTGAACGTGCCGACGACCACCCAGCAGCCCACGGTCCCCAAGGCCGAGGTCGACCGGATCATGAAGGAGTTCGCCGAGCCGGCGATGTCGGCGAAGGTGACCGTGCGGACCGACGCCGCGCACTCCATCCTGATGAGCCCGGAGAAGTCGCTGTGGAAGTTCCTCCGGGTGACGGCCGTCAACGGCAAACTCGTCGACAAGCCCGACCTCAACGCCCTGAAGGAACTGTACGGCGGCACGTTCGACGGCGTGCTCATCACCCGCGCCAACGGTGAGAAGACGCCCGTCACCCCCGAGGACGTCTACGGCGCCCTGCGCCAGGCCCTGAAGAGCGAGACGGACCGCGTGGCGGTCATCGAGACCGACCCCAGCTGACGACGCCGCTCCACGAGGGGCCGCCCGGCACTCGCCGGGCGGCCCCTCGCGTCCTCAGTTGAGCATGGCCCGAGCCGCCCGCGCCTCCCCCCGGACCTGCTCCGCGACCGCCTCGTCCACCGCGCCCACAACCTTCGCGTAGGCCTCCAGCTCCCCGGCTCCCGCAGAGAACTCCCCCCGCTGCACGAGCAACCGAGCCCGCTCGTACCGCAGCCGCGCCGCGTGCGCGGGCAGCAGCAACGCCAGCTCGATCGCCCACAGCCCGACATCCGACCGTTCCGGCCGGGCCGCCGCCCACGCCCGGATGTTGTTCAGGATGCGCGACACCACCTGCAACGGCGCCGCGGGCTCCAGCATCGACGGACGCAGGGCGGCCCCCGTCACCCCCGCCACCAGCACCTCCGCGTCGTTCCCGCTGAGCACCCGGCCCCCGTCGAACGGATCGGCGAGCACCCGCCCCTCCTCCGGTCCGGACTCCGCCCCGAACCCGACCACGAAGTGCCCCGGCAACGCGACCCCGTACACCGGCGCCCCCGCCCGCCGGGCCACCTCCAGCCACACCACCGAGAGCATGATCGGCAGCCCGCGCCGGCGCCGCAGCACCTCGTGCAGCAACGACGACTCGAGCCGCTGGTAGTCCGCGGCGACCCCGTGGAACCCGTACCGCTCGCCGAGCAGGTCCCGCAGCGCCGCCGCCCAGGCCGACGGCGAACCCGGCCGGAACGGCAGCTGTCCGGCCAGTCGGTCGAGCTCCATCTGCGCGGCGTCCAGCCCCGCCTCGTCCAGCGCCCCGTCCGCCTCCGCGCCCACCAGCAGGCACAGCGTGGCCAGGTCGGGCCGCTCGGAGCGTGCCTCTTCGGCGAACCGCCGGCGCAGCTCGGCGGAGCGTTCCGGCGACGGGGGATGCGGAGAACGTGGGTGACGCATGGCTTGCTCGTGCCCTTCCACGGCGATCGGTTACCGGTCCGTCCCGGTGTTCGCGGGCTCCCGGTAGTGGTGGTACGCGTGATGCGCGGCGAAGCCCATCCCGGCGTACAGCGCCCGCGCCCCCGCGTTGTCCGTCTCGACCTGGAGCCACGCCGCCGACGCGCCCTCGTCGAGCGCCCGCCGGGCCAGCGCGGCCATCACGGCGGTCGCCAGCCCCCGGCGCCGCTGCGCGGGGTCGACCTCGACGGCCGCGAAGGAGACCCACCGCCCGTCCACGACACACCGCCCGATCGCCGCCGGGGCGGCCGCGTCCGCACCGGGCACCGTCGCGAACCACACGGACGGTCCGCCGGCCAGTACCCGCAGGGCCACCTCGCTCACGCCCTTGCGCTGGTACCGCGCCAGCCACGCCTCGTCCGCCTCCCGGGACAGGACCACGCCGGTCCCCTCCGACAGGTCGGCGACCGGCGCCGGCCCGCCGGTCCACACCTCGGCCGTCACCTCCCGCACCCAGCCCCGGCGCTCCAGCTCCGCGCACAGCGGCTCCTGCGTGCCCTCGGCCCCGGTGGCGGTCTGGACGTACGCGGGCAGACCACGTTCGGCGTACCAGCGTCGTACGGCGGTCAGCGCCTCGTCGAGCGGCAGCCCCGGGTCGCCGAGGGGGAGCACGGAGTTGGCCCGCCGCGTGAACCCGGCGGCCGCCCGCAGCTCCCACTCACCGAGCCGCTCGCTCTCCACCGGCCGCCAGGCCCGTGCGGCGACCCGCGCCAGCTCCTCGTACGACGCGGCGGGGCCGCGCCGCCGCGCCGGCGCCGACGGCACGACCTTGCCCGCGACCAGCGCGGACTCCGGGACACGGACCGACTCGCCACTCTTCCGTGTGATACACAGCACACCGTCGTCCCATGATGTGAGAACGCCCACCGTGTCGGTGAACTTCTCACCCGCGACACCCGGTTCGTTCAAGCGCCGCACGGAGACTCGTTTGCCCACGTCAGCAACGGTGATACGGACCTCGAGGCGTCCTGCGGCAGAGATTTCCACGGGTCGGTTCACCCCTCCTGTTCGGATCATGCCCAAGAACGGAGATACTAGGGGTGGGCATCGACGACGCCGCGCTCCCGCGCGCCAGGCGGCGGAGCCTGAGGAGGCCCGCCAGCGCCCAATCGAGGAGGAACGACAGCGTGACCTACGTCATCGCGCAGCCTTGTGTCGACGTGAAGGACAAGGCGTGCATCGAGGAGTGCCCGGTCGACTGCATCTACGAGGGCCAGCGGTCCTTGTACATCCACCCGGACGAATGCGTCGACTGTGGTGCCTGTGAGCCGGTCTGCCCGGTCGAGGCGATCTTCTACGAGGACGACACTCCGGAGGAGTGGAAGGACTACTACAAGGCGAACGTCGAGTTCTTCGACGAGCTCGGCTCGCCCGGCGGCGCCAGCAAGCTGGGACTGATCGAGCGCGACCACCCCTTCGTCGCCGCGCTGCCGCCGCAGAACCAGTAGGGGCGGCCCGCACCGCGCCGCCTCGGTCCCGTACGGCTGATCGCCCCCGATCGGTGCCGTACGGGACCGAGGCGTTTCGCCGCGGAACGCACAGGCAGCACCGGCCGCACCGAAGAAAGTGAGCCAGCAACCGTGTCCGCAGTCTCCGACCGCCTTCCGGCCTTTCCCTGGGACAGGCTGGAGCCGTACAAGAAGACGGCCGCCGCGCGTCCGGACGGCATTGTCGACCTCTCCGTCGGCACCCCGGTCGACCCGGTCCCCAAGCTGATCCAGAAAGCCCTGATCGACGCGGCGGACTCCCCGGGCTACCCGACCGTCTGGGGCACCCCGGCACTGCGCGACGCGATCACCGGCTGGGCCGAGCGCCGCCTCGGCGCCCGCGACGTCACCCACCGCCACGTCCTGCCCGTCGTCGGTTCCAAGGAACTCGTCGCCTGGCTCCCCACCCAGCTCGGCCTCGGCCCCGGCGACCGGGTGGCGTACCCGCGCCTGGCCTACCCGACGTACGAGGTCGGCGCGCGCCTGGCCCGCGCGGAGTACGAGGCGTACGACGATCCGACGGAGCTGGACCCGGCGGGCCTGAAGCTCCTCTGGCTCAACTCCCCGTCCAACCCCACCGGCAGGGTCCTGTCGAAGGCCGACCTGACCCGCGTCGTGGCCTGGGCCCGTGAGCACGGCGTCCTCGTCGTCTCCGACGAGTGCTACCTGGAGCTGGGCTGGGAGGCCGACCCGGTCTCCGTCCTGCACCCGGACGTCAACGGCGGCTCGTACGACGGCCTGGTGGCCGTCCACTCGCTCTCCAAGCGCTCCAATCTCGCGGGCTACCGCGCGGCCTTCCTGGCGGGCGACCCGGCCGTCCTGGGGCCCCTCCTGGAGATCCGCAAGCACGGCGGCATGATGACGTCCGCGCCGACCCAGGCGGCCGTGGTGGCGGCCCTCGGCGACGACGAGCACGTCCGCGTCCAGCGCGAGCGCTACGCGGCCCGCCGCACGGCCCTGCGCGAGGCGCTCCTCGGCCACGGCTTCCGCATCGAGCACAGCGAGGCCAGCCTCTACCTCTGGGCCACCCGCGACGAGTCCTGCTGGGACACGGTGGCCCACCTGGCCGAGCGCGGCATCCTGGTGGCTCCCGGCGACTTCTACGGCCCGGCCGGCGGAAACTTCGTCCGCGTAGCCCTCACGGCCACGGACGAGCGCGTCCGCGCGGCGGTGGAGCGCCTGACGGCCTGACGGCCTGGTATCGACGTAGGCATGCGGAACGCCGGGGCCCAGGGAGCGATCCCTGGGCCCCGGCGCCGTACGAGCGGGGTGCAGCCGCTGTCAGCCGAGCGGCAGCCCCTGGACCGGCAGCGAACCGGTGGCCGGCAGCCCGCCCTTACCCAGCGCGTCCGTGGGCAGCCCGCCTTCGGTGGCGGTCCCCGTGGTGTCACCGACGATCTCCCCGGCGGAGCCCGCCGCGTCCCCGGCGGTCTTCTGGGCCACCGGAGTGGTCTTCTTGACGACCGAGCCACCGGTCTTGCCCGCGGCCGGCACGGACTTCCTGACGGCCTTGCTGCCGGCGTCGCCCGCGGTCTCGGTGACGTTCTGGGCCGCGGCGTCCACCGTGTTGCCGACGTTCGCCCCGTCCAGGGCGGTCAGTCCCCCGAGGTTCGGGGTGGCCGGCAGTTCGGGAGCCGCGCTGGCGGAGCCGGCCGCACCGACCCCGGCAGCCGCTCCCGCAGCGACGAGCAGCGCGGCACGGGCGATCCGGCGGGTCAGGGGGAGGGACATGATGCTCCTTCGACGGAAGTCAGTGATGAGGAATCCGACCGTGCCCGGCGAGTGATCGACGGGCTCGGACGCAGTGACTACCGCTTGAAGGCCACGAAGGTTGCGGCGACACAAAGTAAAGAGTTGGTAACGTGTCGCATTATCAGGTGCACAGAAAAACGGGCAAAAGGGCGCCGGTCGGAAAGTCTGCCGAATCCTTACAGCCCTTGTTCTTCCTGGGCTCCGGAGGATCCGCGGGTGGTGACCGGAAAACCCGCGCACCGCGTCGACCCGACGCCGGTGCGGGTAACTCCCAGGAGTGACGCCCCGTACGGGCGAGCGCTACCGCGCGGAGGTGATGCGGACGGCGCCCGCGGCCCGTTCGGCGCCGCCGGTGCTGCCCGAATCCGCCGGACGCCACTTGTTGTCGGTGCTTCCCGCGGTCCACTCCCGGCCCGCGTAGGAGACCCGTTCGATGCGCAGCGAGGTGGCGTTGGCCACCGCCCAGTGCGCCAGCTGCCAGCCGCGCTGACCGAGGCGCTCCTGCGCACCCGCGCCGGTCACGGGCAGCGTCACGGTCCGACCGTCGGAGCCGCCCGTGGCGCCCGCGCCGCCCGCGCCGCCCGTGCTCGGTGCGGGCGAGGCCGTGGGCACCGCGGACGCGTCGTCCACGGCCGTTCCGGCCGACTGGAGCACGTCCTGCCCGAAGTCCCGTACGAGCGCCGCGCGGACCGCGTCCGGACCCTGGGCGCGGGCCGCGCCGGGGCGTCCCTCGCAGGTCAGCGTCGCCGCGGACCGTCCGGTCAGCGCGGCGGCGAGCAGCCTGGCATCCGTCTCGTGCTTGGCGTAGGCATCCGGGAAGCCGCTGCGCTGCACGCGCTGGGCGGCGACGGTCAGCGGGAGACGGGTGTAGCCGGGCACCTCGACCAGCCCGTCGTAGAACTTGCCCGCCGAGTAGGCCGGATCCATGATCTCCTTCGGAGTGCCCCAGCCCTGGGAGGGGCGCTGCTGGAACAGACCGAGCGAGTCGCGGTCGCCGTAGTCGATGTTGCGCAGCGCCGACTCCTGCAGCGCGGTCGCCAGCGCGATCGTCACCGCCCGTTCCGGCAGGTCGCGCGCGGTGCCCACGGCGGTGATCGTCGCCGCGTTCACCGCCTGCTCCGGCGTGAACTCGTAGGTCGTCCGGTCGTCCTCGGCCGAGACGACCTCGCAGCCCGGGGCGCCCCCGGTGACGTACTGCACCGTGAGGTACCCGGCGACCGCGAGCAGGACCACGAAGGCCGCGCCGGAACGGAGAAGGCGGCCATGGCGTTTGCGGGATGGCGACGGCTGAAGCACGCGTACAAGGTACTGGAGGGTAGGGAGTGGTGTCCGCCGGGTACGGACAGTGCCCGAAAAGGCGGGGGCGTTAGGGTCGGGGCCATGGCCGATACCCCGCTTGACCTCACGCTGGACGCCGCGGAGCTCACCGCGCGGCTCGTCGACTTCCCCTCCGAGAGCGGCACCGAGGAGCCGCTCGCGGACGCGATCGAGAGCGCCCTGCGCGCCCTGCCGCACCTGTCGGTCGAGCGGTACGGCAACAACGTGGTGGCCCGCACGGACCTGGGCCGGGCGGAGCGCGTGATCCTGGCCGGCCACATCGACACTGTCCCGATCGCCGACAACGTACCGTCCCGGCTCGACGAGGACGGCGTCCTGTGGGGCTGCGGCACCTGCGACATGAAGGCGGGCGTCGCGGTCCAGCTGCGCATCGCGGCGACCGTCCCGGCCCCCAACCGCGACCTGACCTTCGTCTTCTACGACAACGAAGAGGTCGCCGCCGAGCTGAACGGTCTCAAACACGTCGCCGAGGCCCACCCCGAGTGGCTGGAGGGCGACTTCGCGGTGCTCCTCGAACCGTCCGACGGCCAGGTGGAGGGCGGTTGCCAGGGCACGCTGCGGGTGCTGCTGAGGACGACGGGGGAGCGGGCGCACTCCGCGCGCTCCTGGATGGGGTCCAACGCCATCCACGCCGCCGCCCCGATCCTCGCGCGCCTGGCGGCCTACGAGCCCCGCCACCCGGTCATCGACGGCCTGGAGTACCGCGAGGGCCTGAACGCGGTCGGCGTCACGGGCGGGGTCGCGGGCAACGTCATCCCCGACGAGTGCGTGGTCACGGTCAACTTCCGCTACGCCCCGGACCGCAGCCCCGAGGAGGCCCTCGCCCACGTGCGGGAGGTCTTCGCGGACTGCGGGGTGACGGAGTTCGTGGTCGACGACCACAGCGGCGCGGCCCTGCCGGGGCTGTCCCACCCGGCCGCGGCGGCCTTCATCGAAGCGGTGGGCGGCACCCCGCAGCCCAAGTACGGCTGGACGGACGTGTCGCGCTTCTCGGCGCTGGGCGTCCCCGCGGTCAACTACGGCCCGGGCAACCCGCACTTGGCGCACAAGCGGGACGAGCGGGTCGAGACGGCGAAGATCCTCGCGGGGGAGGAGCGCCTGCGGTCCTGGCTGACGGCGTGATCCACGCCGGGTTTACGCCGCTGTGTGACGGACATGCTCAGGTCCCTCGTACGTAACCCGCGTAGATCTACGCTGAGGTGGAAGAACCTGCAACTGGAGGGAGCGCGCATGGCTACCGGCAACCCCGAGGGCAAGAAGCGGCCACCGGAGGAGCAGCGCCTGGGCCCTGTCCTCCGGCGGCGGGGTCAGGTCCAGAAGAGCACCACGGACCAGCGCCTGCTGGACGAGCGTGCCCCGACCGACTGGGTCCACACCGACCCCTGGCGCGTCCTGCGCATCCAGTCGGAGTTCATCGAGGGCTTCGGCACGCTCGCCGAACTGCCGCCCGCGATCAGCGTCTTCGGCTCCGCCCGTACGGCGGTGGACTCACCGGAGTACGAGGCGGGCGTGCGCCTGGGCCGCGGCCTGGTGGAGGCCGGCTTCGCGGTCATCACCGGCGGCGGGCCCGGCGCCATGGAGGCGGCCAACAAGGGCGCCCTGGAGGCGAAGGGCACGTCGGTCGGCCTCGGCATTGAGCTGCCCTTCGAGCAGGGGCTCAACCCGTACGTCGACATCGGCCTGAACTTCCGGTACTTCTTCGTCCGCAAGATGATGTTCGTGAAGTACGCGCAGGGCTTCGTGGTCCTGCCCGGCGGTCTCGGCACCCTCGACGAACTCTTCGAGGCCCTCACCCTGGTGCAGACCCAGAAGGTGACCCGCTTCCCCATCGTCCTGTTCGGCTCCGAGTACTGGGGCGGCCTGATCGACTGGCTCCGCGGCACCCTGGTCGCCCAGGGCAAGGCCGCGGAGAAGGACCTCCTGCTCTTCCACGTCACGGACGACGTGGACGAGGCGGTCGCCCTGGTCTCCAAGGAGGCGGGGCGGTAGGCACGGACCGGGAGCGCCGGGGGCGACGCCCCCTGGCGCCCGAGCCGGTGTCTGGGCGCGCCGTTCGGATCTTGCCGTGCTCGCGGGGCCCGGCACGCGCTCCCCGACTGCCTGAAGGGCGTGGGAGGTGCCCCCAGCGGCGTTGTCGTCGGTTGCCAGGGTTCCCGCCCTGTCGCCCTCCTCCGCCTCGCGGCCGCACGCACCACGCCCCGCCCGGGCCGGTCGCAGGGCACCGTCGCCCGGAGCCGGCCCGACCCGAACAACACCCCCTAGCTAGGCCAGTCCCCGCCTGGCGACGGCGGGCTCCCGGTGTCCCGCGATGGTCGCGACCATGTCCAGCACCTGCCGCGTCTCCGCCACCTCGTGCACCCGGTACACCCGCGCCCCCAGCCACGCCGACACCGCCGTCGTCGCCAGCGTCCCCAGCACCCGCTCCTTCACGGGCCGGTCCAGCGTCTCCCCGACGAAGTCCTTGTTGGACAGGGACACCAGCACCGGCCACCCCGTGTCCACCATCTCCCCGAGCCGCCGCGTCGCCTCCAGGCTGTGCCGCGTGTTCTTCCCGAAGTCGTGGCCGGGATCGATCAGCACCGACTCCCGCGGCACCCCCAGCGCCACCGCCCGCTCGGCCAGCCCCAGCGTCACCTTCAGGATGTCGGCCATGACGTCGTCGTACGTCACCCGGTGCGGCCGGGTCCGCGGCTGGGCGCCGCCGGCGTGTGTGCACACCAGCCCCACCCCGTACCGCGCGGCGACCTCCGCGAGCTTCGGGTCGACGCCGCCCCACGCGTCGTTCAGCACGTCGGCCCCCGCCTCGCACACGGCCTCGCCGACCTCGTGCCGCCAGGTGTCCACACTGATCACGACGTCCGGGAACCGCCGCCGCACCTCCGCGACGAACCCCACCGTCCGCCGCGCCTCCTCCTCGGCCGACACCTCGTCCCCGGGCCCGGCCTTCACTCCGCCGATGTCGATGATCGCGGCGCCCTCGGCCACCGCCCGCTCCACCCGCGCGAGGGCGGGCTCGTCGCGGAAGGTCGCCCCCTGGTCGTAGAAGGAGTCCGGGGTCCGGTTCACGATCGCCATGATCACCGGCTCGTGCGCCGCGAATTCACGCCTGCCCAGCCTGAGCATCCCCTGTGACATCTCTCGTCCACACCGTTCTCGCGTTCCGCCTGATCGACCTCGGGGCGGCCTTCGACCGCCTGCGGCCCCGACTGTCAGACTCGCATGGCACGATCGGACCCGACACAACCGACTCCGGCTCGGAACCTGGTTCCGACTCCGATCCAAGCAGCCACGCGATCCGTCGGATCCTCGAACCCACGCGATCGCCGCGCTCGACCCGGCCATGGGGGCCTCAGCGATGGTCATGTTCCTCTTCCTAGTCGTCGCGCTGGCCGTCGTGGTCGCCGCGGTGACGCTCGCCGTGGTGAGCGGCGGCGACAGCGGGCCGCTGCCCGACGCCGCCCCCGAGCGTCTGCGGGACTCCCTGCCCCCGGACCGCCCGGTGGGCCGCACGGACGTGGAACGCCTCCGCTTCCCGCTCGCCGCCCGCGGCTACCGCATGGCGGACGTCGACGACGCCCTCGGCCGCCTTGGCGCCGAGCTGGCCGAGCGCGACGCCCGCATCTCCGACCTGGAGTCGGCCCTGGCCGGCGCCCGGGCCGCCGTCGCCCACCAGCACGTCTCCATGGAGAAGCCGGCCCAGGAGGAGCAGCAGTGAGCGCCGGAGAGGCCGTCGCCGGGCCGGACGGCGTGCCGCGCTGTCCCTGGGCCCTGTCCACCGCGGACTACGTGACGTACCACGACGAGGAATGGGGCCGCCCGGTCCACGGCGACGACGCCCTGTACGAACGCCTCAGCCTGGAGGCGTTCCAGTCCGGCCTGTCCTGGATCACCATCCTGCGCCGCCGCCCCGGCTTCCGCGCCGCCTTCGCCGGCTTCGAGATCGCCGAGGTGGCGGCCTTCACCGACGAGGACCGCGAACGCCTCCTCGCCGACTCGGGCATCATCCGCAACCGAGCCAAGATCGACGCGACCCTCGCCAACGCCCGCGTGCTGGCCGAGTGGGGCCCCGGTGAGCTGGACGAGCTGATCTGGTCGCACGCCCCCGACCCGGACGGGCGCCCGGTGCCGAAGACCCTCGCCGACGTCCCGGCCGTCACACCGGAGTCCACGGCGCTGTCCAAGGCCCTGAAGAAGCGGGGCCTGCGCTTCGTCGGGCCGACGACGGCCTACGCGCTGATGCAGGCGTGCGGACTGGTCGACGACCACCTGGAGTCATGCGTGGTGCGGGAGAGCCTGTCCGGCAGCCCTTCCGGGGCAGTCTGAGGACGAGGCCCTCCAGGCCGGAGCGGGGGCCGCGGGCGGCCGCCCCCGGGGACGGCCACCGCGGCCGACGATCACGGCTCACTTGCCCAGATAGCGCGGTTTCTCCTTGTTGACGAATGCCCGCACCGCGATCGCGTGGTCCTCCGAGGAACCCGCGCGGGACTGCAGCTCCTCCTCCTTGTCCAGCGTCTCGGAGAGCGAGTGCGTCAACCCGTAGGCCACCGCTTCCTTCAGCGCCGCGTACGCCACCGTCGGCCCCTCCGCCAGCGCCCGCGCCGTCTGCTCCGCCTCGGCGCGCAGGTCGGCGGCGGGTACGACCCGGTTGGCGATGCCCAGCTCGTAGGCCTCCCGGGCACCGATGCTGCGCGGGAAGAGCAGCAGGTCGGTGGCGCGCCCGGGGCCGACGACGCGCGGCAGGGTCCAGGAGACGCCCGAGTCGGCGGTGAGCGCGACCCCGGCGAAGGACGTGTTGAAGGCCGCCGTGTCCGCGACGATCCGGTAGTCCGCCGCGAGCGCGAAGCCGAAGCCCGCCCCGGCCGCCACGCCGTTCACGGCGGCGACCACCGGCTTCCGGGCCTCGGCGAGCGCCCGCACGATCGGGTTGTAGTGCTCGCTGACCGTGCTCATGGTCTGGCCCGAGCCCGCTTCCCGGTCGGAGGCCAGCAGTCCGATGTGCTCCTTGAGGTCCTGGCCCACGCAGAACGCCCGCTCCCCGGCCGCGGTCAGCAGGACCGCCCGTACGGCGTCGTCCCCCGCCGCGGAGCGCACCGCCTCCCTGAGCGCGACCTTGGTCTCGATGTTCAGCGCGTTCATCGCCTCGGGGCGGTTCAGCGTGATCGTCGCGAGCCCGTCGCTCACCTCGTAGAGCACGGTGTCGGCCATGGGTTCCCCTCCGCGTCGTCGTACGTGTGGGTCGTACGAGTGGGTCGGACGTCTGTGTCCGGGACACAGCATGACGGAGATCACCGGCAACGGATCGCTCGGGAGATGTGACCTGCGTCAAAGAATTCCGGTCCGTATCCATTCGGCGGAAGTGGTCGGGGGTGCGCAGTATCGCAGTCACATCGCCGAATTGAGTGGTTTTGCTCGCGCGCGTTGCCCAAGCGATGCCGACCGATGTTGGTCATCGGGTCCTGGGATGCGGGATAATGGCTGGGAAGCAATGTGTTCGATGCCGGTGTCGCGCGTCCATGCCGGACTGCGCGTGCCCTCACGGGCCGTCGGCGGTGACGGTGAGCTGGTATCAGGAAGGGGAACGAGCATGGCGGCCATGAAGCCGCGGACGGGTGATGGCCCGCTCGAGGTGACCAAGGAGGGGCGGGGCATCGTCATGCGCGTTCCGCTCGAAGGCGGCGGTCGACTCGTCGTCGAGCTGACCCCCGACGAGGCCGACGCGCTCGGCGACGCCCTCAAGAAGGTCGTCGGCTGACGCGCGAGCGACCATATCCGTTCAGTCGCCCCGGTACCGGACATGGTGCCGGGGTGATTGTTTTTCTTTTTTCACGTGAGATCACGGATTTTTCCCGTGGGCCCTCGGGGCGGGCGTTCACCGCTTGACGGCACACAGCAGCCCGTCGCCCACCGGCAGCAGCGACGGCACCAGCTCCTGGCTCTCGCGCACCGCGCGCAGTACTTCCCGCAGCCGCAGCACCTCGGTGGGCTGTGGTCCGGAGTCGATCGTCCGGCCGGCGCCGAAGACGCCCTCGAAGGCGACAAGACCTCCGGGGCGCAGCAGGCGCAACGATTCAGCGAGATAGTCCAGGTACTCCAGGCGGTCGCCGTCGCAGAACACCAGGTCGTAACCGGCGTCCGCGAGCCGGGGCAGGACGTCCAGGGCGCGGCCCGGAATGAAGCGGGCCCGGTTGCTGGCGAAGCCGGCGGCCCGGAATGCCTGGCGGGCGAACTGCTGGTGCTCCGGCTCCGGGTCGACCGTGGTCAGTACCCCGTCCGGCCGCATGCCGTGCAGCAGATGGATCCCGGAGACGCCGCACCCGGTGCCGATCTCCGCGACGGCCTTGGCGTCCACGGCGGCGGCGAGCAACCCCAGCGCGGAGCCCGTGCCGGGAGTCACCGAACGCAGGCCCGCCTCCCGGGCCCGGTCGCGTGCCCAGAGCAGCGCGTCGTCCTCGGCGACATAGGCGTCGGCGAACGCCCAGCTCGTCTGCCGGTTGCCGGTAATGACCCTCTCCTGTCCCCGTCGTTGCCTCGGCGTGACTGTATCCGTTGGCGTCGGGAACCCGCAGATGGGACCGGTCGTTCAAAGGGGAGCAGAGAGACGACCGAGCGGCCGGGGCTGCGACGGGGGTGGCGGATGGACCAGGGCGCCCAGCAAGTGCTGACGCAGCCGTACGAGCCGTGCCGGCCCAGATCAAATTCTCGTAAAACCGCTTATCCGGAGCTAACGGGCGAGGTGGCTATGGTAGGGGCTCCACTGGACACCACCAGAGCCGACAGGGGAGGTGCGGCCGCACCAGCGGATCGGGGAGGAGTGCTGCGGCGCTTCCTCGGATCGGCAGGCAGGCCGAAATCCGTGAACGACACCGCTGCTGACCACAGCCACGCCAACGGTCCCACCACGGGACACGCCCAGACCGCGACCTTCTCCAGCGACGCGGACGGGCAGGCGTGGACTCCGCCCACCTGGGAGGAGATCGTCAGCACCCACAGCGGCCGGGTCTACCGCCTCGCCTACCGCCTCACCGGCAACCAGCACGATGCCGAGGACCTCACCCAGGAGGTCTTCGTCCGCGTCTTCAGGTCGCTGTCGACCTACACGCCGGGCACCTTCGAGGGCTGGCTGCACCGCATCACCACCAATCTCTTCCTGGACATGGTCCGCCGCAAGCAGCGCATCCGCTTCGACGCGCTCGGCGACGACGCGGCCGAGCGGCTGCCCAGCAAGGAGCCCAACCCGCAGCAGGTCTTCCACGACGCCCACTTCGACGCGGACGTCCAGCAGGCGCTGGACACCCTCGCGCCCGAGTTCCGCGCCGCCGTGGTCCTGTGCGACATCGAGGGGCTGTCGTACGAGGAGATCGCCGCGACCCTCGGCGTCAAGCTCGGTACGGTCCGCTCCCGGATCCACCGCGGCCGCTCCCAGTTGCGCAAGGCACTCGCGCACCGGTCTCCCAAGGCGCGTGCCGAGCGTCGCTCGTTCGCGGCCCGTGTTCCCGCACTGGGAGGAGGGGGCACGAGCGCGTGAGCGGATCACGGCCGGAATCCGAGGGACACCTCGCAGAGCAGCATCTGGGAGACCGACTCTCCGCCCTGGTGGACGGGGAGCTCGGTCATGACACGCGTGAGCGTGTACTGGCGCACGTGGCCACCTGCCCGAAATGCAAGGCGGAGGTGGACGCGCAGCGCCGGCTGAAGAACGTCTTCGCCAAAGCGGCACCGCCGGCCCCTTCCGAGAGCTTCCTGGCACGTCTCCAGGGGCTTCCCGGGGGCGGTGACACGGACGGCGGCGGCTCGCCGCTGGCCGGCGGAGGATTCGCCGGTGGCCTCGACGGGGTCTTCGGCACGAAGCGTGGCGAGCGGTTCGAGTTCGACTACGTCCCCGCCCGGCCGCACTCCGCCGTGCTGTCGCCCTCCTCACCGGGGAGGGGCTTCCGGATCCACGACGTGAGCCGGCACGAGTCCGAGCGGTCGTCCTCGCGCGGCCTGCGGTTCGCCTGCGCCGCCGCCGGTGCGGTGTCGCTGGCCGCGATCGCGCTGGGCGGTGTCACCGTCGGCACGCCGGACACCACCACGGAGGCCCGCGGCTCCGGCAGCGGCAGCAATGTGACGCCGACGCGCACCCAGGGCGCGGGAGCGGTCACGGGCTCGGAGAACCAGCGCCGCCGCGGTCCACTGCTCGGGCAGGTCCAGGGGCAGCGCGTGCTCGGCGACACCCCGGTCGCCCCCACCGCGATGTCCGCGCCGCTGCTGCCCGGGCTGCCCGCCTCCGCGGAGCAGGCCGCGCGTGAGCTGACGACGCCGGTGACGGCCGGTGCCGCCGCCATGTCCCCGCTGATACGTCCGCTCGAAGCCGTTCCGCCGCCGGCCCTGTCCGCCTGGTCGACAGTCCCCGAGGTCAGGCCGCCAGGCCTGTTCGCCGCACCCGTTCCCGACCCGCTCCCGTCCCCCTATCCGGCGGCGTCCCCCGCCGCCTCCCACCGTCCGGCTCCCTGACCGGACTCTGCGCGCCGGCCCGCGGACCTGATTGAATCTCGGGTGGCACCAGAGCCCTTGAAGCCGACGATCTGCGGCCAGCTGCGGGGGAGAAAATGAACGAGGGGAAGCCCACGAAGGCGAAGTGGTGGAGTCGTCCCCGCTCGTCCGAGGACGCGACCGACGGCGACTTCGAACTGGAACGCCCTCGCCCGGCCCACACCACCGGCAGCGGTGGTGACGTGGCCGACGGGGGCGACTTCGAACTGGAACGCCCGGCGCCGATCCGCGTGGCCGACGAGGGGGACTACGAACTCGACCGGCCGGTGACCGAGACGGACGTACACACGGACGCCGACCCGTACGGGGGCGCGGGCGCCGGTGCGGGTCCGCACGCCGGTGAGGGCGCTGATTCCGGCGGTGTCGACGGCGACGCCGGCCCGACCGTCGCGCCCGTCGGCGAGCGTCCCAAGCCGATGCACGACCCCGACCCGTACAGCACCCCGCCGTACGGCGAGCCGGGTCCCTGGGCCCCCGCTCCGCCGGTGCAGCATCCGGCGGCCGCGACGCCGGCGCACGGCACGGTGGCGGCGGGGCTTCCCGCGTCCGGCGCGACCGCGGTGCCGCCGCAGGCTCCGCCTCCGGGGGCGATGCCCGACCCGGCGTTGGCGGACGCGCCGCCTCCGGTTCCGCTGGTCCGGCACCCGGCGGCGAGCCCCGCGACCGCGGTGCCGCCGCAGGCTCCGCTTCCGGGGGCGATGCCCGACCCGGCGTTGGCGGACGCGCCGCCTCCCGCCCCGCCGGTGGCACCGGCGCAGGGCACGAGGGCAGGGGCGGTGCCTCATCCCGCGGTGGGGGCGCCGGAGGCGCCGGCGCCCGCCGTCCCGGGCGGTGGCAGCCCGGGAGGCACCGACCCCTGGGGGCGTTACGACCCCTGGGCAGCCTCGGCCGCCGCCGCGCCCCTTCAGCAGAACGGCGCGGGCGCGCCGACGCGGGAGCAGCGGCGCAAGCGGGCCGGAAAGGTGATCGTCGGCGGCGCGCTGCTGATCGCCCTGGTCTCCGGCGGCATCGGCGGCGCGCTGGGCACGTACCTGGAGCGGAACGGCGGCGTGGGGACGGTGGAACTGCCGCAGGCCGGCAGGGAAGCGGCCGAGCGGGCGCCGGGCAGCGTCGCCGGGATCGCCGCCCGTGCCCTGCCCAGCGTGGTGACCCTGCACGTGAGCGGCGACGCCGCGGGCACCGGCACCGGCTTCGTACTCGACGACCGCGGCCACATCCTGACCAACAACCACGTCGTGGAGCCCGCGGGACCCGGCGGCGAGATCGCCGTCACCTTCAACAGCGGCGACACCGCCGAGGCCACGGTCGTCGGCCGCGACAGCGGATACGACCTCGCCGTGGTGAAGGTGAAGGGCGTCAGCGGCCTCACCCCCCTGCCCCTCGGAAACTCCGACAACACGCGGGTCGGCGACCCCGTCGTCGCCATCGGCGCCCCGTTCGACCTGGCCGGCACGGTCACCTCCGGCATCATCAGTGCCAAGGAGCGGCCCATCACGGCGGGCGGCGAGGAAGGCGACGGCAGCGACGTCTCGTACGTCGACGCCCTGCAGACCGACGCGCCCATCAACCCCGGCAACTCCGGCGGCCCCCTCCTGGACGCCCAGGGCAGGGCCATCGGCATCAACTCCGCCATCCGGTCCGCCGACGGCGGCGGCGCCGATTCGGACGGCGGTCAGGCCGGCTCCATAGGGCTCGGCTTCGCCATCCCCATCAACCAGGGCAAGCGCGTCGCCGAGGAACTGATCAACACCGGCAAGGCCACCCACCCGGTCATCGGCATCACCCTCGACATGAACTACTCGGGTGACGGCGCCCGCGTCGGCGCCAAGGGCGGCGACGGCGGACCCGCGGTCACCACCGGCGGTCCCGGGGCCAAGGCCGGCATCAGGCCGGGGGACGTGATCACCGCCGTCGACGGCAGGCGCGTGCACTCCGGCGAGGAACTCATCGTCGCGACCCGCGCCCACCGCCCCGGCGACCGCCTGGAACTGACGCTGGAGCGCGACGGCAAGGAGACGAACGTCTCACTGGTGCTCGGCTCCTCCGGTGGGGACTGAGTGGCCGCGCAGGCCCCCACAAGGAGCCAGGAAGGCAAACAATTCGGAAAGCGTCCGCATACACGCACTCGGAGCTCACGGGACGGTACCGGTCGGACGGGGTCGGCGGGTACCGTGGTGGCGGCCCGGACATCCCAAGGAGCTTCAGGTGTTCAATGACATAGGCGCACTAGAGCTGGTGACGCTCGTCGTCCTCGCCGTGCTCGTCTTCGGTCCGGAGAAGCTCCCCAAGGTCATCCAGGACGTGACCCGCACCATCCGGAAGATCCGGGAGTTCTCGGACAGCGCCAAGCAGGACATCCGGCAGGAGCTGGGCCCCGAGTTCAAGGACTTCGAGTTCGAGGACCTCAACCCCAAGACGTTCATCCGCAAGCAACTGGACAACGACGAGCTGGGGCTGAAGGAGATCCGCAACGGCTTCGACCTGAAGAAGGAGATGGCCGAGGTCACCGACGCGGTCCACGGCCGCGAGTCGGAGTCGTCGTCCGGTTCCTCGGCGTCCGGATCCACCGGCGGTCGCGTCGACATGTCCAAGAAGCCCGAGATGTCCAAGAAGTCCGAGGGTCCCGCCATCGACGGCCGCCCGCCCTTCGACGCGGACGCCACCTGAGTCCGTCCCGCGGGCCGCGGTACGGCGCGGAAGCCGACTCCCCCGCCGTGCGTGACGCGTCTCACACTCGGGACGGGGCGTGCGGGGCCTGAAGGCGACGCCCGGGCGACCCACGCGCCGGGCAATCTCCCGGTTGCCGCCAGTGGTGTGGCTATGCTGCCCGAGTTGTTGTGCGGACCGGACGAGTGCGCCCGAAGGGGGGCGGGCCGTTCCGGTCCGACGAGAGCGAGGAGGCGTCCGGGCACATGGAGACGACGAGTCAGGCGGTCGCACAGACGCCGGGCACGGAGGATGGACAAGAGGTCCCCTCCGCCCGGCGGACGATCGACGGCTACCTGCGTGCGCCCTTCCCGTGGTACGGCCTCGACGAGGCCTTCACGGGGCGGCGCTGGCTGATGCAGGTCGGTACGGCGGCCGACGGGGAGGTGGAGCACGGCTCGATCGGGCACGGCGACGAACCGTCGGTGCGCAACGAGCACGTGGCGGGCGACGAGCAGGACGCCAAGGAGAAGTTCGCGGTCGTCGTGACCGTCGCGGTCAACCCCGACCGGCGCAGCGCCGACGGCACGGGTCTGCTGGAGGCCACCTCGGTGTCGTCGGCGGCGTGGCTCGCCGGGGTCGGGCTGCTGTCCTTCACCTGGCCGGGCCAGATGGACCACTCGCTGCGCGACGACTGGCTGGAGCAGCAGACGGAGACCGCGTGGGTCCTCGCGGACGATCTCGGCGGAGAGGACTGGTCGACGCTCTCCCTCCCCGTGGACGGCGTGCCGACGCGGTTCCACTACCGGGAGTCCGAGTTCGGCTGGGTGCTCGCCGGTTCCACCGAGCAGGGCGTCCACCTGGGCGCCTACGGCAGGGGCATGAGCGCGTACGGGCTGGCCTTCTCCGTGGTCAAGGACATCGCCGCGTACGCCTAGGGGATGTCGTACGCGCGGACGCCCGGGCGTACGACAAGGGGCGCCGTCCCGGCGGACAGCGCCCCAGTCCCGTACGACAGCCCCGTACGGAGCGTCAGAACTTGTTCTTCGGCGTGATGCCCAGCGACAGCCCCGAGAGGCCGCGCTGGCGCCCGCCCAGCTTGCCGGCGATCGAGCGCAGGGCGGCGCCCGCCGGGGAGTCCGGATCGGTCAGGACGACGGGCTTGCCCTCGTCACCGCCCTCGCGCAGGCGGACGTCGATCGGGATGGAGCCGAGGACCGGCACCGACGCGCCCGTGGTGCGGGTCAGGCCGTCGGCGACCGACTGGCCGCCCCCGGTGCCGAAGACGTCGACCATCTCGCCGCAGTGCGGGCAGGGCAGCCCGGACATGTTCTCGACCACGCCGACGATCTTCTGGTGGGTCTGGACGGCGATGGCGCCCGCCCGTTCCGCCACCTCGGCGGCCGCCTGCTGAGGGGTCGTCACGACCAGGATCTCGGCGTTCGGCACGAGCTGCGCGACGGAGATCGCGATGTCGCCGGTGCCGGGCGGCAGGTCGAGCAGCAGAACGTCCAGGTCGCCCCAGTACACGTCCGCCAGGAACTGCTGGAGCGCGCGGTGCAGCATCGGGCCGCGCCAGACCACCGGCGCGTTGCCCGGGGTGAACATGCCGATCGAGATGACCTTCACCCCGTTGGCCGAAGGCGGCATGATCATGTTCTCGACCTGGGTGGGCCGTCCGTCGGCGCCGAGCATGCGCGGCACGGAGTGGCCGTAGATGTCGGCGTCGACGACACCGACCTTCAGGCCGTCCGCCGCCATCGACGCCGCCAGGTTCACCGTCACCGAGGACTTGCCGACGCCGCCCTTGCCGGAGGCGACCGCGTACACCCGGGTCAGGCTGCCGGGCTTGGCGAAGGGCACCTCGCGCTCGGTCTGGCCGCCGCGCAGGGCGTTCGCCAGCTCCTTGCGCTGCTCGTCGCTCATCACGTCCAGCTCGACGTCGACCCGCGTGACGCCCTCGACCTGGGAGACCGCGTCCGTCACCCGCTGCGTGATGGTGTCCCGCATGGGGCAGCCGGAGACCGTCAGGTACACGGCGACCGCGACCGCTCCGTCCGCGCCGATCTCCACCGACTTGACCATCCCCAGCTCGGTGATGGGCCGGTTGATCTCGGGGTCGTTCACCGTCGCCAGTGCTTCACGCACCGCGTCTTCCGTAGCCATAGGGTCGATGGTACGGCGCCGCCCACCGGGCACGGAAAGCCCCGTCAGCGGTCGTGTACGTCACGCCCCCGGGACCGATCCGCCGGGAATACCCCGCGGTCGGGGTGGTGGCCGTTCTGCCGCTCCTCCAGGTCCCTGAGCACGTCCTGCAGTTCGGAGCGGATCCAGTCCCTCGTCGCGACCTCGCCCAGGCCGATGCGCAGGGCGGCGATCTCGCGGGTCAGGTACTCGGTGTCGGCGATCGACCGCTCGTTCTGCTTGCGGTCCTGCTCCAGGTTGACCCGGTCCCGGTCGTCCTGCCGGTTCTGTGCGAGCAGGATCAGCGGGGCCGCGTAGGAGGCCTGGAGGGACAGCATCAGCGTCAGGAAGATGAACGGGTACTGGTCGAAGCGCAGGCCGCTCGGCGCGGACACGTTCCACACCACCCACAGGATGATGACGACGGTCATCCAGACGATGAACCGCCCGGTGCCCAGGAAGCGCGCCACGCGCTCCGACAGCCTGCCGAAGGACTCCGGGTCCCACTCGGGCAGCAGCCTGCGGCGCGGCGGGCGGGGCTGGTCCAGGCGGGCCCGGGTGCGGGAGGCCGCCGTGGCTCCCGACGCGGCACGCTCACGCGGCGGGGTCTCGCGCTCAGGCACCATCGGCGCTCACCTCCCCCGTCGTCTCCTCCAGGTGGTACTCGGTCTCCCGCCAGTCGTCGGGCAGCATGTGGTCCAGTACGTCGTCCACCGTGACGGCGCCCAGCAGCGACCCGGAATCGTCGACGACGGGCGCCGCGACCATGTCGTACGCGGCGAAGAACCCGGCGACCACGGGCAGCGCGGCGTCCGGATCGAGCGGTTGCAGGTCGTCGTCGATGATCGAGCCGACCAGGGTGTACGGGGGGTCGCGCAGCAGGCGCTGGAAGTGCACGGTGCCGAGGTACTTGCCGGTCGGGGTCTCCTCGGGCGGCCGGCAGACGTAGACCTGGGCCGCGTGCGCCGGGGACAGGTCGGGGTTGCGGATGTGGGCCAGGGCGTCCGCGACGGTCGCGTCGGGCCGCAGCACGATCGGCTCGGTCGTCATCAGACCGCCCGCCGTGTGCTCCTCGTACGCCATCAGACGCCGCATGTCGGCCGCGTCGGCGGGCTGCATCAGGCTCAGCAGCCGCTCCTTGTCCTCCTCGGGCAGCTCACCGAGCAGGTCGGCCGCGTCGTCGGGGTCCATCGCCTCCAGCACGTCAGCGGCGCGCTCCTCCTTGAGCTTGCCGAGGATCTCGATCTGGTCGTCCTCGGGCAGCTCCTCCAGTACGTCGGCCAGCCGGTCGTCGTCCAGGGCGGCGGCGACCTCCGCGCGGCGCTTGGCGGACAGGTGGTGCAGGACGTTGGCGAGGTCGGCGGGGCGCAGCTGCTCGAAGGTGGCGAGGAGGTTCTCGGCGCCCTGCCCCTGCTCCTCCACGGAGAAGCCGGTGACGCCGGACCACTCGACGGTCAGCGTCTCGCCCTTGTTGCGCCGGAAGGCGCCGCTCTTCTTCCCCTTGCGGACGAAGACCTTGTCGATCTCCCAGTCCCGGCGGGCGGGCAGCTGCTGCACCGACAGGTCCAGGACGGTGACCTCCTCACCCGTCTCGGTGAGGGTGACCCGCCGGTCGAGCAGCTCGCCGAAGACGAGGCGCTCGGTGGGCCGCTGCTCGAAGCGCCGGACGTTGACCACGCCGGTGGTGATGACCTGGCCGGACTCGATGCCGGTGACCCGGGTCATGGGCAGGAAGATGCGGCGGCGGGTGGTGAGTTCGACGACCAGGCCGAGCACCCGCGGTGGTTTGCCGGCGACGCGGAGCATGACGACCAGATCGCGCACGCGTCCCACCTGGTCGCCGGCCGGGTCGAAGACGGCGATGCCGGAGAGATGGGAGACGAAGATCCGGGGGGCGCCCGCTGCCATGGCCGCGGCTCCTTTTCTCAAACTTCGTAGGCGTGCGTCGGAGTGTGTGGGAGCTGATTCGTACGGTGTTCCTTTTCCGAATTGCCCGCTCGGACGGGCTTCAGGCTAGCCCGTCCCGAACGGCTCCGCTCTGGCGGCCGGTCCGGACGGACTGGCTCCGTTCGCCGTCCACGGCCCCGGTACGCTGCGGTACGCCGCCAGGGCCTGTCCGGACCCCGGCCGGCTCCTTGCCAGCCCTTGTCCGCCCATGTCAGAAAGGCAGCCCCAGCTGTGTCTGCGACTCCCCGGCGCCGAATCCGCAGGGCCGCTCTGATGGGCGCGGTGTGCGCCCTGGTGGTGACGGGAGCGGGGCTGACGGGATGCAGTAGTGAGGACCCGGACGCGGGCACCAACGGCGTCGGGAAGCTCTCCGCCGAAAAGATCCAGGCCAAGGCCCGCACGGCCGCCGAGTCCGCCGAAGCGGTACGCCTGCACGGGACCGTGGCCGCCGGCGGGAACACGTACACCCTGGACATGCGGCTGAAGCCCGACGGGGGGACCGGGTCGGTCGCCGCCGAGGGGACGACGTTCGGGCTGCTGCGCGTCGGCGAGCAGCTTTTCCTCAAGGCCGACGCCGAATTCTGGAGCCACGACGGCGGGGACACCGCGGCCGCCGAGAAGCTGGCCGACAAGTACGTGAAGGTGCCGCAGAGCGACCCCGTGTACAAGAAGTTCAGTGGCTTCACCGACAAGGACGTCCTCATCGGTGGCCTGCTGACCCTGCACGGCACGGTGGAGACGGACGGCCGCCACGAGCAGGCGGGCGTGCGCACCATCCGGATCACCGGCGACCAGGGCGCCGGCGGTTCGCTCGACGTCTCCCTGGAGGGCACGCCGTACCCGCTGCGCCTGGTGCGGGCGGGCAGCGCGGGCACGCTCAGCCTTTCGGGCTGGAACGAGGACTTCGCGCTCGAGGAGCCGCCCCAGGACGACACGCTGGACTACGGCAAGCAGCTGCCGACCTCCTAGGACCCGTCGGCGTTCCGCTGCGCGCTAACGCTTCTTCCGGCGCTTCAGCAGCAGGCGCGGCAGCCCGGCGGGGAGCGGCTCGCGCGTCGTCGCCGGGCTCGGCAGCGGTGCCTCGGCCAGCGAACCGTCGGGCAGCGGCGCCGTCGCCCCCGTCGGCTCCAGGCGCAGCACCCGGCACTCACGGGCCCAGCGGTCGGTCATGGCCTCGCCGTCCGGGGCGTTCAGGCGCTTGCCCTTGAGGTCGGCGACCGCCGCCTGCCAGGCCTCGGAGCCGGCCGGCAGTTCCACGACCCGTGCCGTCCAGGAGACCAGCCGGCCCCCCTTGTCCTTGCTGCGCACGGTCACCTCGGCCGAGGCCCCGTCGGCCAGCCCCGGCAGTGGCTGCTCGCCGGGGCCGTCGCCGATGACGCAGGCCGCGCCCTCGTGCCAGATATGCCACAGCGCACGCGCGGTCACGCCGGGCCCGCCGACCCAGATGAGGCCGGACTTCTTCGTGGCCTCCTCGACGAGGGCCTGGTCGAACAGCTCGCTTGTCATGCGGTCAGCCTATCCAGCGCTCTTCGGCCCCGGTCAGAGCCAGCCGTTGCGCTTGAGCGTGCGGTGGATGCCCAGACAGAGGCCGACCGTGATCGACAGCACCAGCGGGTAGCCGAACTTCCAGTGCGTCTCCGGCATGTAGTCGAAGTTCATGCCGTACACCCCGCACACCATCGTCGGTACGGCGATGATCGCCGCCCACGAGGTGATCTTGCGCATGTCCTCGTTCTGCGCGACGGACGCCTGGGCGAGGTTGGCCTGGAGGATGGAGTTCAGCAGCTCGTCGAAGCCGATGACCTGCTCCTGCACCCGTGCCACGTGGTCGGCGACGTCCCGGAAGTACTTCTGGATCTCCGGGTCGATCAGCCGCATCGGCCGCTCACTGAGCAGCTGCATGGGGCGCAGTAGCGGGGACACCGCCCGCTTGAACTCCAGTACCTCGCGCTTGAGTTGGTAGATCCGGCCGGCGTCCGTGCCACGCGGCGTGCCCTTGCGGCCCGGCGAGAACACCTCCGTCTCGACCTCGTCGATGTCGTCCTGCACCGCGTCGGCGACCGCGAGGTAGCCGTCGACGACGTGGTCGGCGATGGCGTGGAGCACCGCCGAGGGGCCCTTGAGCAGCAGCTCGGGGTCCGCCTGCAGCCGGTGCCGCAGCGCGCGCAGCGAGCCCTGCCCGCCGTGCCGGACGGTGATGAAGTAGTCCCGCCCGGTGAAGCACATGACCTCGCCGGTCTCCACGACCTCGCTGTTGGCGGTGAGTTCGTCGTGGTCGACGTAGTGGACGGTCTTGAAGACCGTGAACAGGGAGTCGTCGTAGCGCTCCAGCTTGGGCCGCTGGTGGGCCTGGACGGCGTCCTCCACGGCCAGCGGGTGCAGCCCGAACTCCCGGGCGATACCGGCGAACTCGTCCTCGGTGGGCTCGTGCAGGCCGATCCACACGAACCCGCCGTCGCGGCGCACCTGGCGCATCGCCCGGTGCGGGCTCAGCGGCGCCTCCGTCTCGACGCGCGCGCCGTCGCGGTAGACGGCGCAGTCGACGACGGCGGACGTGGTCGCCGGGTCGCGGGTGGTGTCGTAGGCGCCGCTGTCCTTGCGCAGGGAGACGCGGGACGGGCGGACCGCGGCGCGCAGGTCACGGATCATCGACATGGCAGGCTCCTTCGCGACGGGCAGCGAACGAGGCCGGTGGCGGGTGGAACCACCCGGAATGAGGACGTCCTGACCACGTGCGTTCGGCACGTCCACAAAGCGGGGTGCACCGCACCGTCGCGGTGGCCGACTTCGCTGCTGATTCAGCTGCTGGTTCAGCTGCTGATCCGGATCGATGGACCGGATCAGGCAAAACGAGACGAAGTGCTCTTCCCTGTGCGGGCACGCGGGCAGAAAGCGGCGGCGGAAGAAACCGGAGCGGTGGTGTCAGCGGCCGGAAGAGCGGGTGGTACTGCACGGTCGACTTCGGTCCATGCCAGCCCCACCTCCTCCGGCCGGTCCCTCGTGAGGGACGATCCATCCCCTCGTTTGGAGGGGTTCCCCGTAGGGCAGTCTTCATGGCGTCGGGTGCTTGATCGCGACGCGCTGCGTGCTGCCCCGACGGCTGGGCCAGAGTACCAGTCACCCGGCGTGTCAAGGCGCCGCTTCGCCGCTTCACCGCGAGTTCTATGCTCGCCGCATGGCTGATGTTCTTCCTCTGGTCGAGGCCCGGTTGCGCAGTTCGCTGGGCGAGCCGGACGCGCGCGCGGCGGTCACCTTCCTCGGCACCGAACGTATCGAGGTGCTGCGCTTTCCCGGCGGCGGTCAGGAGGGCGACATCGTCCGCTACGCCACCCTCGGTATGTCCTCGCAGCCCATGGCGGACCCCACGGCCGTGCTCGCCGATCCGGTCAAGGGGCCCCGCGCCGAGCTGGTCCTCTCCGTCCGCGCCGGTCTCGCCGACACCGACAAGGTGCTCCGGCCGCTCGCCGTGCTGGCAGCGTCCCCGCAGGTCGAGGGTGTGATCGTGGCGCCCGGTGCCTCGCTGGACGTCGGGGAGACGCTGTGGCCCGGGGCGCCGTTCACGTCGGTCCTGGTCGCCGAGCCGGGCGGCCTGGTCGAGGACCTGGAGCTGGACGCCCCGCTGGATCCCGTACGGTTCCTGCCGCTGCTGCCGATGACCGCGAACGAGGCCGCCTGGAAGCGCGTGCACGGTGCGCCGGCCCTCCAGGAACGCTGGCTGACGCACGGGACGGACCTGCGTGATCCGTCCCGCAGGTCCGTTCCGCTGGAGTGACGGAACTCACCGGCCATAGTCCGTCGGCCGGTCGGCCGGCCGGTTGGTCTGTCGGCCGGCCCTCAGCCGGCGAGGACCGTGACCCCGTCCTCCGCCGCGTGCCTCGGCTCCAGTTCCTCCGCCTCGTGGGTGAGCGCGCGGCGCCGTACGAGGACCACGACCGCGCCCAGCACGGCGGTGACCGCCGCCACGGCGAAGGGGACGTGGATGTCGGTCCACTCCTCGATCCTCGGCGCGAAGAAGGGGGCGGCCGCCGCCGCGAACCAGCGCACGAAGTTGTAGCCCGCGCTGGCCACCGGACGCGGCGCGTCCGACACCCCGAGGGCCAGCTCGGTGTAGACGGTGTTGTTCACGCCGATGAAGGCGCCGGACAGGATCGTGCAGACGATCGCGGCGGTGTGGTTCCCGTAGCCGAGGACCAGCACGTCGGCCGCGAGCAGCACCAGTGAGCCGCCGAGCACCTTCAGTGAGCCGAACCGCTTCTGCATGCGCGGCGCCACGAGGACCGAGAAGACGGCGAGCAGCACGCCCCACGCGAAGAACACGGCGCCGGACTTGTACGGCGTCATGTTCAGCACGAACGGCGTGAAGGCCAGCACCGTGAAGAACGTGTAGTTGTAGAAGAACGCCGACACGGCCGCGGAGGCGAGTCCGCCGTGGCCCAGCGCCTTGAGCGGGTCGAGCAGCGAGGTCTTGCGGGCCGGCTTCGGCTGTTCCTTCAGGAACACGGTGATGCACAGGAAACCGATCGCCATCAGGAACGCCGTGCCGAAGAAGGGGTAGCGCCAGCTGGCGTCGCCGAGCAGTGCGCCCAGCAGGGGGCCGCAGGCCATGCCGAGGCCGAGGGCGGACTCGTAGAGCAGGATCGCCGCGGCGCTGCCGCCGGCCGCCGCGCCGACGATGACCGCGAGGGCCGTCGAGACGAACAGCGCGTTCCCGAGGCCCCAGCCGGCCCGGTACGCGACGAGCTGCCCGACCGTGTCGGAGGTGCCCGCCAGGCCCGCGAAGACCACGACGAAGGCCAGGCCGAGCAGCAGGGTCCTGCGCCCGCCGATGCGGCTGGAGACGAAGCCCGTGACCAGCATCGCGAGGGCGGTGATGAGGAAGTACGAGGTGAACAGGAGGGAGACCTGGCCGGCGCTCGCGTCCAGGCCCTTGGCGATGGACGGCAGGATCGGGTCGACGAGCCCGATGCCCATGAAGGCCACGACGGACGCACCGGCGGTCGCCCACACGGCCTTGGGCTGTCGCAGGATGCCGCCCGCACCCGCGTCGAAGGGGTCCATGCTTGCTCCAATGCCGACGGAAGGGGGATCGGTCAGGGGGTTCAGACGCTTCGGACGGGGTCCGATGGTTGGTGGAGTCCGGTGGTTGGTGTTTGCATACAGTAAGTTAGCGTGGCTAATTAATGCAAGCTACATCTAGTTCCGGCTGGTCAGCCGTTCCGCCCGGATGGGTGATCGTCCTTGACGTGGGGGAGCGAGGGTAGGACCGTGGGGCTCTATGAGGGGCGAACCCAGTTGCCCGAAGTGTGGTGGCCGGGTCAGGGCTCCCGGTCTCTTCGCCGATTCCTGGCAGTGCGACCGGCATGGCGCCGTGCACCCGCTGCAGCCCGTGCTTCCGCCCAGCGTCGAGGCGCTCGGCGTCGTGGTGCACCGCACGCAGGTACCGGTGTGGATGCCGTGGCCGCTGCCGGTCGGCTGGCTGTTCACCGGCGTGGCCTGTGCGGGCGACGACCGCAGTGGCGGCCGGGCGACCGCCGTGGCCTGCTCCGGTCCCGGGCCTCTCGGCGGTATCGGTGAGCTGATCCTGGTCGCCGAGGAACTCGGCGTCGGTCTCGGCGCGCGGTACGCGGGCATCGACGCCCCGGACCCCGGCCCGTACATGGACGTCGAGAAGCCGCCCCAGGTGAAGGTTTTGGCCGTCGGCCGTCCGACCCCCCTCTGGAATGTCTCCGGTGCCCCCGCCGACCGCGCCGTCTTCGCGGGGGAGGCCCTCGGGATGTGGCTGTGGGCCGTCGTGTGGCCCGAGCGCTCGGGGCTGCTCATGTACGAGGAACTGGTGCTGACCGATCTGAGGGACGCGGGTGCCGAGGTGGACCTGGTGCCGTGCGGAGCGCTGTCACCGCGGTTGATCCAGCCGTAGGCGCCCGGCACCCGGGTGCTCGGGTGCCGGACGTCGGGTGCCGGGTGCCGGACGCCGGTGGTGGGCGCTGGTGGTGGGCGTAGGGGTGCCCGCGGTGGGCGTAGGGGGCGCAGGGCCGCTGCGGGTGTGACAGCGGCGGGTGGAGTTCCGGTTATCCTTGAGCGTCCCCTCCGTCCCGTCACCGCTTGGAGTCAGCGTCGTGCGCATCGATCTGCACACCCACTCCACCGCGTCCGACGGCACGGACACCCCGGCCCAGCTGGTGCGCAAGGCCGCCGCGACCGGGCTGGACGTCATCGCGCTGACCGACCACGACACCACCCGCGGCCACGCCGAAGCCGTCGCCGCGCTCCCCGAGGGGCTCACGCTCGTCACCGGCGCCGAACTCTCCTGCCGGGCCGACGGCGTCAGCATGCACATGCTGGCCTACCTCTTCGACCCCGAGGAGCCCGCCCTGCTCGCCGAGCGCGAGCTGGTCCGGGACGACCGGGTGCCGCGGGCCAAGGGCATGGTCGCCAAGCTGAACGCGCTGGGCGTGCCCGTCACTTGGGAGCAGGTCGCGCGCATCGCCGGCGACGGTTCGGTCGGGCGGCCGCACGTGGCCACCGCCCTCGTCGAACTCGGCGTCGTGCCGACCGTGGGCGACGCCTTCACCCAGGACTGGCTGGCCGACGGCGGCCGGGCCTTCGTGGAGAAGCACGAGACCGACCCCTTCGAGGCCCTCCGTCTGATCAAGGGCGCGGGCGGGGTGGCCGTGTTCGCGCACCCGGCCGCCGCCAAGCGGGGACGTACGGTGCCGGAGACCACGATCGCGGAGCTGGCCGCGGCCGGCCTCGACGGCATCGAGGTCGACCACATGGACCACGACGCGGACACGAGGACGCGGCTGCGCGGGACGGCGAGGGAACTGGGCCTCCTGGTGACCGGCTCCAGCGACTACCACGGCATCCGGAAGACCTGCGTGCTCGGCGAGTACACGACGGACCCCGAGGTCTACGGGGAGATCACGCGGCGGGCCTTCGGGGCGTTCCCCGTGCCCGGGGCCGGCGGGGTCTGAGCGGGGTCCGAGCCCCCTCCCGCACGCCCACCCTTCCCTCTCCCGCAAGGCCAGTAGCTCACCCATGTTCGACGTCGCCGTCTTCGGCTCCCTCTTCCTGACCCTTTTTGTCATCATGGATCCGCCCGGGATCACCCCGATCTTCCTCGCGCTGACCTCCGGCCGGCCCGCCAAGGTGCAGAGGCGGATGGCCTTCCAGGCCGTCTGCGTCGCCGGTGGCGTGATCACCGTGTTCGGTCTGCTGGGGCACCAGATCCTGGACTACCTGCACGTGTCCGTGCCCGCCCTGATGATCGCGGGCGGGCTGCTCCTCCTGCTGATCGCGCTCGACCTGCTCACCGGCAAGACGGACGAGCCGAAGCAGACCAAGGACGTCAACGTCGCGCTCGTGCCGCTGGGCATGCCGCTGCTGGCCGGCCCCGGGGCGATCGTCTCGGTCATCCTGGCCGTGCAGAAGGCCGACAGCGCGACCGCGCAGGCGTCGGTGTGGGCGGCGATCCTCGCGATCCACGTGGTGCTGTGGCTGGTCATGCGGTACTCGCTGCTGATCATCCGGGTCATCAAGGACGGCGGCGTTGTCCTGGTGACCCGCCTCGCCGGCATGATGCTCTCCGCGATCGCGGTGCAGCAGATCATCAACGGCGTCACGCAGGTGATCCAGGGCGCGTGAGCGTGCGGCGGCCCGGGCAGGGGGGCGGGAGGGAGCATGCACAGGACCCCCGCACGGAGTCCCGTGCGGGGGTCCTGGATGTGTGTGCGGGTCCGCGCTACAAGGCCGAGGTGTCGGCGGGGCGGATCCACAGGCGCTGCCCGATGGCGGCGGCCTGCTGAACGATGCGATTCACGGAGGCTGCGTCCACGACGGTCGTGTTCACGGGGGTTCCGTCGACGTCGTCGAGTCGCATGACTTCAAAGCGCATGGCCTCTCCCTTGATCTGGTCATCCTCCTGAGGAGAACTACTGGTGTGGCTCCCGGGTCGTCGGTGCCCGGGCTTACGTAGGTGGTCAACGGGCTGTGTGGTGCAAACATTCCCTACGCTAAGGAAATTTTTCGAACGGCTAATTACTGACTGGTAAGTCGCTTGTCCCGGCGCGTCAGGTGTCCGGTACAAGACTGACCGGGACCGGTTGTGTTCGCAGCGTGACCGCCGGGACAATGGAAGCGATGAACGACGACCTCGCGTCCCTGAACGCCTGCATCGATCGCACCAACGAGCTGCTGCTGCGCATGCTCGCCGAGGTGGCCAAGACACCCTCGACCCACGCGATCTTCGTCGACGCCGGGTACCTCTACGCGGCGGCGGGGCGCCTGGTGGCCGGGACCGAGGACCGCCGGGCCTTCGACCTGGACGCCGAGGGACTGATCGAGGCGCTCATCGACAAGGCGCGCATCATCTTCGCGGACAGCCGGCTGCTGCGGGTCTACTGGTACGACGGCGCCCGGCGCCGCATCCACACCGCCGAGCAGCAGTCCATCGCCGAACTTCCCGACGTGAAGGTCCGCCTGGGCAACCTCAACGCCAACAACCAGCAGAAGGGCGTCGACTCCCTCATCCGCTCCGACCTGGAGTCCCTCGCCCGGCACCGCGCCATCAGCGACGCGGCCCTCCTCGGCGGCGACGAGGACCTGGTCTCGGCGGTCGAGGCCGCCCAGGGATACGGCGCCCGCGTCCACCTGTGGGGCATCGAGGCGCCCGAGGGCCGCAACCAGGCCGACCCGCTGCTCTGGGAGGTCGACAGCCAGCGCACCTTCGACCTGGACTTCTTCAAGCCGTACGTCTCCCGGCGAACGGCCCACGCCTTCGAGGCGACGGGCGCGGCCCGGCCGGCCCGCGAGGACGTCCGCTTCGTGGGCGCGCAGATCGCCGCGAAGTGGCTGGCGGCACGCGGACGCCAGTCGCTGGTGGAACTGCTCCCCGGCCACCCCTACCTTCCCGGCTCGGTGGACCAGGACCTGCTGGTGGAGGCCGAGGGCCTGCTCCAGTACTCGCTCCGCGGCCAGGCCGACCTGCGCAGGGCGCTGCGGGACGGCTTCTGGGAGCACTTGCAGGCTCAGTACTGAGCGCGCGGTACTGAGCGGGGGCAGTGCTGAGCGCGCGGTACTGAGCGGGCGCAGTGCTGAGCGCGCGTACTGAGCGTCGCGGTACTAGCGTTCCGGCCGTCGCTGGGTGGGGGAGCCGTCCCAGAAGTCGGCGAGAGCGCGTGCGGTCGGCTCGGGCCGGTCGGTGTTGGGGGAGTGCTCGGCACCGGCGATCACGGTCCTGCGCGCGCCCAGCCGTACGGCCATCTCGTCCAGGAGGGGCACGGGCCAGGTGTCGTCGTAGGCGCCCGACAGCACGTGGAGCGGCAGCGGCACGGCGGCGAGCTCGCCGACGCGGTCCGGCTCCGTGCACAGCTGCCGCCCCGTGGCGAGGAGCTGAGCGGGCCTGGTGCCCAGCCAGCGGGCGCGCAGCCGATCCGGTTCGTCCGGGCCGTGCGCGGGTGCCGGGGCGCCGACCTCCTCGGGCGGCCCCATCGCCTGGATCACCTTCCAGACCTCGGCCATCGTCATGGTGTCGAGCGCGTCCCGAAGGAGCTTCACTCGCCGCTGCTGGGAGTCGGAGATCCGCGCCGGGCCCGAGGACATCAGCGTGAGGGAGACGAAGGGGGCATGGTCGAGCAGCACGGCGGCCCGTGCGATCTGACCGCCGAGGGAGTGCCCGAGGAGATGCACACGCGTCCCGAGAGCGGCGACCTGCGCGAGTACGTCCCGGGCCAGCTCGGCCTGCGCGTAGCCGGCTTCGTCGTGCTCGGGCCCGTCGGTCTCGTACTGGCCCCGCCCGTCCACGGCGACCGTACGGTATCCGCGCGCGCCGAGCGGCTCGTGCAACAGCGTGAAGTCCTCCTTGCTCCCCGTGAACCCGGGCAGCATCAGCACTGTCCCCTTCGCCTCGGCCCCGCCGGCCACGGGCGAGTCGACGACGGCGAACTCACCACGCGCGGTACGCAGCCGGTACGCGCGGGCGTCGGAGGGCGGGGTGAAGGCGGCGTTACTGCTCACGGGCAGAGGCTATCGGGCCGTGGGGGTGGGGGAGAGGGCGGCTGGGCTGCCGGGATGGCCGAGGTGGAGTGAGGCACTGGGCCGGCGGATGGGCGGGCGGTCGTGGGCGGGAACGCCGTCGGCCCGGCCCCGCGTATGGGCGGGACCGGGCCGACGGTCGGGCAGGCGGCGTTGATCAGCTTTCGCTGGACTCCGCGTGCTGCGTGGCGGCCGCGGCCGCCTTGCGGGTGCGGCGAGCCTTCGGCTTCGCCTCGGCCGTGTCGGTGGCCTCGGCGGGCGCCTCGACGGCAGCCGCCTTACGGGTCCGACGACGCGGCGCCGTCTCCGGCTCCTGAGAGGCCTGGGCCGGGATCTCGGCGGTGGCCTCGGTGGCCTTGACGGGGTCGGCGGCCTTGCGGGTGCGGCGGCGCGGCTTGGTCTCCGTGCCTTCGGCGGTGTCGACGGCGGTCTCGGTCTTGGCGGCGGCCGTCTTCCGGGTACGGCGCGGCTTGGCTTCGGCGGTCTCCGGGGCCTGCACGGCCGTTTCGGTGACCTCCGGTGTCTCCGCGGCCTTGCGGGTGCGGCGGCGCGGCTTGGCCTCCGTGCCTTCGGCGGTGTCGACGGCGGTCTCGGCCTTGGCGGCGGCCGTCTTCCGGGTGCGCCGGGGCTTGGCCTCGGCCGCTTCCGGCTCCTGTGCCGTCTGGGCCGGGATGCCGGCGGTGGCCTCGGTGGCCTTGACGGGGTCGGCGGCCTTGCGGGTGCGGCGGCGCGGCTTGGTCTCCGTGCCTTCGGCGGTGTCGACGGCGGCTTCCGCCTTGGCGGCGGCCGTCTTCCGGGTACGCCGCGGCTTGGCCTCGGCGGTCTCCGGGGCCTGCGCGGCCTCGGTGACCTCCGTGGGCTCGGCCACTGCGGCCTTGCGGGTGCGGCGGGGCTTGGCAGCCGTGGTGTCGGCAGCGTCCGCGGTGTCCGTCGCGGTCGATGCCGCGGCGGCCGTCTTGCGGGTGCGGCGCGGCTTCGTCTCCGTCGGTTCGGACGCGGGCTCGGTCGCTCCCTCGGCCGTGTCGACCGCCGTCTCGGCGGCCGTGGCCTTACGGGTGCGGCGGCGTGGCTTCTCCACGGAAACCTCGGCCACCGGGGCCTCGGTCACCGGGGCCTCGGTCACCGGGGTCACCGGGGCGTCGGCGACCGTCGGCTCGACCACCGGAGTGGTCTCCAGCGGAGCGGCCGGCGCCTCGGCCGACTTGCGGGTGCGGCGGCGACGCGACTTCGCCGGGGCCTCCGGCGTCTCCACGACCTCCGCGACTTCCGCGACCTCGGGGGTCGCGAGCGCGGTGCCCTCCGTGACCTGCGCCGCAGGGGCGTCGGTCGTCGCGGCCGTCACCGGCCGGCGCGACTCTCCACTGCGCGTACGGCGCCGACGGCGCAGCGTGCGGGGCGCGGCGTCGGTGTCCACGTCTGCGGCGCTGTCCGCACCGCCGGTCACGGCCTCCGGTGCGGTGGTCGCGGAGGCGTCCGCGTCCACCGGAGCACCGCCGCGCATCCGGCGCCGGCGACGCGGCGTCGTACGGGACGAACGCTCGCGGTCGGCGGAACGGGACTCCTCCCTGCCGCCGCCCCGGCCACCTCGGCCGCCCCGGTCGCCCCGCTCGCCACGCGCGCGGCCACCCGGCTCGCCCAGGTCCTCCAGCTCCTCCGCGTCGAGCCCGGCGCGCGTGCGCTCCGAGCGCGGCAGGAGACCCTTGGTTTCCTCGGGGATGCCGAGGTCGGTGTACAGGTGCGGGGAGGTGGAGTACGTCTCCGGCGGGTCGCTGAAGCCCAGGTCCAGCGCCTTGTTGATCAGCTGCCAGCGCGGGATGTCGTCCCAGTCGACCAGCGTGATCGCCGTGCCCTTCGCGCCTGCGCGGCCGGTGCGGCCGATGCGGTGCAGGTACGTCTTCTCCTCCTCCGGCGACTGGTAGTTGATGACGTGCGTCACGCCCTCGACGTCGATGCCGCGAGCGGCGACGTCGGTGCAGACGAGCACGTCCACCTTGCCGTTGCGGAAGGCCCGCAGGGCCTGCTCGCGAGCGCCCTGGCCGAGGTCGCCGTGGACCGCGCCGGAGGCGAAGCCGCGCTGCTTGAGCTGGTCGGCCAGGTCGGCCGCCGTGCGCTTGGTGCGGCAGAAGACCATGGCCAGTCCCCGGCCGTCGGCCTGCAGTATGCGCGCCACCATCTCGGGCTTGTCCATGTTGTGCGCGCGGTAGATGAACTGCTTCGTGTTCGCGACCGTCGCGCCCGCGTCGTCCGGCGAGGTGGCGGAGATGTGCGTGGGCTGCGACATGTAACGCCGGGCCAGCGAGATGACCGCGCCCGGCATGGTGGCCGAGAACAGCATGGTCTGACGCCGGGCCGGCAGCATGTTGATGATCTTCTCGACGTCGGGCAGGAAGCCCAGGTCGAGCATCTCGTCGGCCTCGTCGAGGACCAGGCTCTTGATGTGCTTCAGGCTCAGCTTCTTCTGGCCCGCCAGGTCCAGCAGGCGGCCCGGGGTGCCGACGATCACGTCGACGCCCTTCTTCAAAGCCTCGACCTGCGGCTCGTACGCCCGGCCGCCGTAGATCGCGAGGACGCGCACGTTGCGCACCTTGCCCGCGGTCAGGAGGTCGTTGGTGACCTGCTGGCACAGCTCGCGCGTCGGAACGACGACGAGGGCCTGCGGGGCGTCGGTCAGCGCCTCGGGTGCCGCGCGGCCCGCCTCGACGTCGACGGGGACGGTCACGCGCTCGAGGAGCGGGAGGCCGAAGCCCAGCGTCTTGCCGGTGCCGGTCTTGGCCTGGCCGATGACGTCCTTGCCCGAAAGGGCCACGGGGAGCGTCATCTCCTGGATGGGGAAGGGAGCGAGGATGCCGACGGCCTCGAGGGCTTCGGCGGTCTCGGGGAGGATCCCGAGGGATCGAAACGTCGTAGTCAGGGTGCTGCCTCTTCTGTGTACGTGGTGCGAGGCGAGCGCGCGGGTGGTGCCGGATCGTGTCGGGGACGTCGGCTGCCTTACGGGTGAGCCGTAGGACACGGGACCTCTGTCGACGCTCCAGCGCTCGTACCACTGAGGGTCCCCCTCCGGATTCCGTACGCAGCGTGGCGTACGGCAGGGAGGGCTGTCGGGTCGGAGCCGATCGGGCCACCGACCGGGCATCCTCATGCGTGCGGCCCGACGACGATGTCACGTACCCGTACGTCACATACTCGGCAGGCGCATTACCACCATACCTCGGATTCGCGCACACGCGATGGCCGATTTGGTCACGTAGTCGTCGTCACACTGAATGGCCAGGGCCGACCGGGAGCCTTCCCGCAGGCCACGGGCGGGCTATTGTGCGCTGCATGACGAGCTCTGACAAGCCTGGCAACGCCGCTGACGCCCCCGCCGAAACCGCCGAAACCACCGGAGCCACCGGAGCCACCGGAGCCACCGGAGCCACCGGAGCCACCGGAGTCGCCGCCCAGGACTGGGCGACGGCGGCCGCCGACCCGCAGTACCGTGCCGCGGTCGTGGACCTGCTCGGCGCACTCGCGTACGGCGAACTGGCGGCGTTCGAGCGGCTCGCGGAGGACGCCAAGCTGGCGCCCACGCTCGCGGACAAGGCGGAGCTGGCGAAGATGGCGTCGGCGGAGTTCCACCACTTCGAGCGGCTGCGGGACCGGCTCGCCGAGATCGGCGAGGAGCCGACGGAGGCGATGGAGCCGTTCGTGGCCGCGTACGACGGCTTCCACAAGCAGACGGACCCGTCCGACTGGCTGGAGGGGCTTGTCAAGGCCTACGTCGGTGACTCCATCGCCAGTGACTTCTACCGTGAGGTCGCGGCCCGCCTCGACTCCGACACCCGCGAGCTGGTGCTGGCGGTGCTCGACGACACCGGGCACGCGGGGTTCGCCGTGGAGAAGGTGCGCGCGGCGATCGACGCGGACCCGCGTGTGGGCGGGCGGCTCGCGCTGTGGGCACGGCGGCTGATGGGAGAGGCCCTCTCGCAGTCCCAGCGGGTGGTGGCCGACCGGGACGCGCTGTCGACGATGCTGGTCGGCGGTGTCGCGGACGGCTTCGACCTCGCCGAGGTCGGCAGGATGTTCTCCCGGATCACCGAGGCGCACACCAAGCGGATGGCGGCGCTGGGGCTGGCCGCCTGACCGTCCGCCCGTCCGCCCGACCGCCCGACCGTCCGGCCGCTGTCAGCGCGGGCGCGGTCCGGTACGGCGACGGCCTGTCAGGCGGTCGCCGATCGGCGGCGGAGTCTGCCCGCGGGGCGCAGCAGCAGCGACAGCGAGGCCGCGGAGAGGGTCGCCGAGCCCAGGAGAACCAGCAGGAGTCCGCCGGCGCCCAGCGCGGTGTGCGTGACGAAGGCCCCGAAGAGGGCCCCGGCGATCCCCGTCGGCAGAACCAGGACGCGGGCCGGCAGACGGTGTGGCAGACGGTGGGCGGCGGCCCATGCCAGGGCGAAGCCGAGGATCGCGGCGCTGAGCGCTTCCAAGAGCATGTCGGGGTCCCTCCCACGCAGCCGGCCTGCCCGAAACGGTCACAACCGTCTTACCCCTGACCTGCGGAATGCAACCCTCCTCCTGTGGGTGAACTGTGCTCCGTCCGTGAACGAGGCGACGGGAGCAGACAGCCGACGACGGGAGCGAACAGGGGACGACGGGAGGGGCCCGGCGGTGAGTCACCGCCGGGCCCCTCCCGTTCTGCGTGCGTCGTTCCGCGTCCGCCGACTACAGTGCGCCGAAGCCCACCTTGCGAGGGGCCTGCTCGCCGATCTCGACGTAGGCCAGACGGTCGGCCGGCACCAGGACCTTGCGGCCGTGTTCGTCCACGAGGCTCAGCAGCGCCGACTTGCCGGCGAGTGCCTCGGCCACCACACGCTCGACCTCCTCGGCACTCTGACCGCTCTCCAGAACGATCTCGCGGGGCGCGTGCTGCACGCCGATCTTGACCTCCACGGCTATGTCCCTCCGACGGTCAGTTAAGTGCGCGATCTTCCGCGCCGTACCCAGGACACATTAGCCCGGTGAGGGGACGTACACGCTGCGCCGGAGAACGCCAGGAGCGAACAGCCGACGGGGACAGAGTCGCCACACGTGAGCCGCCGCCCGCCACGCCGTGAGGGTCGGCTGCTCAGTGCTGTTCGCTGCCGTGCAGCGGGAAGCCGGCGATGCCCCGCCAGGCCAGCGAGGTCAGCAACTGGACCGCCTGGTCGCGCGGCACGCTGCGGTCGCTGTGCAACCAGGAGCGGGCCACCACCTGGGCGAGGCCGCCCAGCCCGGAGGCCAGCAGCATCGACTCGGCGCGCGAGAGGCCGGTGTCCTCCGCGATGACGTCGCAGATCGCCTCGGCGCACTCGTTCGTGACCTTGTCGACGCGCTCGCGCACGGCCGGCTCGTTGGTCAGGTCCGACTCGAAGACCAGCCGGAAGGCGCCGCCGTCGTCCTCGACGTACGCGAAGTAGGCGTCCATCGTCGCCCGGACGCGCTGCTTGTTGTCGGTGGTCGACGCGAGCGCGCTCCGCACGGACTGGATCAGGGACTCGCAGTGCTGGTCCAGCAGGGCGAGGTAGAGGTCGAGCTTGCCCGGGAAGTGCTGGTAGAGCACCGGCTTGCTGACGCCGGCGCGTTCGGCGATGTCGTCCATCGCGGCCGCGTGGTAGCCCTGGGCCACGAACACTTCCTGTGCGGCGCCCAGCAGCTGGTTGCGTCGGGCTCGGCGGGGAAGGCGTGTGCCCCGCGGGCGTACCGCCTCTGTCTGCTCGATGGCTGTCACGCCGCCTCCCATAGTCGTCCTCGTGCGGTGTGCGCCGCGTCGCCATCGTACTTTTCGGTAACCGTGGTGTGTGCGGTGCGAGCGCAGAATTTCACGGACCGGACGGTGGCGATAGCCGCACAACAGGTTTCGAAAGCTTTCAGGCCGGGCAGAAATCGGCCTCCTTCCTGCTCGGCGGGCTTCTCCGCCGCTTCCGGTGCCGTGTCTTCGGTCACCCGCGGCCGCGTCTCAGCGGTAGTCGTCCTCGTCGTGGGAGACGACCCGGGCCTGTTCCACCAGGTCGGCCTCGTTGGCGCGGTCCGGATCCACACCGGTCAACGGATCGTCGCGCTCCGGAGCGATGTCCGCCTGCTGCTCGGCGGCGTCGGCGTCCGGTGCCTCGACGTCGAACTCCTCCGCTTCCTGTGACTCGTCGTCGAAGGTCTCGGGGTCGGTCGGGTCGACGGTCATGCTGGGCTCCCTTCCTACGAACGTCCCTGAAGATGCAGGGGCCACACGCGGGTGCCCACTCCACGAGCCTAGGAGACACCCGATCCGGACGCCATGCGTCGCCAACGTCCGTGCCCGTTCCGTGCGCTGTCGGCATCAGTACCCGCCTGCCGCGCCGTCGCACCCGCGCTTGTGATGGCGAACACATGAACCACTTGCGTGATCGTCTCGTAATATTGCTACATGCCTTCGATCGAGCCGCCGTCCGTGCCGCCCGCCAACGTGCTGCCGAAGGCCGCAGCCGTCAAGGTCGCGGCCGGCGAGCGGCTCAGGTCGGTCCACCTGCCCGGACTCACCATGACGGTGCGCTCGAGGCCACCGGCCCGCGAGGGGCTGCCGCCCGCGCTCTACGTCCACGGCCTCGGCGGTTCCTCGCAGAACTGGTCGGCGCTGATGCCGTTGCTGGACGGCGTCGTCGACGGCGAGGCCATCGACCTGCCGGGCTTCGGCGACTCCCCGCCACCGGACGACGGCGACTACTCGATCACGGGCCACGCGCGCGCGGTAGTGCGCCACCTCGACGCGGCCGGGCGCGGCCCCGTGCACCTCTTCGGCAACTCGCTCGGCGGCGCCGTCGTCACCCGCGTCGCCGCGGTGCGGCCCGACCTGGTGCGGACGCTGACCCTCGTGTCGCCCGCGCTGCCGGAGGTCCGTGTGCAGCGCAGCGCCGTGCCGACGGGGCTGCTGGCGTTGCCGGGGGTGGTTTCGCTGTTCACCCGGCTCACCCGCGAGTGGACCGCGGAGCAGCGGGTCCGCGGCGTGACGGCGCTCTGCTACGGAGATCCGGGGCGCGTGTCGCCGGAGGGCTTCCGCAACGCGGTGGAGGAGATGGAACGGCGACTGCAACTGCCGTACTTTTGGGACGCCATGGCGCGTTCCGCCCGCGGGATCGTGAACGCGTACACGGTGGGTGGCCAGCAGGGGCTGTGGCGACAGGCCGAACGGGTTCTCGCACCGACGCTGCTGGTCTACGGTGGACGGGACCAACTCGTCGGCTACCGCATGGCACAGCGGGCGGCCCGCGCCTTCCGTGACTCCCGGCTGCTGACCCTGCCGGACGCGGGGCACGTGGCGATGATGGAATATCCGGAGACCGTGGCCACGGCGTTCCGCGAACTCCTCGCGGACACCGGGGAATCGGTGGTCGGCGAGAGGATCGACGCGGCCGTCGACGACGAGCCCGCCAACCAGACCACAGGAGGCTGAGGCGCGAAGTGGGACGCCACAGCCGCCGCGGACCCGCGCCCAGGGCCGACGCCGAGGGCGCCGCCGCAGCACGCGAGGGCCGCCCCGGCCTACTGGGACGCCGCCGGGCGCAGGGGCCTCCGGCGGAGGAGCAGGCACCGCCGGCGAACGGAACATCCCCCCGGGGGTATGCGGGTCCGGGCCGGCGGCTTCCGGACGGGACGCCGGCTCACGGGTTCCCCGCGGTCTCCGATGGGACGCCTGCGCGTGGGTTTCCGTCGGCTTCGGACGGGACGCCCGCGCGTGGGTTTCCGCAGGTTTCCGGTGGGACGCCCGCGCGTGGGTTTCCGCAGGTTTCCGGTGGGACGCCTGGGCGTGGTTTTCCGGTGGGTTCGGACGGCACGCCGGCGCATGGGTTCCCCAAGGTGGGGGACGGCACGCCGGCGCACGGTTTTCCGCGGGTGGCGGATGGTGCGCCCGCTCGTGGTGTCCCGGGGGTCCCGAACGGTACCCCCGCGCACGGTGCGCCGCGGGTTCGTGGCGGCCATCCCGAGCAGCGCGAACCCGGCGGTGGCTGGGGCGACGTGAACGGGCGGGCCGGTGCCGGACCCGGCGCACCGGCGGGACCGCCCCCCGGTGCCTACTCGCACCCCGCGCGTCCCGGGCCGCCCGGTCCGTCCGCGAGGCCGCCCGGCCCGCCCTTCCCGCGGCAGCGGCAGGCCGCTCCGGGAGGACCGCGGCAGGATTACCTGGACGCCTTCGGTGGGGACGGCGACGTCTTCGTGCCCCGCGCCCGGCGCCCTGACCCCGCCTCCGTGCAGCCCGCCGACCCGTACGCCTCCGTCACCGACTGGAGCGCCGGGGGCGGGGACGGTGGCGTCACGGGCTCCGCCGACGACGCGCCACCCACGGGTGAGCCCGCTCCGGTCAAGGGCGGTAAGGGCAGGACCTTCACCGGCATCGCCGCGGCCGCCGTCACCACCGTGCTGGCGGTCGTCGTGGCCGGCCAGGTCGCCGACGGGGTGGACGGTGACGGGGCGCGCTCGCAGTCCGCCACCGACCAGGCCCGCGACGTCCACGACTCCGCCTCGCGGGCGGAAGGACGGCTGACGCCCTCCGCCCCCGAGTCCGCGGCACCGCTGACGTACGAGCACAAGATGGAGAAGAGGTACCCGCTCGGCGCCGAACTCGACGGTTCGGGGAAGTTCGACGCGATCCCCGGCATCGACAAGGGGCCGGGAACGGGGCAGAAGTACACCTACCGCGTGGACGTGGAACAGGGGCTCGGCCTCGACGGGGCCCTCTTCGCCGAGGCTGTGCACAAGACGCTCAACGACGACCGGAGCTGGGCCCACAACGGCGCCCGCTCCTTCGAGCGCATCCACTCCGGGCAGCCCGACTTCGTGATCACGCTGGCCAGCCCCGGCACCACCGCCGACTGGTGCGCCAAGTCGGGCCTGGACACCACCGAGGACAACGTGTCCTGCGACTCGGCCGCCACCGAGCGCGTGATGATCAACGCCTACCGGTGGGCTCAGGGCGCGGAGCCGTACGGCGACGACATCCACGGGTACCGGCAGATGCTGATCAACCACGAGATCGGCCACCGCATCGGCTTCAACCACGTCACCTGCGACAAGGACGGCGAACTCGCCCCGGTCATGCAGCAGCAGACCAAGTTCGTCGACCACGACGGAATCGACTGCCGTCCCAACCCCTGGGCCTACCCCAACAGCTGACCGCGAGTCATGGCCGCCGCATCACGTGTGGTGACTGTTTGATCTCTTAGCGCGACCGAACGCGCCCCGCATGGGAAAGTCACGCCCGTTCACCCCTTCTGGTGGCGCGATGGACAACCGTCCATCGCGCCACCGCCTCGTCCGCATACGTTCGTCCCGCTGCGAGCCGCCGGGCCAACGACGGCTCCCCAGACGGGAGATCGGGGGTGCGCGCGTGCGCATCGGACTGCTTACGGAGGGTGGCTATCCGTATGTGAGCGGTGAGGCGGGGCTCTGGTGCGATCGGCTCGTGCGCGGGCTCGAGCAGCACGAGTTCGACGTCTACGCGCTCAGCCGCAGCGAGCGCCAGGAGGACGAGGGGTGGGTTCCGCTGCCGCCGCAGGTCGGCCGGGTACGCACCGCGTCGCTGTGGGACTTCGAGGACGACGGGGTGGTTCACGGGCGGCGCGCGCGTAGGCGCTTCGCGGAGTGTTACGGCGAACTCGCCGCGGTCCTGTGTACGACCGCCCCCGGCAACTCCTCCGCGAGCTCGGAGAGGGCGTCGGGAGGGGCCTCGGAGGGCGAGTCGGCCCTTGAGGCGGACCGTTTCGCCAACGCGCTGTACGGTCTCGCCGAACTCGCCCGCGACGAAGGCGGACTGCCCGCCGCACTCCGCTCGGAGACCGCCGTACGCGCCCTGGAACGCGCCTGTCGCGCGCCCGGCGCCCACCGCTCCGCACGTGAGGCGCGCGTCCCCGACCTGCTCGCCGTAGCCGCGCGCCTCGAACGCGCCCTGCGCCCCCTGTCGCTCGACTGGTACGAGGAAGACGACCTCGGCGCGGTGGACCTGTGCCACGCGGCCTCCGGCGGCACGGCGGCGCTTCCGGGCCTGCTCGCCCGGCACTTCTGCGACGTGCCCCTGCTGGTGACCGAATACGGGGTGCGGCTGCGGACGCACTACCTGACCGAACCCGACGCCCCACCCGCGATGCGGTCCGTGCTGGCCGCCTTCCACGGCCGGCTGGCCGCCGAGACCTACCGGCGTGCGGCCGTGATCACGCCCGGCAACGCGCACGCCCGCCGCTGGCAGGAGCGTTGCGGGGCCGACCGCGCCAAGCTCCGCACCGTCCACCCGGGTATGGACGCGACTCCCTTCGCCGAGACGGGGGAGTCGCCGGGGTACGCCGACCCGCACACCCTCGTCTGGGTCGGCCGCGTCGAGCCCGCCAAGGACCTGGTGTCGCTGCTGCACGCCTTCGCGGAGATCCGCAAGGCGGAGCCCCGGGCGCGGCTCCGGATCGTCGGCAGCCCCACCGGCCCCGACGGCGCGGCCTACCTCGCCCACTGCGAGGGCCTGGCCGCGCAGCTCTTCCCCGACGAGGCCGACGGCCCGCACGCCGTCGGACGCAACCCGGTGTCCTTCGAGGAGACCGGCGGGCCGGAACTGCCGTCCCGCGCCGACGCGTACGGCGCGGGCGCCCTGGTGGTCCTCTCCAGCGTCGTCGAGGGGTTCCCGTCCGGGCTGGTCGAGGCCATGTTCTGTGGACGCGCGACGGTTTCCACGGACGTCGGCGCGGTCGTCGAGGCGATCGGCGGCACCGGACTCGTCGTGCCGCCGCGCAATCCGCGGGCGCTCGCCGAGGCGTGCGTCGCCCTTTTGCGCGACCCTGAGCGCCGTGAGCGACTGGGCGCCGCCGCGCGCGCCCGCGCACTGGAACTGTTCACCGTCGAGCAGAACGTCGCGGCATTTCACGGCATTTACCTGGAGATCCTCTCCAGTGTCCCGGTCCGCCGCGTCGTCCTCGACGACACCGGCGAACCTCTGCCGTTCGCCGTCCCCGCCGAGGCCCACGTCCCCGGCCGCTGGACCGACCCCACGGCCCGTGTCGTGGCCCGGGGCGGCCCCGGCTGGGCTACGGACGCCCCCGTCCGGGCCACCTCCCCGGCCTCCGCGACCGAGGGGGTCCGATGAGCGGCCTCGGCGAACTCGACCGCCCCGGCACCCCCGGCAGCCCGGGCGCCTGGGACTCCCGCTCGCGGGAGTCCCTGACCGACGGCACGCCAGACACCTCCGACACGCCTGACGCGCAAACGCGCACCGGTCGGTGGACGGACGAGGACCGGCGCCCGGGCGAGCGCGGTTTTCCGGGCACGGTCGTGCCGTCGCGCGAGGGCGCCGACGGCGGCGCAGCGGCCGCCGGAGGTAGTGCGGTCGCCGGAGGCAGCCGGGCCGTCCGCGGTGGAGAGGTTGCCAGGGGCAGTGCGGTCGCCGGGGAGCCTGCGGTCGCCGGGGGCGGCCCGGTCGCCCGAGGCGCAGCGGGCGGCGGTGGCACTGCGGACGCCCGCGGCGGAGTGGCCGGCGGCGGAACGGTAGCCGTCGGCAAGGAGTCGCCGTCCGCCGCGCGCCGTGCCGCCGCGGACCCGGTGAAGGCCCTGATGTACCGTCACCGCGACCTGTGCGAGCGTGCCGTGGACCCGTTGGAGATCGCGGCGGGCCTGGAGGCGCACGGCGTCACCGACCGGACGGCCGCACGCTTCCGCCACCGGGACGTCTTCTCCCTCGCGGAGGAGATGTACGCCCGCGTCCCGCGCGACGGCGACACGTCCCCGCGTCCCACGAAGTCGCCGGCTCCCCGGGTACGCACCGCCTGGACCGTCCTCGCGCTGCTGCCCGGCGCGCTGGGCGCCGCCGCCGTGACCGGCCTGCGCCTCACCGAAGGCCGACCGCGGCTGACCGCGGCCGTCGTCGGCGCCCTCGTGGTCACTCTCGCGGTGCGCGCGGCACTGCGCCGGGGCCCGCTGAGGGCCGCGACGCGTACCACCGGTACCTGGACCTGCTGGCTCGTCGGCTACGCCCTCCTCGGCGACGGACTGCTCCGCGCCGCTCTCGCCGGCGGCCCGGACGGCCTGCCCGACGGCACCGCCGAGGGCCCGTGGCCCGTCACCGTCGCCCCTGTACTGGCTCTCGCCCTGGCCTGCGCGCCCGCGGCCGCAAGTGCCCACCTCTTCGCCGTGGGCGCCCGCCGCAAACTGACGGCCAGCCGCGGCCTGGCCGACTTCTCCGCCTCCGTGCGCCCCCTGCTGCTCGGCACGGTCGCCCTGTTCATGTGCGCCCTGACGGCCCTGGTCGCGCTGACCGGCGCGGTCCTCGCGGAGCCCGCCGCCCACCCCCAGGCACTCACCCTGGGCGCCCTCCTCCTGCTCGCCCGCCTGCTCACCGTGCACGGCTGCACACACGCCCCCACGCGCGTCCTCACCGTCGTGGCCACCGTCGAGGCGGCGGCCCTGGCCACGCTCTTCGCCGGTCGCCTCCCCGGCTGCGGTTTCCTCGCCGCCCCGGTGGAGGCCCTGGTCGCCGCCTGCGGTCCGGCCGGCGTTCCGACGGCGGCCTGCGGCATCGGCGCGCTGACCCTCCTGGTGCACGCGACCCGCCGCCTGACCAGGGCCTCGGCCCACGCATCCGTGGAGCAGCCGCAGTGACCGCGCGCCCCGGGACAACCCCCCACACGTCCACATCACCCTCCGAAGGAGCCCCCAGATGACCACCTCCCGACCCGACGCCTCGGCACCGGGAGCAGCCCGATGAGAGTCCTGCTGATCGGAGCCAACGGCTATATCGGCCGCTTCGTCGCCGACCGTCTGCTCGCCGACCCGGCCGTCCAGCTCACCGTCCTCGGCCGCGGCGACGACGCCGACGTCCGCTTCGACCTCGCCACCGGCAGCCCCGGCGCCCTCACCCGCTTCCTCGACGCGGTCCATCCCGGCGTCGTCGTCAACTGCGCCGGCGCCACCCGGGGCGGCGCCCGCGACCTCACCCGGCACAACACCGTCGCCGTCGCCACCGTCTGCGAGGCGCTGCGCCGCAGCGGCTGCGGCGCCCGCCTGGTGCAGGTCGGCTGCAGTGCGGAGTACGGCCCCAGCCAGCCCGGCTCCTCCACCGCGGAGGACGCCGTGCCCCGTCCCGGCGGCCCCTACGGCGTCAGCAAGCTCGCCGCGACCGAACTGGTCCTCGGCTCCGGCCTGGACGCCGTCGTCCTGCGCGTCTTCTCGCCCGCCGGTCCCGGCACCCCCGCCGGCTCCCCGCTGGGCCGCCTCGCCGAGGCCATGCGCCGCGCGATGCAGTCCGGCGACGGTGAACTCCGCCTCGGCGGCCTCGGCGCCCAGCGTGACTTCATCGACGTCCGCGACGTCGCCCGCGCCGTCCACGCCGCGTCCCTGTCCGCGGCCCAGGGAGTCATCAACATCGGTTCCGGCCGCGCCGTCCGCCTGCGCGACGCCGCCGCCACCCTCGCCCGCGTGGCCGGATACGGCGGTGCCCTGCACGAACTCGACGGCCCCCCCGGCGCACTGCGGCCCACCATCGGCCACCCCCGCACCGAGACCATGTCCCACCGCGTCGACTCCCTGGGCCACCACCGCTCCGACGCTCTCGGCCATCACCGCCCGGAGCCCCTCGGGATCCGCGGCGACCGTGCCGACGCCGAGCACGTGGCCCCGGTCGCCCACCCCTACCCGGACGGCTGCGGCAGTTGGCAGCAGGCCGATGTGCGCACCGCACGCGACCGGCTCGGCTGGCGGCCCCGGATCGCCCTGGAAGAGTCCCTCGCGGACATCTGGATGGAGGCGGCATGCCGTATCTGACCAGTGCCAAAACGGGCACCGCGAGCACCGGCGTCCGCACCGGCCTCGGCGTTCCGGGACTGGCCCACCCCCTCGTCGCGCCCGGCGAGTGGTCCGGCCTCACCTGCCCGGGCGCCCCCCTGCACTGGGTCGTCCTGAACGTCGCCGACGGCCCCGGCGCGCACCCCGACCCGCGTTGCCTGGACGTCGTCGGACGCCTGCGCAACGCGGGCGTCCGCGTCCTCGGTCACCTCGATGCCGCGTACGGGGCCCGGAGCTTCGGTGCGCTGATCTCCGACGCGCACCGACACCTCGACTGGTACCAGGTCGACGGCTTCCTCCTCGATCGCTGCCCGTCCGAACGCTCCGCGCTCCCCGAGGTCCGCCGCACCGTGACCACTCTCCGGGCGATCCGTGACGATGCCCACGTCGTCCTCGGCCACGGCACCCACCCCTACCCCGGCTATGCGGAGAACGCCGACCAACTCGTCACCTTCTCGGGCGCCTGGAGCGACTACCGCTGGTCCCAGGCGGCCGAGTGGAGCGCCGACTATCCGCCCGAGCGCTTCTGCCACTTCGTGCACGGCGTCCCCCGCGGGCATCTGGAGGAGGCGCTGCGCATCGCCCGCTGGCAGGGCGCCGCGACGATCTACTTCACCGACCGCACGGACCAGGGCGGCCGGATCGACCCCTGGGAGACGATGCCCGGCTACTGGGACGAAATCGTCTCGCGAGTCGGGACGGGTGTCTCGGAATGAAAAAGGCCGTGGCAGTGTTACTGGGAGAACAACCGTAATCACTGACCGACCAACGGAGTCCCCGTGTCGCTGCCACCCCTGGTCGAGCCGGCCCCCGAGCTCACCGTAGACGAGGTCCGCAGGTACTCCCGCCACCTGATCATCCCCGACGTGGGGATGGACGGGCAGAAGCGGCTGAAGAACGCCAAGGTGCTCGCCGTGGGCGCGGGCGGCCTCGGCTCGCCGACCCTGATGTATCTGGCGGCGGCCGGTGTCGGCACGCTCGGCATCGTGGAGTTCGACGAGGTCGACGAGTCGAACCTGCAACGGCAGGTCATCCACAGCCAGGCCGACATCGGCCGGTCCAAGGCCGAGTCCGCCCGCGACACCATCAAGGGCATCAACCCGTACGTGGACGTGGTCCTTCACCAGGAGCGGCTCGAGGCCGACAACGTGATGGACATCTTCAGCCAGTACGACCTGATCGTCGACGGTACGGACAACTTCGCGACCCGCTACCTGGTCAACGACGCTTGCGTGCTGCTGAACAAGCCCTACGTCTGGGGTTCGATCTACCGCTTCGACGGCCAGGCCTCCGTCTTCTGGTCCGAGCACGGCCCCTGCTACCGCTGCCTCTACCCGGAGCCCCCGCCCCCCGGCATGGTCCCGTCCTGCGCCGAGGGCGGCGTCCTGGGCGTGCTGTGCGCGTCCATCGGCTCCATCCAGACCAACGAGGCGATCAAGCTCCTCGCGGGCATCGGCGAGCCGCTGGTCGGCCGCTTGATGATCTACGACGCCCTGGAGATGCAGTACCGCCAGGTCAAGGTCCGCAAGGACCCCGACTGCGCGGTCTGCGGTGAGAACCCGACCGTCACCGAGCTCATCGACTACGAGGCCTTCTGCGGCGTCGTGTCCGAGGAGGCCCAGGCGGCTGCCGCCGACTCCACCATCACTCCGAAGCAGCTCAAGGAGTGGATCGACGACGGCGAGAACATCGAGCTCATCGACGTCCGCGAGCCGAACGAGTTCGAGATCGTCTCCATCCCGGGCGCCCGGCTGATCCCGAAGAACGAGTTCCTCATGGGCTCGGCCCTGGAGAGCCTCCCGCAGGACAAGAAGATTGTCTTGAACTGCAAGACGGGTGTCCGTAGTGCGGAAGTTCTGGCGGTCCTCAAGTCCGCCGGCTTCTCGGACGCCGTGCACGTGGGCGGCGGCGTGATCGGCTGGGTCAACCAGATCGAGCCGGCCAAGCCCGTCTACTGACCGGGCCCCGATCCCGTTCTCCGGACGGCGGGGGTTTCGCGCACCGCAGGTGCCCGAAGCCCCCGCCGCCGTCATGAGCAGACCTTGCCGTCCTTCGGCACCGTCCCCTTCAGCAGATAGCCGTCCACCGCGGAGTCGACACAGTCGCTCCCGCTCCCGTAGGCCCCGTGTCCCTCGCCCTTCCACGTGAGCACCACACCGACGTCCGCGCCCAGCTCGTCCGCCATCCTGCGGGCGCCCTCGTAGGGCGTCGCCGGGTCGCCGGTGTTGCCGATCACCAGGATCGGAGCCGCGCCGGGCGCGCTCACCTCGGGGGTCTCGTGCTGACCGGCCACCGGCCAGTCGTGGCACCACCCGGCCGTGTCCCAGCCGAGGAACGCCCCGAAGACGGGCGAGACCTTCTCGAACCTCGGCAGCAGCTTCCTGGTCTCGTCGACGGTCGGCCGCTGCTTGTCGTCCAGGCACGATATGACTCGTTGGGAGTGGGTCGTCGTGCCGTAGCGGCCCGAGGGGTCCCGCTCGTTGTAGCCGTCGGCGAGCGCCAGCAGTTCGGAGCCGTCGCCCTCCTCGGCCGCCGCGAGCGCGCTCGTCAGGGCCGGCCAGCCGTCCTTGCTGTAGAGCGGCAGCACGATTCCGGTGAGGGCGAGTGTCTGCGTGAGCTCGCGCCCCTGCGACGACGTCGGCAGCGGTTTCGCGTCGAGACGCTCCAGCAGGTCGGCGATCTCCCGCGAACCCTGCTTCGGGTCCTGCCCGGTGGACTTCAGATAGTCGTCCAGCGCGCGCTGGAAGCCCCTGGCCTGGTTCTCGGCGTGGCCCATCGTGTCGGCACCCGGGTCCACGACCGCGTCGAGGATCACGCGCCCCACGCGCCCCGGGAACAGGTGGGCGTAGACGCCGCCGAGTTCGGTGCCGTACGAGATGCCGAAGTAGTGCATCTTCTCGTCGCCCAGCACGTGCCGCATCAGGTCCATGTCGCGGGCGGTGTCCGTGGTCGAGACGTGTTCCATCAGCTTGCCGGCGGCCTTCTGGCAGCCAGCGCCGAAGTCGGCGGCGTCCTTCAGATACGCCTGTTCCTCGGCCGCGGTGTCGGGCGTGGAGTCCACCGACTCGGCGTCCTCGATCGCCTCGTCGGCGCGGCAGCGGATCCCCTCGCTGGCGGCCACCCCGCGCGGGTCCCAGCTGACGAGGTCGTATCGCTCGTGCAGCGAGGAGACGGTGTCGGCGTAGGACGGCATCATGGAGACGCCGGAGCCGCCGGGGCCGCCGAAGTTGAACAGCAGGGAGCCGATGCGCCCGTCGTCGCCGGTGGTTTTGGCCCGGATCAGCGCGAGGCCGATCGTCTCGCCGTCCGGCTCGGCCCAGTCCAGCGGTGCCTCAAGCGTGGCGCACTGCCAGTCGCCGCCCGGCGCGGGGGAGTCGGCGGTGCCTTTGCAGCGGCCCCAGCCGAGCGTCTGGGAGGCCAGCGAATCGGGCACCCCGGGCGGTGCGGCCGCGGACGGCCCTGCGCTGCTCGCCCCCTCTGTCCCCCCGTCGTCCTGGTCGTCACCGGACGAGCCGCTGCTGCAGCCCGCAGTCAGCAGTGCGGCGGCGGCCGTCAGAGCCGTCCACCGTACGAGACGCGCCATGTCCTCTCCCCCCTCGCAAGCCGTCCGCGCCGTGCAGCGGATGGCGGTCATGCCATGGTAGGCGGAGCACGCAGAGCCCGCTGGGCCCTGTGGATAACGCTCTGACCTGCCACTTTGTTCATGATTCTGCGTTGTGGGATGTGTCGGCGATGTGGTCGGCGGTCAGGAGCAGACGGTCCCGGCCGCCGGCACCTTCCCGTCCAGCAGGTAGCCGTGCACCGCGTCCTGTACGCACTTGTTCTTGCTGTCGTAGGCACCGTGCCCCTGGCCCTTGTAGGTCAGTTCCACGCCCACGCCCTTCCCCAGCGCGTCCCCCATCCTCCCCGCGCCCTCGTAGGGCGTCGCCGGATCGCCGGTGTTGCCGATCACCAGGATCGGCGGCGCTCCGGGCGCGCTCACGTCGGGGTGGTCGACGGCACCGGGCACCGGCCAGTCGGTGCAGCTGAGCATGGACCACGCGAGATAGTCGCCGAACAGCGCGGAGGCCTTCCGGAACTCCGGAAGCTTGCGTTCCACGTACGCGGGGTCGTACCTCGGCTTGTCGTCGGCGCAGTTGATGGCGACGTTGGCAGCAGTGATGTTGCTGTACTCGCCGTTCTCGTTTCGCCCGTTCAACGCGTCCGACAGCACCATGAGGACCCTGCCGTCACCGTCGTACGCCTGCTCCAGGCCGTCGGTCAGGTACTCCCAGAAGTCCTTCGAGTACAGCGCCTGCGCGATGCCTCCGGTCGCGGCGGTCTCGGTGAGTTCACGAGGGAAGATGCCGGGGATCGGTTTGCGGTCGAGGTCCTTCAGCAGCCGGGCGATTCGGTTTTTGACGTCCTGCGCGCTGGTGCCGACGGGGCAGTCCTCGACCTTCGACACGCAGTCCTCGGCGAAGTTGTCGAGTGCGAGCTGGAAGCCTTTCGCCTGCGCGAGCGAGCCCTGTTCCGGGGTCTGCGTCGGGTCGACGACCGCGTCGAAGACGGCGCGGCCCACCTTCTTGGGGAACAGGTGGGCGTAGACGCCGCCGAGTTCGGTGCCGTAGGAGATGCCGAAGTAGTGCAGCTTGTCGTCGCCGAGGACCTGGCGCATGAGGTCCATGTCGCGGGCCGCGTCGGTGGTGCGCACGTGCGGCAGGATCTTCTTCGAGTTCGTCTCGCAGGCCGCGTTGAAGTCCTCGGTGTTGTCCAGTAACTCGGTGCGCTCGGCCGCGTCGTCGGGGGTGGCGTCCTGCTGGAAGTAGGCGTCGAGCTGCTTGTCGTCCAGGCATTCCACCGGGGCGCTGCGGCCGACACCGCGCGGATCGAAGCTGACCAGGTCGTAGCGGGTGCGCAGGGTGGCGTAGTCCTGGCCGAAGGCGGGCAGCGTGGTGACGCCCGATCCGCCAGGGCCGCCGAAGTTGAATACGAGCGAGCCGATCCGGCGGTCCGCCTCACCGCTGGCCTCCGCCCGGATCAGCGCGAGGTCGATCGTGTCGCCCTCGGGGGCGTCCCAGTCGAGTGGCGCCTTCATGGTGGCGCACTGCCACTCGGCGCCGTCCGGCAGCGGGGAGGGAGCGGAGCCACCGCCCTCGGCCTCGGAGGGGGCCGGGCAGTCCTTCCAGCCGAGCTTCTGGGCCGTCAGGTCCTCGTCGCCCCCTGAGTCGCTTCCCGAGTCGTCACTGCAGCCCGCCAGCAGAGCGGACATGGCCACGGCGGTGGCGGCGGTCAGGGCGGCGGCGCGCAGCCGGAAGGAGTTCGGCATGCGACCATCGTGCGGGCGCGCGGGTCCGTGCGCTCGGGGCAGGAGCCGTACGAGGTACGGGGCGGGCAGCCGGGACGTACGAGGCACGGGGCGGGCAGCCGGGACGTACGCGGGTGAGTCGACGCGTAAGGATCATCTCGGCGTGCGAGGCCGTTCCGGGGCCTACGAGGCCGTTACAGCGCTTCTTTCCGGGTCAGGTGGTTGAAGACCAGCCAGCCCGGCAGCACCGGCAGCCACAGCGTGAGCAGCCGGTACAGCAGCACCGCTGGGGCGGCGACCTCCTTGGGCAGGCCGACGGCGATCAGACCGACCGTGAGCGTCGCCTCCACCGCGCCCACACCGCCCGGGGTGGGCGCCGCGGACCCCAGCGCGTTGCCCGCGAGGAAGACGACCGCGACGCTCGCCAGGCTGATCGACGTCGTCTCGTCGCCGAAGGCCCGGATCGAGGCGTCCAGGCACATCACGAAGCAGGCGGTGAGCAGCAGCATGCCGCCGATGCCGGTGACCAGCTTCTGCGGCCGCTGCAGGACATCAAGCATGCGCGGTACGACACCGGCGAAAAGCGACCGCACGCGCGTGACGACGAATTTGCGCAGGAACGGCACCGACGTCACCACGAGCACGAGCACCGCCACCGTCAGCAGACCCGCGATCACCGTCCTGGACGGCGACAGCGACGGCGTCTTCTCGGTGCCCGTCAGATAGCCGAAGGCCAGCAGCATCAGGATGTGACAGCCGAGCCCGAACAGCTGCGACGCGCCGACACTCGCCACCGCGAGTCCGGGCCGTACTCCGGCGCGCTGCAGGAAGCGGGTGTTCAGGGCGACGCCGCCGACCGCCGCGGGGGCGACGATCTTCACGAACGACCCGGCGACCTGCGCGGCTACGGTTCGCAGGAACGGCACTTTCTCGGGTACGAAGCCCAGCAGGGCCATCGCCGCCGCGATATAGCTCGCCGCCGAGAACAGCACCGCCGCGGCCACCCAGCCCCACTGGGCGTTCGAGATCAGCGGTCCGAACTCGATGTGGGTAAGCTGCGTCAGCAGGAAGTAGGCGCCGATCGCACCTGCGATGAAGCTGATCAGCGTGCGCGGTCGCACTCGCTCCAGGCGCGCCGGCTCGACGGGAGCCTGCGGCCGGATCCGTAGTACCGCGTGCCGGATCTGCGTGAGCAGGTCCTCCTCGCGCGCCTCTTCCAATGCCTCGTCGACGGCTCGCTTCTCCGCCCGCTGCTCGGCGCGCATGGCCTTCTTGTCGGGCTTGTCGGGCTGCTCGGTTGCGGCGCTCGTGTCGTCGGCGGCCGCCTCCGAACGGGCGAGCTTGGCCTGCCGGGACGACTCCAGGACCGCGTCCCGCTCGCGCTGGGCGCGTTCCCGGGCCAGTTTGCGCAGGGTCGCGCGCGTGGAGCGGCTGAGCGCGATGGGCTGGAGCATCGGCAGGCAGTCCGCCACGGAGTCGGGGCCGAGTACGGCCACCGCCGAGGCGACCGCGCGTTCGGCACCCACCCGCAGGCCGAGCGTCACCAGGAGCTGGGAGATGTCCATGCGCAGCAGCAGGTCACCGGCGGCGATCTCGCCGATGCGCAGATCGGTGAGGATCACCGTGCCGGAACGATCCACCAGGATGGCGTCGCCCACCAGCCTGCGGTGCGCGATGCGCCGGGACTGCAGGGCCCGCACCTGCTCCCAGGTGCCGCGCAGCAGGTCGTCGGTGATCTCCTCGTCCGACAGCGAGTCGAGAGTGCGCCCGCCGGTGTGCTCGTAGACGAGCATCACGGCGTCGGGCCCCAACTCGGACGTCGCGATCAGCTTGGGGGCGTTGGCGCCGGCCCCGATCGCCGCGTAGGCGAGCAGTGCCTCCTGCTCCAGGGCCTGCCGCAGCGACGGGAGGCTGCTGCGGGTGGCGAAGCCGCGCAGCGTCAGATTGCGCCACGCACGGTAGAAGAAGCCCTGCGCCTGTTGCTCCCGGTCCACCACCGTGACGTCCAGCGGCCTGCCGTCCTCCAGTGTGACGAAGTAGCGGCGGCCGCGGTCACCGGTCTCCGCGGTGTCCGAAGGCCCTTCCTCGCGGGCGGCGGTCACCGGGCGGAAGCCGACGTGACGCAGGCCCGCCATCAGCGTCCGCCCGGTGGGGCGCACGTTGGGGGAGCCGACCGCGTACAGCGTTCCGTAAGCCACGGTCCAGCCGATGAGGACCGTCAGGATGATCGAGAACGGTGTCGTGTAGCCGGTGACGAGCATGGAGAACGCGTCGAGGAGCAGCACGATCCACAGCACCGCGCGCCAGCGGGGTCTGCGGGACATGCCGACGGCCGTCATGTACGCGATGACCGGCGCCAGGTAGCCGTGCACGGGATCGGTAAGAGCGTGGATGTCGCCCGGCGAGGGTTGGGTAAGCGCCTCCTGGATGGACCCGGGGGCGGCCTTGGCGACCCACAGGTCGGTGGCGAGGGTCACCCCGTGCGCGAGGACCGCCGCCAGCACGCCGTCGGCGATCCGCAGCCCGTCCCGTTTGATCAGTCGCTCGATCGCGAACGCGACAGGCACCAGGAGGATCGCGATACTGGAGGCCAGTCCGGCGATCTTGATCAGCAGGTCCGGCGCCTGCCCGGTGCCCTTGTTGATGTCCTGTTCGAGGCCCGAGGTGGTGCCGTGCGCGAAGGCGGCGACGGCGAGCAGTACGACGACGGCGAGCACGCCCACCAGGAGCCGCATCAGGTCGGACGGACGGTGCACACGCGCGGGGAGCAGTGGTTCGTCGCCCTCCACCTCGTCGATGTGCGCGACGTCGGCGGGGTCGGCGGCCGTCGCGGTCCTGCCCTCGGCCGCCCGTCGGCCGGTCTTCTCGCCACTTCCGTCCGCGGTGTCCGGGCGCGATGAAGAGCCAGAGGTGCCCTCGGCGTCCTCGGGGTGCGCACCCTGCTGCTTCATCGCCTCTTCTTGCTCTCGTATCACTGGTCACCGCCCGCACGATGGTGGCATGCCGCGTCGGCCTCGGCAGGCATCAGGGTGCCCGTGCGGGCCGCACAGTCTGCCCGAAGCGCCGCTTGCGGGCGAGGGACGCGCACCGTCGGGAGCACGTCGCGTTGTCGGTGGGGTGGTGCAGGATGGGGCGGATGAGCGAGCAGAGCCTTCCGGAGGAGCCCCGCCCGGAGTACGCGGACGCGCTGCCCGAATACGCCGAGCGTGTGCTCGAAGTGACCGAACTGATCCCGCCGGGCCGTGTCATGACGTACGGGGACATCGCCGAGTATCTGGAGGAAGGGGGACCCCGTCAGGTCGGACGGGTGATGTCCCTCTACGGGGGAGGCGTTCCGTGGTGGCGTGTCGTCCGCGCGGACGGGGCCCTGCTCGCCGGGCAGGAACTGGAGGCGCTCGACCGCTACCGGGAGGAGGGCACGCCCCTGAAGGAGGCGAGCAGAGCCGCGGAGGGGCACCTGCCGCGCCTCGACCTGAAGCGGGCGCGGTGGGACGGCGGCGAACGCGCACAGGGTCACACCTGACAGCTTCCGCCATCGGAGCGGCCGACGTGTGACCTGTGATCCGTATGAGGGAAAAGGTGCGTTTCGAGCACGACCGTGGCATGACGTACGTTCGTGTGGTTGGGGACACGGGCGCCATGAGTGACCCAAGAGATCCGAGAGGTCCGAGGGAAGAAGAGGAAGCCCTGCTTCCGCCTCATCCGTCGGCGTAGCGTCGGCCGCACGCGTCCCCCTCATCCCGCGGCCACCGCCGTGCACGCAGCGCGGACGGCCCACCAGTACACCCACCAGGACCGGCGAACCACGTGAGCTCCTCCTCCTCCACCAGACACCCGTCGCTCCCCCAGGTGCGACGGGGGAGCCGTGGCGCTTACCGACTGGTGCGTACCCCGCCGGCGAGAATGGCCCCCCCTCGTCTGGACGCCGCACAACGCGCCGTGGTTGACCACGGGAACGGCCCGCTGCTCGTCCTCGCGGGCCCGGGCACGGGCAAGACCACCACGCTCGTCGAGTCCGTTGCGGACCGGATCGCCCGGGGCGGCGACCCAGAGCGGACCCTGGTGCTGACCTTCAGCCGCAAGGCGGCCGTCGAGCTGCGCGACCGGATGGCACTGCGCATGGGAGCCGCGCGTGCCCCCCGGGCGACGACCTTTCACTCCCTCGGGTACGCCTTGGTCCGTGCCCACCAGGACAGCGAACTGTTCGTGGAACCGCTGCGACTGCTGTCCGGCCCGGAACAGGACGTGGCGGTACGCGAACTGCTCGCCGGCCAGGTCGACCTGGAGCGGCTCGGCCTGGCCCACGTGCGCTGGCCCGACGAACTGCGCGCCTGCCTGACCACCCGCGGCTTCGCCGACGAGGTCCGCGCGGTTCTCGCCCGCACCCGCGAACTGGGCCTCGGCCCGGAAGCCCTCGGTGCCTTCGCCCGGCGCATCGGCCGCCCCGACTGGCGGGCCGCCGCCGTCTTCCTCGCCGAGTACCTCGACGTGCTCGACCTGCAGGGCGTGCTCGACTACGCGGAACTCGTCCACCGCGCGGTGCTCCTCACCCGCCGCCCCGAGGTCGCCGCGCAACTGGCCGCGCGGTACGACGCGGTCTACGTCGACGAGTACCAGGACACCGACCCGGCTCAGGTACGGCTGCTGCACGCCCTGGCCGGCGGCGGGCGCACCCTCGTCGCCTTCGGCGACCCCGACCAGTCGATCTACACCTTCCGCGGCGCGGACGTGAACGGCATCCTCGACTTCCCGACCGCCTTCCCACGCGCGGACGGCCGCCCGGCGCCGGTGGAGGTGCTGCGGACCTCGCGACGGTCCGGGGCCACGGTGCTGGCCGCCACCCGGCTGCTGACCCAGCGCATGCCGACGACCCGCCTCCCCGCCGACAAGGTGCGCGCCCACCGCGAACTCGCCCCGGAGCGGGACGGGGGGCGCGTCGAGGTGTACACGTACCCGACGTCCGGCACCGAGCTGGACAACATCGCCGACATCCTGCGCCGGGCCCACCTGGAGGACGGCGTTCCCTGGGGCGACATGGCCGTCCTGGTACGCGCCGGCTCACGCACCATCCCCACGATCCGCCGCGCCCTCACCGCGGCCGGTGTGCCCCTTGACATCGACGGCAACGACCTTCCGCTGCGCCACGAGCCGGCGGTGGCGCCGTTGCTGACGGCCTTGCGGGCGGTGGCGGAGGCGGAGGCGGGGGAGCGGCCCCGGGCGGACCTCGGGGGCGCCGCGGAGACGGGGAGCGGTACGGCCGGCGAGGCGGCCAGCGCCCGGAGCGGGCCAGGCCCCGATGGCGCGGGGGCGGCCGGGCCCGACGCCGAGACGACGGCGCAGGTAGTACCCGAGGCAGCCCGCGACACGGCGGCGAAAGCCGCGACAGCGCCTGACGCTGCCCCGGATTCTGACGCCCAAGCGCAATCCCAAGCGCAATCCCAAGCCCAAGCCCAAGCCCATGCCCAATCCCATGCCCAAGCCCGCGCCGGGTCTGGAGCCGGGGCTCAAGCCGGAGCCGGAGCCGGGTTTGGAGCCGGGGCTCAAGCCGGAGCCGGATCCGACGCGGAGTCGGAAGCCGAGTCGGAAGCGGAAGCCGAAGCGGAGCCGGAAGCCGTAGCCGAGCCGGACGCCGACGCGGCGCCGAAGCCCCTGCCCGGTGCACGTGCCCACCGCGCGGAGGATCCGTGCTGGCTCCCCACGGAGACCGCCCTCACTCTTCTCGCCTCCCCCCTCGCCGCCATGGACGCCGCCGACCTGCGCCGCCTCGGCCGCGCCCTGCGCGAGGAGGAGCGTGCCGCGGGCAACCCGCTGCCGCCGCCCTCGGACGAGCTGCTGGCGCGCGCGCTGGCCGAGCCGGAGCGGCTCGCGGTGCACGACCCCGCGTACGCGCGTGGCGCCCAGCGACTCGGCGCGCTGCTCCGCAAGGCACGCGAACGCCTGGCGGGCGGCGGCAGCGCCGAGGAGGCGCTGTGGGACCTGTGGGACGGCACCCCATGGCCCACCCGCCTGGAACGGTCCGCCCGGCGCGGTGGCGCCGCCGGACGCAACGCCGACCGCGATCTCGACGCCGTGTGCGCCCTCTTCGCGACGGCGGCCCGCGCGGAGGAGCGCACCGGCGGCCGGGGCGCCCTGAACTTCCTGGAGGAGATCGACGCCGAGGACATCGCCGCCGACACCCTCACGCGGCGTGCCGTACGCCCCGACGCCGTCCGCCTGATGACCGCGCACCGCTCGAAGGGGCTGGAGTGGCGCCTGGTCGTCGTCGCGGGCGTCCAGGAAGGCCTGTGGCCGGACCTGCGTCGCCGCGGCTCCCTGCTGGAGGCCGACCGGATCGGCCGCGACGGACTCGCCGAACCGCTCACGCCCGGCGCGCTGCTCGCCGAGGAACGCCGCTTGTTCTACGTGGCCGCCACACGCGCGCGTGAACGGCTCGTGGTGACCGCCGTGAAGGCCCCGGCCGACGACGGCGACCAGCCCTCCCGCTTCCTGTCGGAACTCGGCGTCGAGCCCACCGACGTCACAGGCCGCCCGCGCCGGCCCCTCGCCGTCGGGGCGCTCGTCGCCGAGCTGCGCGCCACCACGGTCGATCCCCGCGTCTCCGAACCTCTGAGGGAGGCCGCCGCCCGCCGGCTGGCCCGCCTCGCCGCCCTCGCCGACGAGGACGGCCGCCCCTTGGTGCCGTCCGCCCACCCGTACCGCTGGTGGGGCATGTGGGACTCGACCGAGAGCAAGGTGCCGCTGCGCGACCGGGACCAGCCCGTCACGCTCTCCGGCAGCGCCCTCGACCAGTTGGCCAACACCTGCGCCCTCCAGTGGTTCCTCGGCCGCGAGGTGAAGGCCGACGCGCCCGCGACCGCGGCCCAGGGCTTCGGCAACGTGGTCCACGTCCTCGCCGACGAGGTGGCCTCCGGACACACCCCGGCCGACCTCGCCGTGCTCATGGAGCGCCTGGACTCCGTGTGGAACGCGCTCGCCTTCGACGCGCCGTGGAAGTCGGCGCAGGAAAAGGCCAACGCCCGCGCGGCGCTCGAACGCTTCCTCAAGTGGCATGTCATGGACCGAGCCGGGCGCACACCGGTGGCGAGCGAGCACGACTTCGACGTGACCCTGGAGGCGGGCGACTACGAGGTGCGCATCCGCGGCCAGATGGACCGCGTCGAGGCCGACGGTGACGGCCGCGCCTACGTCGTCGACATCAAGACCGGCAAACACGCGCCCACGTCGGCCGAGGTGGCCCACCATCCCCAGCTCGCCGTCTACCAGCTCGCCGTCCGCGAGGGCGCCGTCGACGAGGCCTTCGAGGGCGCCCGCCCCCAACCGGGCGGCGCCGAGCTGGTCCAACTGCGCCAGGGTGCGCCCAAGCGCGACGGTGGGGAGACCCTCCCCAAGGTGCAGGCTCAGGACTCCCTGGAGGGGCCGGCGGGCGAGTGGGTCGGGGACCTGCTCGCCACCGCCGCGGGCAAGGTCCTCGACGAACGGTTCGCCCCGACCACGGGCCAGCACTGCACCCACTGCGCCTTCCGCGCGTCGTGCAGCGCACGGCCCGAGGGACGACATGTCGTGGAGTGAGCGGCCCCAGGGAGCGGGCGGCCCGGTGTGATGAGACGCACCATAGTCGCTGACCTGCGCTTCTCCCCGCCCCGAGGGTGATCCCGCGCCCGCTGTCAGTGCTCGCCGCTAGCCTCTGTGACGTGCCCGCCCATCTCACCGATCCCGAGCAGCTCAAGGACCTCCTCGGGATCCCCTTCACCCCGGAGCAGACGGCCTGCATCGTCGCGCCGCCCGCCCCGCAGGTGATCGTGGCCGGAGCCGGGTCGGGCAAGACGACGGTGATGGCCGCGCGCGTGGTGTGGCTGGTCGGCACCGGCCAGGTCGCCCCGGAACAGGTCCTCGGTCTCACCTTCACCAACAAGGCGGCCGGAGAACTCGCCGAACGCGTCCGCAAGGCGCTGATCAGGGCCGGCGTCACCGACCCGGACGTGATCGACCCGGACAACCCGCCGGGCGAACCGGTGATCTCGACGTACCACGCCTTCGCGGGCCGCCTCCTGACCGATCACGGCCTGCGCCTCGGTCTCGAGCCGACCTCCCGTCTGCTCGCCGACGCCACCCGCTACCAACTCGCCGCGCGGGTCCTGCGCGAGGCCCCCGGCCCCTACCCGGCGCTCACCCGCTCCTTCGCCGACCTGGTCAGCGACCTCCTCGCCCTGGACGCCGAACTCTCCGAACACCTCGTACGCCCGGAGGCACTGCGCGCCTGGGACGCCGGCCTCCTGGACTCCCTGGAGTCCGTCAGGCTCAGCAACGCCGATCTGCGCAAGGTCCCCGAGGCCGCCGCCGCGCGCCGTGAACTGGCCGACCTGGTGATCCGCTACCGGGCCGCCAAGCGGGAACGGGACCTGCTCGACTTCGGCGACCAGATCGCCCTGTCCGCACAGCTCGCCGGGCTTCCGGAGGTGGGCCGCGTCCTGCGCGACGAGTTCCGGGTCGTGCTGCTCGACGAGTACCAGGACACGTCGGTGGCCCAGCGCATCCTCCTGGCCGGCCTGTTCGGCGGCGGCACCGGCCACCCCGTGACCGCCGTCGGCGACCCCTGCCAGGCGATCTACGGCTGGCGCGGCGCCTCCGTCGCCAACCTCGACGACTTCCCGGAGCACTTCGCGCACGCCGACGGGCGCCCCGCCACCCGCCAGGCACTCAGCGAGAACCGCCGCAGCGGCGGCCGCCTCCTCGACCTCGCCAATGGCCTCGCCGAGCCCCTGCGCGCCATGCACGCGGGCGTGGAGGCTCTGCGCCCCGCCCCGGGCGCCGAACGCGACGGCATGGTCCGCTGCGCCCTGCTGCGCACCCACGCCGAGGAGATCGACTGGATCGCCGACTCCGTCGCCCACCTCGTGCGCACCGGCAAGGCACCCGGCGAGATCGCCGTCCTGTGCCGCACGGCGACCGACTTCGCCGAGATCCAGGGCGCCCTGGTGGCGCGCGACGTCCCCGTCGAGGTCGTGGGCCTCTCCGGGCTGCTGCACCTGCCTGAGGTGGCCGACCTGGTGGCCGTCTGCGAAGTCCTCCAGGACCCCGGCGCCAACGCCTCCCTGGTCCGCCTGCTCACCGGCCCGCGCTGGCGCATCGGCCCGCGCGACCTCGCCCTCCTGGGCCGCCGCGCCCGGCTGCTGGTGAGCCACGCGCGCGTGGAGGGCGACGACGACCCCGACCGGCGGCTCGCCGAGGCCGTCGAGGGCGTCGACCCGTCCGAGGTGATATCGCTCGCGGACGCCCTCGACACCTTCCTGGAAACCCCGCTGGACGGCTCCGGGGACGACGACGGGCTGCCCTTCTCGCCGGACGCGCGCGTGCGGTTCGCCCGGCTGGCCACCGAACTGCGCGACCTGCGCCGGGCCCTGTCCGACCCGCTCATGGACGTACTGCATCGCGTCCTCGCCGTCACGGGGCTGGAGGTCGAGCTGTCGGCGTCCCCGCACGCTCTGGCCGCCCGCCGCCGCGAGACCCTGTCGAACTTCCTGGACGTCGCCGCGTCCTTCGCCGCGAGCGACGGCGAGGCCACCCTGCTCGCCTTCCTCGGCTTCCTGCGCACGGCCGCCCAGTACGAGAAGGGCCTCGACAACGCCCTGCCCGGCGGCGAGAACACCGTCAAGGTGCTCACCGCGCACAAGTCCAAGGGCCTGGAGTGGGACGTCGTCGCGGTACCCGGCCTGGTCACCGGGACCTTCCCCAGCGGCCAGGGCCGCGAGAAGTGGACCGCCCAGGGCAAGGTGCTCCCGCACGACCTGCGCGGGGACGCCGACACCCTGCCCGAGGTCGGGTCCTGGGACTCCCGCGGGCTGAAGGCCTTCCACGAGTCCATGAAGGAACACCAGCACACCGAGGAACTCCGCCTCGGCTACGTCACCTTCACCCGCCCCCGTTCCCTGCTGCTGGGTTCCGGTCATTGGTGGGGCCCGAGCCAGAAGAAGCCCCGCGGACCGTCCGACTTCCTCACGGCCCTGTACGAGCACTGCGCCGCCGGCTACGGCGAGATCGAGGCCTGGGCGGACGAACCCGCCGAGGACGACGAGAATCCGGCTCTGCACCGCGCGACCGCCGAACAGGCCTGGCCCCTGCCACTGGACGACGCGGCCCTCGCCCGCCGTCGGGCCGCCGCCGAGACGGTCCTCGCCCACCTGGCATCCCACGAGGAGGACCATCCCGCGGCAGCGCACGACCCGGACACCTACGACGACCCGGACTGGCCGCCGCCGCCCGGGGACGACGAGGTACTTCAGGAGGAAGTCCTCGGCGACCCAGGCCGCCCGGCAGACCCCGCCGACTGGGACTCCTGGACCGCTGACCGGCCCGCCGCCCCGCCGGCCCCCACCGCAACGGCGCCGGGCAGCAGACCCGCCATCCCCCACCAGGCGCCTCCTCCGGGACAGCCCGGCGGCACCGAACTGCCCAGCCTCCACTCCGAGGCACCGCGGAGCGGACCGACCGCCCCCGGCCGCCTCACGCCGGAGGAGGTCCGCACCGTCGCCTCCTGGGACCGCGACCTCGACGCCCTCACCGGCGAGCTCATGCGCGCCCGCGAAAGCGTCACCGAGGTACGTCTTCCGGCGTCGCTGACCGCCTCCCAGCTCCTCAGCCTGGCCGCCGACCCGGACGGCTTCGCGCAGGAACTGGCTCGCCCCATGCCCCGGCCGCCCCAGCCCGCCGCCCGCCGCGGCACCCGTTTCCACGCCTGGGTCGAGGCCCGCTTCGAACCGCTGACACTCCCCCTGCTGGAACCGGAGGAACTGCCCGGCGGCGACGCGGAGATCGCCGACGAACACGACCTGGAGTTCCTCAAGGACGCCTTCGAACGCACCGAGTACGCCCGGCGCACCCCCCACCGCGTCGAGGCACCGTTCCAGCTCTCACTCGCCGGCCGGGTCGTACGCGGCCGCATCGACGCCGTCTACAAGGAGGGCGACGGCGAGACGGCGACGTACGAGATCGTCGACTGGAAGACGAACCGTGCCGGCACCGCGGACCCACTCCAGCTCGCGCTCTACCGTCTCGCCTGGGCCGAGCAGCAGCACGTACCGCTGGAGTCGGTGACGGCCGCCTTCCTGTACGTACGCACCGGCGAGGTCGTACGGCCCGACGGGCTGCCGGACCGCGCCGCGCTGGAGAAACTGCTGCTGACCGACCCGGTCGGTGACGAACCGCACGATCAGGGTGACGGTGCGGGCCGATAGGCTCGTGAGCATGAGCGAGACCCCGGACAGCGCTGTCCGTACGTACATCGAACACCACCGCGCCGCCTTCCTCGACGACCTAGGCGAGTGGCTGCGCATACCGTCCGTGTCGGCCCAGCCCGACCACGTGGCCGATGTGCGCCGCAGCGCCGACTGGCTCGCCGCCAAGCTGAAGGAGACCGGCTTCCCGACCACCGAGGTCTGGCCGACGCCGGGCGCCCCGGCCGTCTTCGCCGAGTGGCCCTCCGGCGACCCGGAGGCACCGACGGTCCTCGTCTACGGCCACCACGACGTGCAGCCCGCCGCCCGCGAGGACGGCTGGAACAGCGAGCCCTTCGAGCCCGTCGTCCGCGGAAACCGCCTCTACGCGCGCGGGGCGGCCGACGACAAGGGGCAGGTGTTCTTCCACACACTCGGCGTCCGCGCCCACCTCGCCGCCACCGGTCGCACCGCCCCCGCGGTGAACCTCAAGCTGCTGATCGAGGGTGAGGAGGAATCCGGTTCCCCGCACTTCCGCGCCCTGGTGGAGGAGCGCACCGAGCGGCTCGCCGCCGACGCGGTGATCGTCTCCGACACCGGCATGTGGTCCGAGGACACCCCCACCGTCTGCACCGGCATGCGCGGTCTCGCCGAGTGCGAGATCAGGCTGCACGGCCCCGACCAGGACATCCACTCCGGTTCCTTCGGCGGCGCGGTCCCCAACCCGGCCACTGCCGTCGCCCGGCTCGTCGCCGCCCTGCACGACGAGCACGCGCGCGTGGCGATCCCGGGCTTCTACGACGGCGTGATCGAGCTCACCGACCAGGAACGCGACCTCTTCGCCGAACTGCCCTTCGACGAGCCGCAGTGGCTGCGCACGGCCAAGTCGTACGCCGCCCACGGCGAGGCCGGGCACACCACCCTGGAACGCATCTGGGCCCGCCCCACCGCCGAGGTCAACGGCATCGGTGGCGGCTACCAGGGCCCGGGCAGCAAGACGATCATTCCGTCGTCCGCCATGGTGAAGCTCTCCTTCCGGCTGGTCGCGGGCCAGGACCCCGACCACGTGGAGAAGGCCGTCCGCGCCTGGGCCGCCGAGCAGGTGCCCGCCGGGATCCGCGGCGAGATCACCTTCAGCGGGGCCACGCGCCCGTGCCTGACGCCGCTGGACCACCCGGCGCTGCAGTCGGTGGTCCGCGCCATGGGCCGGGCCTTCGAGAAACCGGTCCGTTTCACCCGAGAGGGCGGCTCCGGACCGGCCGCCGACCTCCAGGAGGTTCTCGGCGCACCCGTTCTCCTCCTGGGCATCTCCGTCCCGTCCGACGGCTGGCACGCCCCCGACGAGAAGGTCGAGCTGGACCTGCTCTTCAAGGGCGTCGAAACCTCCGCCCACCTGTGGAGCGACCTGGCAGAGTACTGGCGCCACGCACCCTGAGCGCCCGCACGGTCCGGGCCCGGACCGGCACCACGCGCGCGGCACACTGTAGAGGCCGCCCGCACCGCCGAGCCCTCCCTGACCCGGTCGCCACCCGCCCTACGACCCGCTGATCCGTCTGCCGAACCGAACCGCTCACCGGGGGAGTTGGAAGCACCCGTGACCACCTGGACCGACCACACCGCCGACCGTCCCATCTCGCTCACCGCCCCGAGCGGAGTCGACCGCGCCGCCCACCACCGCCTCGACGAGGCCTGGCTCGCGGCGGCGTGGAGCCACCCCTCGACGCGCTGCTTCGTGGTCTCCGGCGGTCAGGTCCTCATCGACGAGACGCCCGACGGGCGTACCGAAGTCGTCATGACCCCCTCCTTCGAGGCCCCGCTCACCGAGGCGCACCGCTACTTCCTGGGCACCGACGAGGACGGTGTCAGCTACTTCGCCCTCCAGAAGGACTCCCTGCCCGGCCGCATGGACCAGTCCGCGCGCGCGGCGGGCCTGCGCGAGGCCGGTCTGCTCCTGTCACCCCGCGACGCGGGCCTGATGGCCCACGCGGTCGCCCTGGAGAACTGGCAGCGACTGCACCGGTTCTGCTCCCGCTGCGGCGAGCGAACCGTCATCGCCGCCGCCGGTCACATCCGCCGCTGCCCCGCCTGCGGAGCCGAGCACTACCCGCGCACCGACCCCGCGGTGATCATGGCGGTCACGGACGGGGAGGACCGCATCCTGCTCGGCCGCCAGGTCCACTGGCCCGAGGGCCGTTTCTCTACACTCGCCGGCTTCGTGGAGCCCGGCGAGTCCATCGAGCAGTCGGTCCGCCGCGAGGTCTACGAGGAGGCAGGAATCGTCGTCGGTCCCGTCGAGTACGTCGCCAGCCAGCCCTGGCCCTTCCCGTCCAGCCTGATGCTGGGCTTCATGGCCCGCGCCACCTCCACCGACATCAACGTCGACGGCGACGAGATCCACGAGGCCCGCTGGTTCTCCCGCGACGAGCTGGGCGCCGCCTTCGAGTCGGGTGAGGTGCTCCCGCCCTACGGCATCTCGATCGCGGCCCGCCTCATCGAGCTCTGGTACGGCAAGCCGCTGCCGACGCGAGGCGCTTTCTGAGGCAGGACGACGTATGACGACGTGCAGAGGGGTGGGGCGCCCCCCCCCCGGGGGGGGCCCCCCCCGCGCCGGGTTTAAAGGTTAGCGGGGCCCCGCGGAAGGGCCCCGCCTGGTGGTAAACCGGGGCCCCGGCGGGGTGGGG
>NZ_JBIWEF010000008.1:0-198198 GCF_044762405.1 Streptomyces sp. NPDC097107 | reverse complement strand
GGGGCGGGGCCCCCCATCTGGTGGTGGGGGTCCGCCCCGCGGGGGCCGCGGGGGGGGTTTGGGGCGGCCCGCACCTGGTTGGCGGCGTGGGGGGGGGGGGCCCCCCCCCGGGGGGGGCGCCCCACCCCTCTGCACGTCTTGAACGTCTTGCCGTGCCGCCGCTTACGCGCCGACCTTCTGCTTCACCTGCGCCAGCGACGGGTTCGTCAGCGTCGAGCCGTCCGAAAAGAGCACGGTCGGCACCGTCTGGTTTCCGCCATTCGCCTTCTCCACGAACGCGGCGGACTCCGGGTCCTGCTCGATGTTGATCTCGGTGTACGCGATGCCCTCGCGGTCCATCTGGCTCTTCAGCCGACGGCAGTAGCCGCACCACGTGGTGCTGTACATCGTCACAGTGCCCGGCATGTCTATCGCGCTCCTTCGGCGGCTCGGGGATGAGGTCGCAGGGGAGGAACGTCTGTGGAGGCGCCACGATTCCCGATGCTGTTCAGGCGCGTGACGCCTGTCGCATTGATACGACTATCGGTGCCTGCCTGTGGACAACCGACTCACCCGTCTCCCGCGACCTGGCAGCATGGCGGTGTGACAGCAGCAACGCACTCCACCCTCTTCCCGCAGGTACCGGACTCGGCCGACGCGGTGCTCGAAGGGCTCGACCCCGAGCAGCGCGAAGTGGCGACCGCCCTGCGTGGTCCGGTGTGCGTGCTGGCGGGCGCCGGTACCGGCAAGACCCGGGCGATCACCCACCGCATCGCCTACGGCGTACGCGCCGGGATCCTCCAGCCCTCCAGTGTGCTCGCGGTCACCTTCACCAACCGTGCCGCCGGGGAGATGCGCGGCCGACTGCGCCAGCTCGGTGCCGTGGGTGTCCAGGCCCGCACGTTCCACTCGGCGGCGCTGCGCCAGCTCCAGTACTTCTGGCCGAAAGCGATCGGCGGCTCCCTGCCCAGGCTCGTCGACCGCAAGATCCAGCTCGTCGCCGACGCGGCCGCTGCCTGCCGCATCCGCCTCGACCGGGGCGAGCTGCGCGATGCCACCGCCGAGATCGAGTGGTCCAAGGTCACCCAGACCGTCCCCGCCGACTACGCCCTCGCGGCGGCCAAGGCCGGCCGTGAGGCGCCCCGCGACCCGGCCGAGATCGCCCAGCTCTACTCCGCCTACGAGGACCTCAAGCGCGGGCGTGGCGTCATCGACTTCGAGGACGTGCTGCTGCTGACGGTGGCCGTCCTCCAGGACCGTCACGACGTCGCCGAACAGGTCCGCGCCCAGTACCAGCACTTCGTGGTCGACGAGTACCAGGACGTGAGCCCCCTCCAGCAGCGCCTGCTGGAGCTGTGGCTCGGCGACCGCGACGACCTGTGCGTGGTCGGCGACGCCAGCCAGACGATCTATTCGTTCACGGGAGCAACCCCCGACCATCTGCTCGACTTCCGAGAGCGCCACCCCGGCGCCACCGTGGTCAAGCTGGTCCGCGACTACCGATCCACCCCCCAAGTGGTCCACCTCGCCAACGGGCTGCTCGCCCAAGCCCGGGGCCGCGCCGCCGACCACCGTCTGGAGCTGGTCTCCCAGCGTCCCGCGGGCCCCGAGCCCGTCTACACCGAGTACACCGACGAGCCGGCGGAGGCCGAGGGCGCCGCCCGGCGCATCCGTGAGCTCATCGACTCGGGCGTTCCGGCCGCCGAGATCGCGGTCCTGTTCCGCACGAACTCCCAGTCGGAGACCTACGAGCAGGCTCTCGCCGACGCCGGGGCCCCCTACCAGCTGCGCGGTGCGGAGCGCTTCTTCGACCGTCCCGAAGTGCGCAAGGCCGGCAGCTCCCTGCGGGCCGCGGCGCGCTTCGGCGGCAACGACTCCCTCCTCGACGACGCCGTCGACCTGCCCTCCCAGGTGCGTGCGGTGCTGTCGGGGGAGGGATGGACACCGCAGCCCCCGGCCGGGTCGGGCGCCGTCCGCGAGCGCTGGGAGTCACTGGCCGCCCTCGTCAACCTCGCGCAGGACTTCGCCGCCGCGAGAGCGGGCGCCACACTGAGCGACCTGGTGACCGAACTCGACGAGCGTGCGGGCGCCCAGCACGCCCCGACGGTGCAGGGCGTCACCCTCGCCTCCCTGCACTCCGCCAAGGGCCTGGAGTGGGACGTCGTCTTCCTGGTGGGCGTCGCCGAGGGCATGATGCCGATCACCTACGCAAAGACGGATGAGCAGATCGAGGAGGAACGCCGCCTCCTCTACGTCGGCGTCACCCGTGCGCGCGAACGCCTGCACCTGTCTTGGGCACTCGCCCGCTCACCCGGCGGACGTCCCAGCCGCCGTCCCAGCCGCTTCCTGAACGGCTTGCGCCCCGGCTCGGGGACGGCCGGCGGGCGTACGGCCGCGGGCGGGCCCGGAGGCGTGGAGCGTGGCTCCGGGCGCGGCGGCGCCGCGCCCGCCGTCCCGAGGCGGACCCAGCGGACCCCGGCCCGCTGCCGCGTCTGCGGTCGCACGCTCACCGATGCGGGCGAGATGAAGCTGATGCGTTGCGAGGGCTGCCCGTCCGACATGGACGAGGGCGTCTACGAGCGGCTGCGCGAGTGGCGTGCGATCCAGGCGGGGCGCAGCGGGCAGCCCGCGTTCTGCGTCTTCACCGACAAGACGCTGATGGCGATCGCCGAGTCCGTCCCGGAGGACGAGCGCGAGCTGGCACGCATCCCGGGAGTCGGAGCGCGCAAGCTCAACCGCTACGGGGCCGACGTCCTGGCCATCTGCGCAGGCCAGGACGGAGTGGGGTTTGACGAGGACGGCTGATACAAACTCGTCGAGAAAATAGTTTGCGCATGCCCCAGGAATCCCCATAGGTTCTTGGTCACGGGAACAGCGGCCTTCCCGGAGGCCCTGAATCCGTGTTGTACTTGCATATCCGCGGACTGGTTCGTCCCAGTCCCCCGAGACGCCGAGAGGAGGCGAGTCCAGTGATCAGCATCAACACCAGCTCCATCGTCAGCTCCACCGCCAAACTGACCGATCGCTCGGCCGTCTCCCTGTGCATGCTCGGCGTTTCCAACCCGGGCACCGGTCTGTCCGGCATTCGTGCCGTGCGTCCGGCCACCGTCTCCATTGCCCCCGCGGGCCTTCCCGTCCGTGAGCGCAATGAGCGACCGACCAAGGCACTGGAAGCAGCAGTAGAGGCGCAGGCGCAGGCCTATGCCTTTACCGCGACCGGTGCCGGATTCCGGAAGCAGACGACGCAGCACCACCAGATGTGGGCCTTCCGTGGGCCAGAACCCTGGAGTCATCCAGCCTGATCGGCGATCAGGCAGGCGCCTTCAGGGCCGCGGAACCCCACCCGGGATCCGCGGCCCTTCTGTTTGTCCTCGAACGGGGACGGCAGCACGAAGGAGCCTCGGGACAAGAAAAGAACCCGGTACCAAGCCGCCACCCGGCCGACCGGCCGGAACGACCAGACGAGGAAGACCACCCGTGCAACTCGAAGCGCACGCCCCGTCCGTACCGCCTTCCGACACGATCCCCAAGCCCGTCCCCACGGAGGACTCCACCTTGACCCCGCTCACCGCGCTCACCGCGCTCGACGACGCCATCGAGAACCTCGGCGTGCCCGTCCCCTGTCGCTCCTACGACCCGGAAGTCTTCTTCGCCGAGTCGCCGGCGGACGTCGAGTACGCCAAGTCCCTGTGCCGCACCTGCCCGCTGATCGAGGCCTGCCTCGCCGGTGCCAAGGAGCGGCGTGAGCCCTGGGGCGTCTGGGGTGGAGAGCTGTTCGTGCAGGGAGTCGTCGTAGCCCGGAAGCGGCCCCGTGGGCGCCCGCGCAAGAACCCGGTCTCGGCATGAACACCGCAGGAACGATCGACCGCCCCCTCACGTACGACCCCAAGAAGCAGGCCCCGATGAAGCCGTCCACCCACGACATCGCAGGCTCCGCGCCTGAAGACTTCACCACCAGCGACGCGAATGACTCGCGTCAGAACAGGACCCGTGAGATGCAACTCATCCCAGAAGCCCTGGCTCGTGCGCATATGCGCGACCGCCTGCATGAGGCAGAGCGGGAACGCCGGGCCCTGCGTGTGGCGACCGCTCGCCGGTTGCAGCGCCGGGCCGAGCGCGCCTCGCGGCGTGCCCGGCGGGCGCTCGCCATGGCGGTCATGCAGTAACCGAGCACCACCGAAGCGGTAGCCTCCCGGCCCGGAGGCGAAGCTCTCCCGGTAGGGGCCGGTCCGTCCGAACGGACCGGCCCCACGGCGCGTTCAGCCTCGGCGGCTCACGCCTTCGCCGCCGTCTCCTCCGCCTCGTACCCGTCCTCCGCTTCGTACTCGCCGTCCCCCTGCTCGCCTTCCTCCTGGGGGACGAACCCCACCAGCCACTCCTCCAGCTCATCGCGCAGCCGCACCGTTGCTCCCAGCTGGCACAGCACGCCGATGGTGCTCAAGGTCACGCGATGAATCAGCAGGTAGGCCGGCGGCAGGTTGAGCTGCTTGGCCAGTTGGTAGGCGGGGGAGCGGGGATCGCCGATGCGGGCAGCCTGGCTTCGCATCCAGCCACGGGTGAAGGTGAACTCGTCGACCCGGGCCGGTTCGATGATCGGCAGGAGGTAGTCGAGGACGGCGTCGGGGTCGAGCTCTATCGACTCCTTGACGAAACCCTCCGCGCAGAGCATCTCGTAGACGGCGTCCGCCTCGCCGTCCAGCGTCATCCGCAGGGCCGCCCCGATGGGTTCGGGCAGGCCGCCCGGGAGGCGGTCGACCGTGCCGAAGTCCAGGACGCCCAGGCGCCAGTCGTCCTCGCCGTCCGGTCCGCCGGGCAGCAGGCGGAAGTTGCCGGGGTGCGGGTCGGCGTGCAGAAGGCCGGTGCGCGCCGGGCCCGAGAAGAGGAAGTGGGCCAGGAGCTGGCCGGCCCGGTCGCGCTGCTGCGGTGTGCCGTCCGAGATGATCTCCGACAGCGGGATGCCGTCGATCCACTCGGTGACCAGCACCTGGTCGCACTGGTGGACGACGTCCGGCACCACGATGTCCGGGTCGTCCGCGAACTCCTCGGCGTGAGCCCGCTGGGCCTGCGCCTCCAGGTCGTAGTCCAGTTCCTCGGAGACCCGGTCCTTCAGCTCTGTGATCAGCGGCTTGATGTCCATGCCGGGGACCAGCGGGCCGAGCAGGCGGGCGAAGCGGCTGAGCTGGTTCAGGTCGGACAGCAGGGCCTCGCCGGCGCCCGGGTACTGCACCTTGACCGCCACCTCGCGGCCGTCGTGCCACACAGCCCGGTGCACCTGGCCGATCGAGGCGGCCGCGGCGGGCTTGTCCTCGAACTCGAGGAACAGGTCGTGCCAGTCCTCGCCGAGCCGCTCCGCGAGCACGGAGTGCACCGTACGCGTCGGCATCGGCGGTGCGGCCTCCTGCAACTTGGTCAGTGCCGCCCGATAGGGGCCGGCGACCTCCTCGGGCAGCGCCGACTCGAAGACGGACAGGGCCTGTCCGAACTTCATCGCCCCGCCCTTGAGCTCGCCCAGCACCTTGAACAGCTGCTCCGCGGTGCGCTGCTGCAGCTGCTGGCCGACCATCTCCGCGGACTCGCCCACGATTCGCTTGCCGAGCCCCCAGGTCGCCCGCCCGGCGAAGCCGAGCGGGAGCGCGGCGAGCTTGGCGGTCCGGGTGACCGCCTTGCGCGGAAGATCAGACATGCGCCCTCCAAGTCCCAGCCGGCCGCGGCGGTTCTGCCTCATGGCGTGCTTCCGCCGACGGTCCTTGCCCAGCCATTGTCGCGCGCCGCTCCCCATCCCCGGGTGTGTGTTCCTGCTTACCTTTTCCTGCGGCTCCGCACGGGCAAGCGGGATGCGGCCGGACCGGCCGCGTGTGCCACCGCAGACCGGGTAGTGAGACCTCCCAGCGCGCACCGGCGCTCGAAGGCGTGCGGCCGTCCAGGAAGGCGAGCGCGTGGGCCGCCGCGAGCCCGGCGACCGTCGTGGCGAGGGTGAGGTCGCAGGCCCGTACCTGGCGCTGTCGGCCCGAGCGCCACTGCGTCACCAGGCGGGGCCAGGCCGGGTCCCGGTCGGTGCGGTCCGCGTGCAGACAGCCCGCACACCCCGTCTCGCCGGGCAGGACGAGGGGGCCGACGACGCCGGTCCCCTCCACGACGCCGGCGTACAGGTGGGGCGTACCGGAAGCCATGAGCGATTCCGCGGCGGCAGGGTCGGGTGCGTGCACCGCGACGTCGTCGCGCGGCGCGACGATCACCAGGGAGAAGCCCGGTGCGCTCCCCTCGGGCGGCGTCGTGGGACCGCGGCGCGGCGGCCGGCCGGGGGCGGACCGGCGGACCACGCGGCGGGCCGTCTCGTCGCGGCGGTCGCCGACGGACTCGGCGGGCAACCCGCCCGGGGCGACGTCCCACGGCTCGACGCGACCGCCGTCGAGCACGTTGATCTCACCTACGCCCGCGCCCGACAGCAGACCGGCCAGCACCGCGCCCACCCGGCCCGCACCTCTCACCCGCACCCGCAGCGCGCGCCGGGCGGCCAGGTGTCTCATGGCATCCCCCGGTTCGGAGGTGCTCAGGGACAGTGAGGCGAGGTCGGGGCGGAGCCGGTCGAGGACCTCCTTCCTGCCCCGCAGGGCGTCGGCGTCCGGCCCGCCGCCCCGCGAGTCGTCGAGGAGCCCGGCCCGGGCCAGCCCTTCCACCACCCGGTCGACGTGTCCGTCCGGCAGGTCCATGCGCCGCCCCTCCTCGCGCAGGAGCGCCGGCCCGCGGGTGCCGTTGAGCAACTCAAGGAAGCTTCCCGTCGCCGTGTCCACCGGGCCGAGCGTCAGCGCGTGCGCCGGCGTCATCCCGAACTGCACGGTGTTCAGATCGCGCCAGCCGCGCCTGAGCGCGGGCTTCACCATCGGATGCATGCCAGGTCCCCCGTAGGTCTTCGACGGTCTTCCCCGTGTGTCCGGCGGTGGTCGGTCGCGTACCGGTTCCGCGGTCGGTCGCGAATCCGCCGGCGAGTGCCAGCATGCCCGGACGGGCGGCAGGGCGTCGAAAGTTGTCCACAGGCGAGGGGTATTCGTCGTACAAATCAGCCGTCCACCTCAAGGCGGGTGGCGGATCGGCACCGAACCATCGCGGAGCCGGGACTTCCCCGTGTGCAGCGGGTAACGTCGTGGCGTGTCCGCCGACCCACTGCACCGCGCCGGGGCGCCCCAGCGCACACCGACGAATCCGCCGCCGAACGGCTCGGGGGCGAGCGCGATCGAGGTCCGCAGGAGCACCCGGCGACGCCGGACGGTCTCCGCGTACCGCGAGGGCGACCGCACCGTCGTGCTGATCCCCGCCCGGATGTCCGAAGCGGAGGAGCAACGCTGGGTGAGCGTCATGCTGGACAAGCTGGCCGCCCAGGAGAGCAAGCGGGTCCTCGGCGACACTGAGCTGGCCGAGCGCGCGGAGCGCCTGTCGGGTCAGTACTTCGACGGCCGGGCCCGGCCCACCTCGGTCCGCTGGGTCACCAACCAGAACACGCGCTGGGGCTCCTGCACCCCGTCCGAGGGAAGCATCCGGCTGTCGCACCGTCTCCAGGGCATGCCCGAGTACGTCGTCGACTACGTCCTTCTCCACGAACTGGCGCACCTGCTCGTCCCCGGGCACGGGCCACGGTTCTGGCGGCTGCTGGAGGCGTATCCGAGGACCGAGCGGGCCCGCGGCTACCTGGAGGGCGTGGTCGCCGCCGACCGGCTGCCGCACGTACCCGGCGCTCGCAGCGAATAGCGTGCCCCCTCGAGAGTGCTCCGGCGGGGCGTTCGACACGGCCGCGCACGGGTTCTGTACCGGCTCGGTACCGACTTCCTCCCGTGTCCCGGGTTGCCGTTAGCCTGGCGCGACGCACTCGCATTCGGATGGGGGACGGTCGTAACGCATGGCCAGGGAATTCCAACGCGGCCACAAGGCCAGGATCAGTGACCTCACCGCGGGCACGGATCTGTACGTAGGCGTGCAGATCTCCGGCCCCGGACTGAGCTTCGACATCAGCTGCTTCGGTCTTGACGCCGACGAGCGGCTGTCGGACGACCGGTTCTTCGTATTCTTCAATCAACCGAAGACCCCCGAGGAGTCCATCCAGCTCCTGGGTGCGCAGGCGGGTGACACGGAGTCCTTCCGGGTCACCCTCGACAGGATCCCGCCACAGGTACAGAAGCTGTCCTTCACGGCGACGATCGACGGCGCCGGACAGATGTCGCAGGTCGGCCCCGGATACATCCGGATCGTCGCGGGCGGCGAGGAGGTGGCCCGGTATCCGTTCAGCGGCTCGGAGTTCTCCACCGAGCGCGCCGTGATGCTGGGCGACTTCTATCTGAAGGACGTGTGGCGTTTCGCCGCCGTCGGACAGGGCTTCGACGGCGGGCTGGACGCGCTGCTGAGGAACTTCGGCGGCGAGGTGGCCGAGGAGGAGGCGCCCGAGCCGCAGCAGCCGCAGGCCGGCGCCGCCCCGGGCTTCGCTCCGCCCGCCCAGGCCTCGGCGCCGCCGGCGTTCGGCGCGCCCGCCCACGCCCCGGCCCCTGCTCCCGCGCAGCCCGCGCCGCAGGGCTTCGCCCCTCCGCCCGGCGCCACGCCGCCCGCGGCCCCCGCTCCGGCTCCCGGGCCCGACGTGCACGCCGCGCAGACCATCGTCGCGCCCATGAACACGCCGCCCGGCGGTTCCGCGGTGCCGCCCCCTGCCCCGGCGCCCGCGCCGTACGGCCGGCCGGGCCAGCCCGGGCAGCAGCAGCCGCCGTACGGTCAGGTCCCCGGCCAGAGTGCCCCGCCGCCTCCCGGTTACGGCCAGCCGCAGGCCCCCCAGGCCCCGGCTCCGCCTCCCGGTTACGGCCAGCCCGCTCCGCCCCCCGGCTACGGCCAGCAGGCCCCGCAGGGCATGCCTCAGGCCCCGCAGGGCATGCCCCAGGGCGCGCCGCATGGCGCCGGGGTGATGGCCGCGCTCCAGCAGTTCAAGGAGACGGCGACCGGGCAGCGCTGGACCCAGCAGAACAAGAAGCTGGTCCGCGTCGACCTCGGCGCGGAAGGCCACCCCGTGCTGGCCCGGCAGGGCAGCATGGTGCTCTACCAGGGCAAGGTCGATTTCAGCTACAAGGGTGCCGGGTTCGCCGGCCGGGTCGTGGGCAACGCCACCGGCCAGGAGATGCAGCTCATGCGCTGCACCGGCAAGGGACAGGTGTTCCTCGCCGACAACTCCGCGATGCTGCACCCCATCGAGCTCCAGGGCGACGCCGTCTGCGTCTCCGCGGAGAACGTCCTCGCCTTCGACGAGAGCCTTCAGTACGAGGTCCGCCGCATCGAGGGACACGGCATACCCGGGGGCGCGCTGTTCACGATGCAGTTCCAGGGCACCGGCACGATCGTCGTCAAGACGCACGGCGTGCCCGTGGTGCTGCCGGTCACGCCCACCACGTTCGCCGACTGCAACGCCGTCGTCGCCTGGTCGGCAGCCGCCCAGGTGGTCGTCTCCAGCCAGGTGCGGATGCGCCGGAACTCCTACGCGGGCGACACGGGGGAGAGCGTCAACCTGCAGTTCCGGGCGGCGCCCGGCAACTTCGTCATCGTCCAGCCGTACGAGATCTGAGGGAGAGCCCGACATGAACCAGCCGCTCGCGGGCTACGCCCCCGCACCGGTCACCGCACGCATGGAGAACCACGGCAACCACATGCTGAAGGTCGCCATGCAGACCGGGAACGACCTCCTCGCGCGCGTGGGCTCGATGGTCGCCTACGAGGGCTTCGTGCAGTACGAGCCCAATCCGCCTGCCGTCCGCCAGATCGCGAAGGACTGGATGACGGGCGAGGGCGCCCCCCTGATGAAGTGCTCCGGCGACGGGCTGCTCTACCTCGCCGACTACGGTGCGAACGTCGTCGTCATCAACCTCAACGGCGACGGCATCTCCGTCAACGCCACCAACCTGCTCGCCTTCGACGCACAGCTCACGTGGGGCGTGGAGCGGGTCAAGGGCCTGGCGAAGTTCGCCGGACAGGGTCTGTGGAACACCAGGATCTCCGGTCAGGGCTGGGTCGCGCTCACCTCCCGGGGCAAGCCGATCGTGGTCGACTGCGGCGGTGGCGAGGACGAAACGTACGTCGACCCGGACGCGCTCGTCGCCTGGTCCCCGAACCTCAAGGTGAAGGGCAAGCGCAGCTTCAAGGCGCAGTCGCTGATCGGCCGCGGCAGCGGCGAGGCCTACCAGATGGCCTTCTCCGGTCAGGGCATCGTCGTCGTCCAGCCCAGCGAGGACAGCACCGACCGCCTCCGGGCCCGGGGCTAGGGGGAGCCAGAACATCATGCAGAGCCCGCTTTTCGCCTACAACGACCAGCAGACCCAGGAAGCCTGGAGCCTGCAGAACAAGCACATGCTGCGCGTCGCCCTGGAGGGCCACGACGACGTGCTCGCCCGCAAGGGCACGATGGTCGCCTACCAGGGACTCGTCGAGTTCGACGCCGAGTACCAGAGCAACAACCAGTCACGCGCGCGAGCGCACACCGGTGAGGGCCTGGACCTGATGCGCTGCCACGGGCAGGGCACGGTCTTCTTCGCCAACCTCGCCCAGTGCATCCACGTGATGGAGGTCGACCAGGAGGGCCTCACCGTCGACAGCAGCTACGTGCTGGCGATGGACTCGTCCCTGCACCACGAGGTCATCGCGGTCGACAGCCTGTACGGCATCTCCGGCTCGGGGAAGTACCAGCTCAACATCACCGGCCGGGGCAGGGTCGCCCTGATGACCTCGGGTGCCCCGCTGCTGATGCAGGTGACGCCCGACAAGTACGTCAACTGCGACGCCGACGCGATCGTCGCCTGGTCCACGGGTCTGCGCGTGCAGATGCAGGCCCAGACGCACTCCTCCGGAGTGTGGCGGCGCCGCGGCAGCACCGGTGAGGGCTGGGAGCTCAGCTTCATGGGCAGCGGCTTCGCGCTCGTCCAGCCCAGCGAGTTGCTGCCGCCGCAGAACGCCCAGCTCGGGCAGGGGATCGCCGCGCAGTACGGCATGGGCCAGCAGGGCGCCCGCGGCCAGAACCAGGGCAACGTCTGGAGCTGAGCGCGCGGCGCCGTGTCGCACGGCGTGTAAGGGGTGATCGCGAGGGCGGTCACCCCTTACCCGGTTCAGAGGCGGGCGAGGGCGGCCTCCAGCAGGCGTACGACCGACTCGTCTGCCACGTCCGCGACCTCGGCGTACGGGAACCAGCGCAGGTCGAGGGACTCGTCACTGATCGCCTCCACGGCCCCTTCCGGAGCCACCGCCGCGTACTGGACGTCCAGGTGCCAGGCGCAGGGCGTGTGGTGGCGGTCCAGCCGCACCGGGCCGCCGGGGACCAGGGCCAGACCGGTGATGCCGGACTCCTCGGTCCCCTCGCGCAGGGCAGCCTTCGCCAGCGTCTCGTCGACCGGCTCGCAGTGGCCGCCCATCTGCAACCACATCCGCATCTTCTTGTGGAGGGTCAGCAGGACCCGCCCGCGCGACGGGTCGATCACCAGGGCGCTCGCCGTGATGTGCCCGTCCGGGCAGGCCTTCCACATGCCGTCCGGGTGACTCGCGAGGTGGTCCAGGTAGACCTGGCGCAGCTCGTCCTGGCCCTCGTACGCCTTCAGGACCAGGACCGCGTCGTCATGGAGGCTCACTCGGTGCCTTCGCCCTTGCCGTCGGCGTCGTCCCGGCCCTTCTCGTCCTTCTCGTCCTTCTCGTCCTTCTTCTTCAGGTCGGGCTTGCCGGCCGCCTCGCCGAGCATCTTGTCCAGCTCGGAGAAGTCCAGCTGCTCGCGGTGGACAAAACCGTCCGGGTCGTCCAGGTCGATCGCGGTCGGCAGCATGTCCGGGTGGGCCCACAGGCCGTCCCGGCCGTCGACACCGCGCGCGTCCGTCAGGGACGCCCACAGACGGGAGGCGTCGCGCAGGCGGCGCGGGCGCAGCTCCAGGCCGATCAGCGTGGCGAAGGTCTGCTCCGCCGGTCCGCCCGAGGCGCGACGGCGGCGCAGCGTCTCGCGCAACGCGTCGGCGGAGGACAGGCGCGGCTTCGCGGCGGCGTGCACCACCGCGTCCACCCAGCCCTCGACGAGCGCCAGAGCCGTCTCCAGACGGGCCAGGGCCGCCTTCTGCTCCGGGGTGTCCTCCGGCTGGAACATGCCCTGCTGGAGAGCCTCCTGCAGCTGCTCGGGATTCTGCGGGTCGAACTGGCCGACCACGTCCTCCAGCTTGGCCGTGTCGACCTTGATCCCGCGGGCATAGCCGTCGACCGCGCCGAACAGGTGCGCGCGCAGCCACGGCACGTGCGCGAAGAGGCGCTGGTGGGCGGCCTCGCGCAGGGCGAGGTACAGCCGCACCTCCTCCTGCGACACGCCGAGGTCCTTGCCGAACGCCTCGATGTTCACCGGGAGCAGCGCGGCCTTGCCGGCCGGGCCGAGCGGCAGGCCCACGTCGGTCGAGCCGACGACCTCGCCGGCGAGCACGCCGACGGCCTGTCCGATCTGCGTGCCGAACATGGCTCCGCCCATGGACCGCATCATGCCGATCAGCGGGCCGGCCATGGCCTGCATCTCCTCGGGCAGCACGTCGCCCATGGCGGTGCCGACGCGCTCGGCGACCGGGTCGACCAGCTCCCGCCAGGCGGGCAGGGTCGCCTCGACCCACTCCGCGCGGCTCCAGGCCACGGCCGTGCCCGCGCCGGAGGGCAGGGCGGTCGCGTCGTCCAGCCACAGGTCGGCCAGGCGGACGGCCTCCTGGACGGCATTGCGCTCGGCGGGGCCGACGCTGGCGTCCTTCGTGCCGTCCGGCGTGCCCTGGGAGACCGTCTGGCGGGCGATCTGCTTGGCCATGTCCCAGTTCACCGGCCCGCCCTCGTAGGAGAGCATCTGGCCCAGCTGCTGGAACGCGGCGCCCAGGTCGTTGGGGTTCATGGAACCGAACATGGCAGCGAACGGGTTGTCCGCACCGGGGCCGCCGAAGCCTCCGGCTCCGGGCGTCCCGAATCCGAACGGGTTGGCCGGTCCCTGACCACCGCCGCCCTGCTGGTCCTTCTTCTTGCCTTCGTCGCCGTCGTCCGGCTCCTCCGGCGGAAGGCCGAATCCGAATGGGGTGTCACTCACGGGGTTCCTCGGCTGGTAGGGCCGCCGGTTCTTTCCGGCGGCACGGCTGCCCGACTTCACCACCCAGCGTAGACACCCGGGGCGGTTCGGGCCTCGGTGCTTCGCCGACTGACGGCCTGCGGCAGGATGGATGCCACCTGGTACGTACGCGTCGCTCGCGCCCGTACTGAAGACAACCGCTGGAGACGCCCGGTGAGTTCCCCAGATCCGCAGGTTCGCGCAGCGCGAAACCAGTCAACCAGTTCCGCCCGTTCAGGCGCGCGCGGACCCGTCGTCGCGGTCACCGGTGCCGCGTCCGGCGTAGGGGCGCTGCTCACCGAGCGGCTCGCCGCGTCCGACGAGGTCAGACAGGTCGTGGCCATCGACGAACGGCGCGGTGAGTGCGCCGCGGCGCAGTGGCAGATCCTGGACGTGCGGGACCCGGCCATCGCCGAGAAACTGCGTGGTGCGGACGTCGTGGTGCACCTGGCGCTCGACCTCGATCTGGAGACCGACGCGGCCGCCCGGACGGCTTACAACGTCCGGGGGACGCAGACCGTTCTGACCGCCGCCGCGGCGGCCGGCGTGCACCGCGTCGTGCTCTGTACCTCCGCGATGGTCTACGGCGCCCTTCCGGAGAACGAGCTGCCGCTGTCCGAGGACGCCGAGCTGCGCGCCACGGCCGAGGCCACGGGGGTCGGGGACCTGCTGGAGATCGAACGGCTCGCCCGGCGCGCGCCCCGCGCGCACCCCGGACTCAACGTGACCGTCGTCCGGCCCGCGGTGCTGATCGGAGGCATGGACACCGCGCTGACCAGGTACTTCGAGTCGCCCCGGCTACTGGTCGTGGCCGGGTCGCGGCCGGCCTGGCAGTTCTGTCACGTCGACGATCTGTGCAGCGCCCTGGAGTACGCCGTTCTGGAGAAGGCCGAGGGGGAACTGGCCGTCGGCTGCGACGGGTGGCTGGAGCAGGAGGAGGTCGAGGAGCTCAGCGGGATCCGGCGGATGGAGCTGCCGTCGGCGGTCGCGCTCGGCGCGGCGGCCCGGCTGCACCGAATCGGGCTGACGCCGTCCCCGGCCGGGGACCTGGCGTACACGATGTACCCCTGGGTGGTGAGCGGCAGCCGGCTGCACGACGCCGGATGGCGGCCGAAGTACACCAACGAGGAGGTGCTCGCGGAGCTGCTGGAGGAGGTCTCCGGGCGGCACACGGTCGCCGGGCGGCGCCTCGGCCGCAAGGACGCGACGGCGGCGGGAGCCGCGGGCGCGACGGTGGCGCTGCTGGGCGCGGCCGCTGTGGTGCGCCGGGCCCGCAAGGCGCGGCGCAGGATCTGACGCGGGCGCCGTGGCGGCACCGGGACTCCTGCGCCGTACCGACCGCCACGGGTCCCTGTAGGAGGCTCCAAAGCGCTACGCGCGCGTGCCGGGTGATAGCGCTATTCCGCGCCGTCCGTGCCGTGGGGCACGATGGGCGTATGGCAACCACCAACGACCACCCCGGTGAGCTGGCCGCGCCGGACCCCGTCAGGCTGATCGGCATCCGGGAGACGCCCCTGTCCGTGGACGAGGTCTTCCGGGCCGTCGGGGACGACGCGGCCGGCGGGACCGCGCTGTTCGTGGGGACGGTGCGCAACCACGACGACGGGACCGACGTCGACCGGCTCGGGTACTCCTGCCATCCCAGCGCCGAGGCCGAGATGCGGCGGATCGCCGAGAAGGTCGTCGCGGAGTACCCCGTACGGGCGCTCGCGGCGGTACACCGTGTGGGTGACCTGGAGGTCGGGGATCTCGCCGTGGTCGTCGCCGTGTCCTGCCCGCACCGGGGCGAGGCCTTCGACGCCTGCCGGAAGCTGATCGACGACCTGAAGCACGAAGTGCCGATCTGGAAGCACCAGACCTTCTCCGACGGGACCGAGGAATGGGTGGGCGCCTGCTGAAGGCGTCGCGAACACCCTTGCGTGACCACGCGTAGCTCCGGTTGCGTAACCGACCCCCCGGCGTGAGCGTTGTCACTGCGGATGGTTAATCTGCTGATCAGTCAGTCGCGGACGCTCATGGGGTTGGGAGGTCGGCATGGCAGCGCTTGCCTGGTTGCTGATTCCGCTTGTGGCGGCTGTCGGCGCGGGTCTGTGGGGCAGTTGGGCCAATCGGACTCGTAAGGCACGGAGCGACGGGCCCGAGCTGGACGGGTACGCCCGCTTCCGCGAGGCCATGGAGAGGCCCCGAACCGGGGCCTGACCGGACGGCCCAGCCCTGACGGTGTTCTGACAGCTCTGTCCCGTACTGTCGTGCCATGCCACGCCGCACCGCGACGATGCTCGCCTCCACCCTGATGCTGATCGCGCTCCTGTGCGCGGGTGTGTTCATCCCCGTGCCGTACTCGGAGATGTCCCCGGGGCCGACGGTGAACACCCTTGGGGACCACGACGGCGAGCCGGTGCTGCAGATCGACGGGCACAAGACCTATGAGGCGAGCGGCCACCTGAACATGACCACCGTCCGGGTCACCAGCGCCGAGTACAAGATGAACCTCGTGGAGGCGGTCTACGGCTGGCTGGCGCACGACAACCGCGTGGTGCCGCACGAGACCCTCTACCCGGACGGCAAGACCGAGGAAGAGGCCACGCAGGAGAACGCCGAGGAGTTCAGCCAGTCCCAGGAGAGCGCCAAGGTCGCAGCCCTGAAGGCACTCGACATCCCGGTGAAGTCCTGGGTGGTCGTCTCCACGGTCGTCAAGGACTCCCCGGCCGAGGGCCGGCTGCACGCCGGAGACGTGATCAAAGCGGTGGACGGTACGACCGTCAAGAAGCCCGCCGATGTCGCCGAGCTGGTGACCGAGCGCAAACCCGGACAGGACGTCGTCTTCACGATCGTGCCCGCCAAGGAGCAGGCCGCCGCGGAGAAGGAGGGCCGGACACCGACCGAGACGCAGCAGGTCAAGATCACCACCGCGACCTCCGACGACGCCGGCGAGAAGCGCGCCATCGTTGGGATCTCCGCGGGGACCGATCACACCTTCCCGTTCTCCATCGACATCAAGCTGGCCGACGTCGGCGGCCCGAGCGCCGGCCTGATGTTCGCCCTCGGCATCTACGACAAGCTCACCCCGGGCGACCTGACCGGCGGCAAGTTCGTCGCCGGCACCGGGACGGTCGACGACAACGGCAAGGTCGGCCCGATCGGCGGCATCGGAATGAAGACCATCGGCGCTCGCGACAAGGGCGCCCGGTACTTCCTGACGCCCGCCGACAACTGCGAGGCCGCCGCCGAGGACATCCCCGACGGGCTCACCCTCGTGAAGGTGGACACCATCGACGACGCCCTCGGCGCACTGAAGGACATCCGCTCCGGGAAGACCGCCGACCTGCCGAAGTGCCCGACCGGATGACGGACCGAGCAGCCGCGTAGAGCCCCTCGGGCTACTCCTCGAAGGTCGCCGTCAGGGCCTGGGCCAGCCCCGGCACCAGGTCGGAGCCCGTGAGGACCTCCGTGGCCGCGTCCTTCTCCCGCAGGCGCAGGGCCGAGTCGCGGGCACCGTCGCGCAGGACCGCGACCGTCATGCGGACCTCCTGGCGGTCGGGGTGCTCCGCCACCCACTGCGCCAGTTTCGTCTCGGTCAGGCCATCGGGGACCTGCGCCTCGGCGGACGGGGGCAGCATCAGTCGTTCCACCGCGAGCGCGCAGCCGACCACCGCGTCGGGCCAGGCGATGGTGCCCAGGAACTCGTCGAGCGGCTGGTCCGTTGGAATTTCATCCTGCTCGATCGGGGTCAGGCCGGAGCTCTCCGGCTCGTCCCGCAGACCGAGCCGGTCCGCGAGCGAGGGCTGATCGGCCTTCAGCCGTGCGGTGTCGACAAGTGCAAAGAGGCGTGCGGGCTGGTCCCAGCCGAGGCCGGAGACGTACTCGTCGATCTCGAGTACGGCCCGGGTGAGGGGGCTCGCTGCCATGGGGGTGTTGGACATAGTCACAATCCTGCCTCGTTACTGGCCCGAATCGGGAACCGAGTAAACGATGAGTAAGTTGCATAGGTGTGGGCCCACGATCACGGGGGCGCACGGGGGGCCCACGAACCCGAGGGCCTGACGGATCAACAGCGAACTTCGAGGTGCGCACCTTGGCTTTCCAGATGCCGGACCGCGGCGGAGGTCCCCCGACGGGGCCGCGGATCAGAGTGGGCCGCCCGTCCCGGCGTGTCCGAACCTTGCTGATGACACTCGGTGTCCTTGCCGTGCTCGCCATGGCGTTCACCATGTTTGCGGGATTCTGGACGGATTGGCTGTGGTATAGGTCGGTCCACTACTCGTCGGTGTTCAAGACGACCCTGTGGACCAAGATCGGACTTTTCTTCGTCTTCGGTCTGCTGATGGCACTCGCCGTCGGGTTCAACATCTGGCTGGCCCACCGGCTGCGGCCGCCGCTGAGCGCCATGTCGATGGAGCAGCAGAACCTCGACCGGTACCGGATGGGCATCGCCCCGTACAAGAGGTGGCTGCTGCTCGGCATCACGGCCCTGGTCGGCCTGATCGCCGGCGCCTCGGCGTCCGGTCAGTGGCGGACCTGGCTGATGTGGGTCAACGGCGTGCCCTTCGGGCAGAAGGATCCCCAGTTCAAGCTGGACGTCTCCTTCTACGCCTTCGACCTGCCCTGGTACCGCTTCCTGCTCGGCTTCGGCTTCGCCGCCGTGATCATCTCCGTGATCGCCGCCGCGATCACCCATTACCTGTACGGCGGGCTCCGTGTCACCAGCCCGGGCGCGCGCGCCACGGCGGCGGCCACCGGGCACCTGTCGGTGCTCATCGGGGTCTTCGTCGCCCTCAAGGCGGTCGCCTACTGGCTCGACCGGTACGGGTTGGCGGTGAAGTCCAGCGACTTCAAGGCGACCGACAGCTGGACCGGTCTGAGGTACGTCGACGCCAACGCCTACCTGCCGGCCAAGACGATCCTGTTCTGCATCGCCGTCATCTGCGCGCTGCTGTTCTTCGCCACCATCTGGCGGCGCACCTGGCAACTGCCCGTGACCGGCTTCGGTCTGATGGTGCTCTCCGCGATCCTCATCGGCGGTCTGTATCCGGCGCTCGTCCAGAAGTTCCAGGTCCAGCCGAACGAGCAGGCCAAGGAGGCGCCGTACGTCGAGAAGAACCTCAAGGCGACGCGCGACGCCTACGGCATCGCAGGCACCCAGGTCGCCGAGTACCCGGGCGTGAGCCAGACCAAGGACCAGACCAAGCTCCGTGACGACGTGGACGCCGCCGCGTCCATCCGGATCATGGACCCGAACGTCATCTCGCCGACGTTCCAGCAACTCCAGCAGATGAGGAACTACTACGCGTTCCCGAACAACCTGGACGTCGACCGATACAGCAAGGACGGCAAGGACCAGGACACGGTCATCGGTCTGCGTGAGCTGAACCTGGCCGGCATCCCGAAGAAGAACTGGATCAACAACCACTTCCGCTACACCCACGGCTACGGAGTGGTCGCGGCCAAGGGCACCGAGGTCGACTCCGAGGGCCGTCCGGTCTTCACCGAGTCCGACCTGCCGTCCAAGGGCGATCTCGGCACGTACGAGCAGCGGGTCTACTACGGCGAGAAGACCACCACGTACTCGATCGTCGGCGGTCCCCAGAAGGAGATCGACTACTCCGACGACAACGGCGAGAAGACGTTCAGCTACAAGGGCGACGGCGGGGTGGATCTGTCCAACCCGATCAACCGGGCGGCGTACGCGGCAGCGTTCAGCGAGCCGCAGATCCTCTACTCCGGTGCGATCGGCGAGGGCTCGCGGGTCCTGTACAACCGCACACCCAAGGAGCGCGTCGAGGCGGTCGCCCCGTGGCTGACCATCGACGGCGACGCCTATCCAGCGGTGGTGGACGGCCGCATCCAGTGGATCGTCGACGCGTACACGACGACGAACGGATATCCGTACGCCTCGCGTACGACGCTCGGTGACACGACCGCGGACTCGCTGACCGCGGCCAACAACCAGCGCGCGGTGGTGGCCCAGCAGAACCAGGTCAACTACATCCGCAACTCCGTGAAGGCGACCGTCGACGCGTACAGCGGTGACGTCAAGCTCTACCAGTGGGACACCGAGGACCCGGTCCTCAAGACCTGGATGAAGGCGTTCCCGAACACGGTGCAGGACAAGAGCGAGATCTCCGACACGCTGATGGCGCATCTGCGCTATCCGCAGGACCTGTTCAAGGTCCAGCGCGAGCTGCTCACCCGCTACCACGTGAAGGACGCCAACACGTTCCTCAGCGGCAGCGAGGTGTGGCAGGTGCCGGACGACCCGACCAACAAGTCGGGCGACGCGGTACCGCCGTACTACCTGAGCATGAAGATGCCCGATCAGAAGCAACAGGCGTTCTCGCTCACGACGACGTTCACGCCCAACGGACGTGACAACCTCAGTGCGTTCATGGCGGTCGACGCCGAGGCCGGGACAGAGGGCTACGGCAAGATCAGGATCCTGAAACTGCCGACCAGTACGACCGTCAACGGACCGAAGCAGGTCCAGAGCCAGTTGAACTCCGAGCAGGACATCGCCGAGACCATCAGGCTGCTGAGAGGCGGCGACTCCGAGGTCGAGTACGGCAACCTGCTGACGGTGCCGCTCGACGGAGGCCTGTTGTACGTCGAGCCGGTCTATGTGCGCGGTGGCGACCTCAAATACCCGCTGTTGCGCAAGGTCCTGGTGAGCTACGGGGGCAACACCGCCTTCGAGAACACGCTCGACGAGGCCCTCGCCAAGGTCTTCGGGGAGGCGGAGGAAGGCTCGACCCAGCCACCACCGGACGAGGGCGAGGACACCACCGAGCCACCGCCGACCTCCACCAACCCGACGGTCCGGGAAGCGCTCAGCGACGCGCAGAAGGCCTTCGACGCCGGCCAGAAGGCGCTGGAACAGAAGGACCTCGCCGCGTACGCGGAGGCGCAGAAGGATCTGGAGGAGGCACTGCAGCGCGCCGAGGACGCGCAGGCCAGGACCGACGAGAGCGGTGGAAAGAACGGGGACGACAAGAACGGGGACAAGGGCGAGGACGGCAAGGCCAGCCCGAGCCCGGACCCCACCGGAGATTCCGGCTCGGGCCAGGGCAGTGGCTGACCCGTTGCTACGAGCTGAGCGTTAGAGCTGGTCAAAGCCCATCCCGCGCCGTGCTAGGGTTGTGAACACAACGGCGCGGGGTGGAGCAGCTCGGTAGCTCGCTGGGCTCATAACCCAGAGGTCGCAGGTTCAAATCCTGTCCCCGCTACTGAAGTCGTGAGCTACGTGCGAACGGCCATGAAGGCCCGGATTCCGAAAAGGAATCCGGGCCTTTGTGATGTGCGAACGCATGTACCGGTGAGAGCTACGGCCGCGCCGTCAAGGGGAGTTGGGGCGATCTGTGTTTGACTTGTCTCCCTGTGGGCATGTCGACAAAACGCTGAAGTGACCTCACTGGCTGCGGTATACCGGATGTACCCAGGTTGCAGGTGGTGCGACGATGGACGTTATGGGGGACATGGCAAATCTGTTCGGGACAGGGCGTTTTGCGCAGCCGTCCGGTCAGGAGGAAGCCGCGGACGAGGCCCAGGAGGCCGCCGACGAGGCCGCCGAGGAAGTGCGCCTGCGGCTCGCCGTCGAGGCCGGCGAGGTGGAGGCGATGAGCGTCCTCGGGGCGATGCTGCTGCGCCGCGGCGACTTCGACGGAGCCGAATCCCATCTGCGTGCCGCCACCGCGGCCGGTGACCGGGCCGCCGCCAACAACCTGGGCGTCCTGCTGCACCAGCGCGGATACGCCGACGAGGCCGCCGGATGGTGGCGGATCGCCGCCGTCGCCGGGTCCGCCGCGGCCGCCCACGCGCTGGGGCGGCACTTCCGCGAGCGCGGGGACGAGCCCGCCGCCGAGTACTGGCTGTGCCAGTCGGCCGAGCAGGGCCATGTGCTGGGCGCCTACGCGCTCGCCGACCTGCTGGAGCACCGCGGTGACGACGCCGGCGCCGAGCGGTGGATGCGGGCCGCGGCCGACCGCGGGCACCGGGAGGCCGCGTACCGGCTGGCCCGGGCGCTGGACCGGCGAGCCGGGCAGGGCCGGGCCGGTGACGACGGGGCAACGGCCGCCGCGGCCAGGGAGGCCGAGCAGTGGTACCGGCAGGCCGCCGCGCGCGGCCACCGGCGGGCCGCACTGCACCTCGGAACGATCCTGGAGGCGCGGGGCGAGCTCAAGGAGGCCGGTCGCTGGTACCTGACCTCCGCCAAGGACGGCGAGGCCCGCGCCGCCTGCGCGCTCGGCTTCCTTCTGCGGGACGCCGGGGACAGCGAGAGCGCCGCCGTGTGGTGGCTGCGGGCCGCTCAGGACGGAGACGGCAACGCCGCCAACGCGCTGGGCGCGCTGCACGCCGAGCGCGGCGAGACCCAGACCGCCGAACGCTGGTACCGGGCCGCGATGGACGCCGGGGACGACAACGGGGCGTACAACCTCGGGCTCCTCTGCGCCGAGCAGGGGCGCACCACGCAGGCCGAGCAGTGGTACCGGCGGGCCGCGTACGCCGGACACCGGGAGGCCTCCAACGCGCTGGCCATCCTGGTGCTGCGCGGCGGGGACGAGACCGGCGCCGAGCCGTGGTTCTCCAAGGCCGCCGAGGCGGGCAGCGTCGACGCCGCCTTCAACCTCGGGATCCTGCACGCCGGACGGAGCGAGGACCGGGCGGCACTGCGCTGGTACGAGCGGGCCGCCGCCGCCGGGCACACCGAGGCGGCCCTGCAGGTCGGGATGGCGCGCCTGCAGGGCGGCGACGAGCGCGAGGCCGAGCGGTTCCTGCGGTGCGCGGCGGGGGGCGGCAGCGCGGAGGCCGCGTACCGGCTGGCGGCGCTGCTCGACGCACGCCGGCCGCCCGCGCCAGCACACGAGCTGGGGGAGACGGCACAGGAGAAGTCCGAGTGCGAGGAGTGGTACGAGCGGGCGGCCTCCCAGGGGCACCGGCGGGCCCAGGTGCGGGTCGGGATGCTGGCCGCGGCTCGCGGTGACGTGGTGGAGGCGGCGCGTTGGTACCGGGAGGCGGCCGAGGCCGGGTCCCGCAACGGCGCGTTCAACCTCGGGCTGCTGCTGGCCCGGGAGGGGAGCGAGCCGGAGGCCGTCGTGTGGTGGCGCCGGGCGGCGGACGCCGGGCACGGACGGGCGGCGCTGCGGCTGGCGCTGGTCTGCGCGCGGCGCGGGGAACTGGCCGAGGGACAGCGGTGGGCGGACCGGGCGGTGTCGCTGGGTCCGGCGGAGGTGGGAGAGCGGGCGGCTCGGCTGCGGGACGCGTTGCGGCAGGAGTTGTCGGCGTGACGCGTGCCGCTGCGCTGGGCCGGGGTGCTTTGGGGGCGCCGGCGTTTTTCTGGGCGGGGCGGGGCGGGGCGGGTCGGGTGGTCCGGCGCTGCCCGGGTGCCGCTGCGCCCACCCGTGCCGCCCCAGCGGCACGACTGCCCGCGGCGGCGGCGGTGTTGCGGCACGACTGTCCGCGGCTGCGAGGGTGTCGCGGTGGGACTACCTGCGGCTACGGCCGTGTCGCGGCGCGACCGCCCGCCCGCAGGTGTGGTGGAAGCGATTTGCTTCTGGTCGTGGGGTTGACGTAATGTTCCATTCATCGACGCGGGGTGGAGCAGCTCGGTAGCTCGCTGGGCTCATAACCCAGAGGTCGCAGGTTCAAATCCTGTCCCCGCTACTGAAGGCCGAGGGCCGGAATCCGAAAGGGTTCCGGCCCTCGGTGCGTTGGCACCCACGCGAAAGAGCCCCGGCGCCTGTCGGTGCCGGGGCTCTCGTGCGAGGGGAGGGGGCTTACGCCGCCGCGCAGTTCGGGCAGGTGCCGCGGTACGTCACCTCGACGTCCGAGACGGTGAAGCCGAAGCGCTCCGAGTCGGGGAGGTCGGCCAGCGGGTTGCCGATCGGGTGGACGTCGCGGATCGCGCCGCACTGGGCGCAGACCAGGTGGTGGTGCGGCTGGTGCGCGTTCGGGTCGTAGCGCTTGGCGCGCTTGTCCGTCGCGACTTCCAGCACCTCACCGAGCGATACGAGCTCGCCCAGGGTGTTGTAGACGGTCGCCCGGGAGATCTCCGGGAGCTTGCCCACAGCCCTGGCGTGCACCTCGTCGGCCGTCAGGTGGACGTGTTCGCCGTCGAGGACCTCGGCCACGACGCGCCGTTGCGCGGTCATGCGCCAGCCGCGTCCACGCAGCCGTTCCAGTAGGTCACTCATGCACACCAGCCTAACAGCAAGGGGGACCAGGTCCCGAACGTGTGTGACTTTGGAGTCTTACTTGACTTAGACATTGTCCATTGTAGGATCGGTAACGGCATTAGCCAAGGGACAGGTTTTGCAGGATTGGCGCAGGAGGCGTAAGTGACTCAGGGACCGCTCACTACGGAGGCCGGGGCTCCGGTAGCCGACAACCAGAACAGTGAGACCGCGGGCATCGGCGGCCCCGTGCTCGTCCAGGACCAGCTCCTGCTGGAGAAGCTGGCCCACTTCAACCGTGAGCGCATCCCGGAGCGTGTCGTGCACGCCCGTGGCGCCGGTGCCTACGGCACCTTCACGGTCACCGCCGATGTCACCAAGTACACCCGGGCGAAGTTCCTGTCCGAGGTCGGCAAGGAGACGGAGACCTTCCTCCGCTTCTCCACCGTGGCCGGCAACCTGGGCGCGGCGGACGCCGTCCGTGACCCGCGCGGCTTCGCGCTGAAGTTCTACACCGAAGAGGGCAACTACGACCTCGTCGGCAACAACACCCCGGTGTTCTTCATCAGGGACGCCATCAAGTTCCCGGACTTCATCCACACCCAGAAGCGCGACCCCTACACGGGCTCGACGGAGATGGACAACGTCTGGGACTTCTGGAGCCTGTCGCCGGAGTCGACCCACCAGGTGACCTGGCTGTTCGGTGACCGCGGCATCCCGGCGTCGTACCGCCACATGGACGGCTTCGGCTCGCACACCTTCCAGTGGAACAACGAGGCCGGCGAGGCCTTCTGGGTCAAGTACCACTTCAAGACCGACCAGGGCATCAAGTGCCTCACGCAGGCCGAGGCCGACAAGCTCGCCGGTGCGGACCCCGACTCCCACCAGCGCGACCTGCGTCAGGCGATCGAGCGCGGCGACTTCCCGTCCTGGACCGTCGGCGTGCAGATCATGCCCGTCGCCGAGGCCGCGACGTACCGCTTCAACCCGTTCGACCTGACCAAGGTGTGGCCGCACGCGGACTACCCGATCGTCTGGTTCGGCAAGCTGGAGCTCAACCGCAACCCGGAGAACATCTTCGCCGAGGTCGAGCAGTCGATCTTCTCCCCGGCGCACTTCGTGCCCGGCATCGGCCCGTCCCCGGACAAGATGCTCCAGGGCCGCCTGTTCGGCTACGGCGACGCCCACCGCTACCGCGTCGGCATCAACGCCGACCACCTGCCGGTGAACCGTCCGCACGCCACCGAGGCGCGCACCAACTCCCGTGACGGCTACCTGTACGACGGCCGCCACAAGGGTGCGAAGAACTACGAGCCGAACAGCTTCGGCGGCCCCTTCCAGACGGACAAGCCCCTGTGGCAGCCGGTCACTGTCTCCGGCGTCACCGGCGAGACCGCGACTCCGTCGCACGCCGAGGACAACGACTTCGTCCAGGCGGGCAACCTCTACCGGCTGATGACGGACGAGGAGAAGGAGCGGCTGATCAACAACATGGCCGGCGCCCTCTCCGACGTCTCGCGCGACGACATCATCGAGCGCGCGGTCAACAACTTCCGTCAGGCCGACGGTGACTTCGGCAAGCGGCTGGAGGCCGCGGTCCAGGCCCTGCGCGGCTGACGTCCAGCACTGGACCGCTTGTCGTAGCGGCGGGCCGGATCCCCGGGTACGGGGGTCCGGCCCGTTCGTCGTGTCAGCCGGAGTGTGTCCGGGGGTGCCCCCGGCCGCGCCGCCGGCGAGCTGTCGTCAGGCGATCACCGCCGGCGCCTCGGGTCGCGAGCGTTCCGGGGCCCAGCAGCGGATGATGTCGCGGACCGAGACGATGCCCGCGGGCTCGCCGCGGTCGAGGACGATGAGGTGGCGGAAGCCGCCGTGCGCCATCGCCCCGGCCGCCTCCTCCACGGTCCAGGAGGGCGCGGCGAACACGACGTCGGTGGTGGTGTGGGCGTGGGCGCGTTCGGTGTCCGGGTCCTGGCCCATGCCGACGGAGACGAGGACGTCGCGTTCGGTGAGGATGCCGATGCCGCCGGCGTCGGGGTCGTACACCACGGCCGCGCCGACGCGGCGCGCGGACATCAGTGCGGCGGCCTGGCGGAGCGTGTGGGCGGGGCCGATGGTGAGGACTACCGTACTCATGGCTTCGCGGACGAGCATGGGTGGAGCCACCTCCTGCCGGTGATCCATGAGTTAGTTCATGGATTCACAAATTCACAAGTGGGGGACTCTCAGAGTGGCAGGTAAAGCACGGGTCAACAAGAGGGCGGGCGGGAGCGCGTAGGGGGCGTCAGGCAGGCGCTCAGTAGCGCTGGTTGAGATACCCGAGAAGCTCGTCGTGGAGCCGCCCGTTCGACGCCGCCGCGTTGCCGCTGTTCGGACCGTCGCGGCCGTCGAGGCCGGTGAAGGTGCCGCCTGCCTCCGTGACGATGATCGCGGGGGCGGCCATATCCCAGAGAGAGAGCTCGGGTTCGGCGCAGATGTCGACCGAGCCCTCGGCGACCATCATGTACGGCCAGAAGTCGCCGTACGCGCGCGTGCGCCACACCTCGCGGGTCAGGTCGAGGAAACCGTCGAGCCGGCCCTGCTCCTCCCAGCCGCCGAGCGAGGAGTAGGCGAAGGAGGCGTCGGAGAGGGCGGAGACCTGGGAGACCTGGAGCCGGGAGGCCGAGGTCAGGCTGCGGCCGGTGAAGGCGCCGTGGTCCTTCACCGCCCACCAGCGGCGGCCGAGGGCCGGGGCGGAGGCGAGGCCGACGACCGGCTGGTAGCCGCCCTCGCCCGCCTCCATGAGGGAGATGAGGGTGGCCCAGACGGGGACGCCGCGCACGTAGTTCTTGGTGCCGTCGATCGGGTCGATGATCCAGCGGCGGGGGCCGGTGCCCTCGACGCCGTACTCCTCGCCGAGGACCGCGTCGCGGGGGCGGGCGCGGGCGAGGTGGCCGCGGATGAGTTCCTCGGCGGCCTTGTCCGCCTCGCTCACCGGGGTCATGTCCGGCTTGGTCTCGACCTTCAGATCGAGTGCCTTGAAGCGTTCCATCGTCGCGGCGTCGGCGGCGTCCGCGAGGACGTGGGCGAGGCGGAGGTCGTCAAGGTAGTCGGGCATGCGGTCACGGTATCTGTCGGGGGCGGGGCGGGGCTACCAGGGGTTTGGCGGGGCGGAGTGGGATCCGGGGGCGGGTGGTGGCGACGGGCGGGCGTGCGGCCCGGTGTTGGCGGGGTGCGGGTCTGTCCGGTTGGGGGGCGGAGGTGGGTGCGTGGTCCGGCGTGGCGGGGTGCGGGTCTGCCGACGCTGGGCGGAGGCGGGTGCGCGGCCCGGTGTTGACGGGGTGCGGGTCTGTCGGGCCTGGGCGGGGGCCGGTGCGCTGCCCGGCGTCGCGGGGTGCCGCTGCGCCCACCCGTGCCGCCCCAGCGGCACGACTGCCCGCAGCTGAGCCGGGAAGCGACTGCCCGCAGCTGAGCCGGGCAGCGGCTGCCCGCAGCTGCGTCGGGGGAAGCGGCTGCCCGTGCGAGGGCTCTTGACAGTGCCCCCATACCCGTCAAATCTGGGCACCAAGTCGCTCGGCCCGAGGAGGCGATGGTGCCTGCAGCCCGGGAGTCCCTGCTCGACGCCGCCTACACGGCACTGACGCGTCGGCCGTGGTCCGCTGTGCGGATGGTGGACGTGGCGGCGGCGGCCGGGGTGTCCCGGCAGACCCTGTACAACGAGTTCGGGAGCAAGGAGGGCCTCGCCAGGGCACTCGTCCGCAGGGAGGCGGACGGGTATCTGGCCGGCGTCGAGCGTGCGCTCGCCGGTGGTCTGGGCGGTGCCGTCGACCTTCGTGAACGGCTCACCGCCGCCGCGGAGTGGACCACGTCCGCCGCCCGCGAGAACGCGCTGGTACGGGCCATGCTCACCGGCTGCTGGAGCGAGCGGCTGCCCGCCCCGTCCCCGACGGCGGTGCCGTCCTCCTCCGCGGTGCCGGCCCAGCGCTGGGCCGACGGTCCACTGCCTTCGCCCGGGGACTTCGTCGCCCTCGTACGCGACCGTGCCGTGGCGGCCCTGAACGGCGCCGGCCCGGTCCCGAAGCCGAACACCACCGAGCTGGCCCGCTCCTGCGAACTGGCCGTGCGTCTCGCCCTGTCCTGCGTCGCGGCGCCGCCCGTCGAGGGCGGGGTGGCGGAGCTCGTACGCACCGCCCTGCCAGGCCGTTTGACGGCCTAGCGGCGAACGCGTCAGTGCGCCGAGCCCGACAACTGGAGCCCGATCACGCCGATGATGACGAAGCTGATCGAGACGATCTTCAGGGTCGACACCAGATCGCCGAGGAAGACCATGCCGTAGATGGCGGTGCCCGCCGCGCCGATGCCGGTCCACACCGCGTACGCCGGACCGACGTCGAGCTTCTTCAGGGCGAGGGTCAGCAGGCCGAAACTGCCCAGCGCGAAGACGCAGAAGGCAATGGTGGGCCAGAGGCGAGTGAAGCCGTGCGACAGCTTCAGGCAGACGGCGAAGCCGGTTTCGAGCACCCCGGCCACTATGACCAGCAGCCACGCCATGTCTTGTCCTCCCGTAGTCCCGTACCGTGACCGCTGCGTCGCCTGGTCTTCTTCGTATGGTCGCTTCGTCCGGCTTTGCTCAGGCCTGGATCCGGCTTGGTGCGATTATGCACTCACCGGTACCACGGCACGGCAAACAACGCGAAGGTCAGTCGCCTTCCTTCCGCTCCCGCGTCGACAGCAGCCGGCGCAGCGAGTACAGCCGCGCCGGATCCGCGTGTCCCTCGGCGACCCACGTGTCCAGAGCGCAGTCGGGCTCGTCGTGACCGCACGCGCGCGGGCAGCCCTCCGTGCCGGGCACCAGGTCGGGGAAGGCGTTGATCACCCGCGACGGGTCGATGTGCGCCAGACCGAACGACCGTACGCCCGGGGTGTCGACGACCCAGCCGCCCGCCTCGGAGGACAGCGGCAGGGCGAGCGCCGAGGTCGTCGTGTGCCGGCCGCGGCCCGTCACCGCGTTGACGTGGCCCGTCACGCGACGGCGCTCCTCGGGCACCAGCGTGTTCACGAGCGTCGTCTTGCCGACGCCGGAGTGCCCGACGAAGGCCGTGATCTTGCCGTCCAGATGTTCCCGTACGAGGTCGGCTGCGGCGCCGTTCTCCAGGCCCTCGCGGCTGGTGACGACGTAGGGGATGTCCAACGCCCCGTACAGCTCGAGGAGTTCGTCGGGCGGCGCGAGGTCCGACTTGGTCATGACCAGCAGCGGGGTGAGGCCGCCGTCGAACGCCGCGACCAGGCAGCGGTCGATCAGGCGGGGACGCGGCTCGGGGTCGGCGAGGGCGGTGACGATGGCGAGCTGGTCGGCGTTGGCGACGACCACCCGCTCGTAGGGGTCGTCGTCGTCCGCCGTGCGGCGCAGGACGGAGGTGCGCTCCTCGATGCGGACGATGCGGGCGAGGGTGTCCTTCTTGCCGGACATGTCACCGACCAGCGCCACCCGGTCACCGACGATCGCCGCCTTGCGGCCCAGTTCGCGGGCCTTCATCGCCATCACGACCCGGTCCTCGACGAGGCAGGTCAGCCGGCCTCGGTCCACGGTGAGGACCAGGCCCTCGGCGGCGTCCTCGTGTTTGGGCCGGGTGTGGGTGCGCGGCCGGTTGCCCTTGCGGTTGGGGCGGGAGCGGATGTCGTCCTCGTCGGTGTGCTTGCCGTAGCGGCGCATGGCGAACCGTCCCTACGCCCCGAGCATCCCGGTCCACAGGTCGGGGAATTCGGGCAGGGTCTTCGCGGTCGTCGCGACGTTCTCGATCTGCACCCCCTCCACCGCGAGGCCGATGATCGCGCCGGCGGTGGCCATGCGGTGGTCCTCGTAGGTGTGGAAGACCCCGCCGTGCAGCCGGCGCGGGCGGATGTGCAGGCCGTCGGCGGTCTCGGTGACGTCGCCGCCGAGTTCGTTGATCTCCTTGGTGAGCGCGGCCAGGCGGTCCGTCTCGTGCAGGCGCAGGTGCGCGACCCCGCGCAGCGTGGACGGGGTGTCCGCGAGGGCGGCGACGGCGGCGATGCCCGGGGTCAGCTCGCCGACCTCGCCGAGGTCGACGTCGATGCCGTGCACGGCACCCGATCCGGTGAAGACGAGCCCGTAGTCGGTCAGTTCGCAGGAACCGCCCATCTCGGTGAAGATCTCGCGGAGCCGGTCGCCGGGCTGGGTGGTGCGGGACGGCCAGTCGGGGACCACGACCTTCCCGCCGGTGACCAGCGCCGCTGCCAGGAACGGCTGGGCGTTGGACAGGTCCGGCTCGATCGTCAGGTCGCGGCCGAGCAGCGCGCCCGGCGTGACCCGCCAGACGTTCGGCTCGCCGCCGGACTCAGGGGTGTCGACCTGGGCGCCGACCGAGCGCAGCATGTCGACCGTCATGCGGATGTGCGGCATGGACGGCAGCGCGGAACCGGTGTGGCGGACCTCGACACCCTGGTTGAAGCGCGGGCCGGACAGCAGCAGGGCGCTGACGAACTGCGAGGACGACGACGCGTCGATCTCGACCGGGCCGCCCTCCAGGGCGCCGCCGCCGTGCACGGTCATCGGCAGCGTGCCGCGCGCGTCGTCGTCGATGCGGGCACCCAGGACGCGCAGCGCGTCGATCACGCCGTGCAGCGGGCGCTCGTACGAACGCGGGTCGCCGTCGAAGCGGATGGCGCCGTCGGCGAGCGTGGCGACCGGCGGGAGGAAGCGCATGACCGTGCCGGCGTTGCCGACGTCGACCGTGGCCGGGCCGCGCAGGCCGGCCGGGATGACCCGCCAGAACTCACCGGTGCCGTCCGGACCGACGCCCTCCTCGATCTCGACGCCCATCGCGCGCAGCGCCCCGGCCATCAGCAGGGTGTCGCGGGAGCGCAGCGGACGGCGCAGCCAGCCGGGCTCGGAGGCGAGCGCGGCCAGCACCAGGGCGCGGTTGGTGACCGACTTGGAACCGGGCACGTGGACGGTCGCGTCGACGGCCCCGCTCGCGTGCGGGGCGGGCCAGAGGGCGGTGTGCGTGGGGTTCACGGTCATGGGCCCCACTTTAATGGCTGAGGACGAACGGAGATCTTGATCAAAAGCGGCGAAACCTGACCGAAAGCGTGACAGTGCAATTCGACTGTGCAATTGCCCTGCATATATGCGGGAGCGTGGGGCCGGACGCGCCCCGGCTCACAGCTCCAGCAGCCAGCGCCCCCCGCCGATCAGCGAGCACAGCGACACCGCGTGGAACAGGAAGAACCACACCCCCGCCGGCGCGTGGGTCAGGCGGGCCAGCTGGTCCGCGTCCGAGTCCCCGGCGCCGCCCCGTGCCCGCTTCGCCTGCAGTTCGAACGCCGGCCGCACCCCGCCGAGCAGCAGGAACCACACCACCGCGTACGCGAACGCCGCCTGCACCTGCGGCCCGGCCAGCCAGGACACCAGGACGAACGTGGCGCCGGTGAGCACCACCGTCAGTACCCCGTACGCGTTGCGGACCATCACCAGCAGGGCGACGAGCAGTGCCGTCGCCAGCCACAGCAGCAGGGTGATGCGCCCCGCGGCGAGCAGCGCGGCGCCGCCGAGGCCGAGCAGCGGGGGAGCGGTGTAGCCGGAGACCGCGGTCAGGATCATCCCGAGCCCGTGCGGCTTGCCGCGGCTGACCGTCAGGCCGCTGGTGTCCGAGTGCAGCGTGATGCCGGTCAGCGTGCGCCCGGTGAGCAGGGCCACGAGTCCGTGGCCGCCCTCGTGGGCGATGGTGATGGCGTTGCGCGCCATCCGCCACAGCCCGGGCGGCACGACGACGGCGAGCGCGGCGACCAGGGTCGCGATCACCACCCACAGGTCGGGATCGGGCTGGGCGCCGGAGACCTCGTCCCAGAGGGAGGTGAGCGAGGCCGTAGCGAGGTGGTCCATGTTCGGTGAGGGCTCCTCGTATGAGCGGACTGGCGTGTGCGGTGCGCAGCACCTCGTTGAGGGGTGGTGGTCGGGAGAGGGGTGGGCCTGGCAGTGTGGCACGTATGTGCGGACGGTATGCGGCGAGTCGTCGACCCGAGGATCTCGCGGGAATCTTCGAGATCGAGAAGTGGGAGCCGGAGGAGACTCTGGAGCCCGACTACAACGTGGCTCCCACGAAGGAGGTCTACGCCGTCCTGGACCGTCCTCTGAAAGACGTCGAGGATCCGAGGCCGGTTCGCCAGCTGCGCAAGCTCAAGTGGGGCCTCGTCCCTTCCTGGTCCAAGACGCCCGAGGGCGGCGCCCGGATGATCAACGCGCGCGCGGAGACCGTCCACGAGAAGCCGTCCTTCCGTCGTGCGTTCACCACCCGGCGCTGCATCCTGCCCGCCGACGGCTACTACGAGTGGGTCACCGGCCAGCAGGAGCGCGACCTGGAGGTCGAGGGGCGCAGGAAGCGGCCGCGCAAGCAGCCCTACTTCGTGAGCCCGGCCGACGGGTCCGTGTTCGCCATGGCGGGGCTGTACGAGTTCTGGCGGGACAAGACGCTGCCGGACGACCACCCGCGGTCCTGGTGGGTCACCTGCTCGGTGATCACCACCGAGGCGGAGACCTCGCCGCTCGCCGTCGCCCCGGCCGACGGCCCGCACGCCCTGGCCGAGATCCACCCGCGGATGCCGCTGATGCTGACCCCGGACCGATGGGACGACTGGCTCGACCCGGCGCGCACCGACCCCGACGAGCTGACCTCGTTGCTGGCGCCGCCGCCCGCCGGACTGATGCGGGCGTTCCCCGTCTCCACGGCCGTGAGCAGCGTCCGCAACAACGGACCGGAGCTGCTCAAGGAGCTCGAGGCTCCGGAAGAGGGCACACTCTTCTGATGTGACCAGCGACACCACCGAGAGCATCGACACCGAAGCGGGCCCCGCCCGCATCACCTGGCACCCGGCACGGAAGCCCCGCCTCGTCCTCGCCGTCGGCCACGGCGCCGGCGGCGGCATCGAGGCGCGTGACCTGCGGGCGCTGGCGGCCGCACTGCCCGCGCACGATGTGAGCGTCGCCCTCGTCGAGCAGCCGTGGCGGGTGGCCGGCAAGAAGCTGGCGCCCGCGCCGAAGACGCTGGACGTCGGCTGGCGGGGCATCTGGCCCGCGCTCGCCGCGCCGGGGCTGCCGGTGATCTCGGGCGGCCGGAGCGCCGGTGCCCGGGTCGCCTGCCGTACCGCCACCGAACTGGGCGCCCACGCCGTCCTCGCCCTCGGCTTCCCGCTGCACCCACCCGGCAAGCCGGAGAAGTCCCGCGCCGACGAGTTGCTCGGGACCGGCGTGCCCACCCTCGTCGTACAGGGCGGCAACGACCCGTTCGGCAGGCCCCGGGAGTTCCCCGAAGGGGCGTACGACCTGATCGAGGTCCCGCACGGCGACCACGGCTTCGCCGTGCCCAAGCGGGCGGAGACCACGCAGGAACAGGCCCTGGAGCTGATCACCGAGGGTGTCGCGAAGTGGGTCGGCTCACTCGGGTGAACGCCCGGGAATGACCGGCGTGCGCCCACTGTTGTGGCGGACATACGTTGCTGTGAATCAGCACCGACGCCGTAGGAGAGGAAGTCCGCCGCATGGGTTCAGCCTTCTGCCCGAGTCGCAGCAGCCGTGCCGACCTGGACTGGACCGTGCTGCACGCCGCCAAGACCGCCCCTGTTCGGGCGGCGGGCGGACCGGATCGTCGTCTATCCTCCGATTCGAGTGGGACCGGTCTCGGTTTCACGACAACACTGGAGGAGGTGGGTCCGGTCACTGGGACCGACGCAGGGACCGAACACGGCCAGGCGGAGCAGCCCGAGGGCCGGGGCACGGGTGCGGAGTCGACCGCGGAGCGCAGCGCGCGCTTCGAGCGGGACGCGCTCGAGTTCCTCGACCAGATGTACTCGGCCGCGCTGCGCATGACGCGTAATCCGGCCGATGCCGAGGACCTGGTGCAGGAGACCTACGCCAAGGCGTACGCGTCCTTCCACCAGTTCCGCGAGGGCACCAATCTCAAGGCGTGGCTGTACCGCATCCTCACCAACACCTTCATCAACTCGTACCGCAAGAAGCAGCGCGAACCCCAGCGCAGCGCGGCCGAGGAGATCGAGGACTGGCAGCTCGCGCGCGCCGAGTCGCACATGTCGACCGGTCTGCGCTCCGCCGAGTCGCAGGCGCTCGACCACCTGCCCGACTCGGACGTGAAGCAGGCGCTCCAGGCGATCCCCGAGGAGTTCCGCATCGCCGTGTATCTGGCGGATGTGGAGGGCTTTGCCTACAAGGAGATCGCCGACATCATGGGGACACCCATCGGTACGGTGATGTCCCGGCTGCACCGTGGACGCCGTCAGCTGCGCGGCATGCTGGAGGACTACGCCCGCGACCGCGGCCTGGTCCCGGCCGGCGCCGGAGAGTCGAACGAAGCGAAAGGCTCGGGGTCATGAGCTGCGGAGAGCCGCACGAGACGGATTGCAGCGAAATCCTCGATCATCTCTACGAGTTCCTCGACAAAGAGATGCCGGACTCGGACTGCGTGAAGTTCGAGCACCACTTCGAGGAGTGCTCGCCCTGCCTGGAGAAGTACGGACTGGAGCAGGCCGTCAAGAAGCTGGTGAAGCGGTGCTGCGGACAGGACGACGTGCCGGGTGACCTGCGTTCCAAGGTCATGGGCCGGATCGACCTGATCCGCTCCGGGCAGTCCGTGCCCGAGCACGACGTCACGGCCGCGCCGCCGGCTCCGCAGGAGTCCTGAGTCTTCTGACCCGGTCCCGGCCGGGTCGGCCCGTGACGCATCACGTCACCCGTACGTGCTAATCCGCGGGTTATCTGCCCGCCTTCCCCTGCCGCCGTCCTAGGCTCCGGAGCCTGACAGGCATGGCCGGGGGAGGGGCACATGGACGCGGTACCGGCGCGGGCACACGCGTACGTCGCCGGTGTCGTCCTCGCCGCCCTGCTCTGCCTGAGCCCCCTGCCCCAGGTGCATGCGCCCTGGTGGGCCGTGCTGCTCCTCGCCGGGCTCCACGCGGGAAGCGAACTGGTCGCACGGTCCCGTTTCGTCGGGACCTGCTATCCCGTACTGCTGGCCGGGGCCTTCCTGCTGCCGCCGCCCGCCGCCGCACTCGTGGCGCTGCCCGGGGCCCTGCTGTCCCCGGTGGCGCAGCGGCCCTTCGCCCTGCGGCGCGTCTGGCGGGCCGCGCAGCTGACGCTCGCCGTGTGGGCCGCCGCGCGGGTCCACTGGGGGTGCGGCGGGCGGGACGCGGTCGTCGCGCCCGACTTTCCGTACGCGCTCGTGCCGGCCGGGGCCGCGGTACTGGCGTTCTGCCTGGTACTGGCCCTGCTGGACGGCGGCATCCGGGTGCTCGCCGACCGTGTGCCGGCCGGGCGTGCCTGGCGGGGGTTCTCCGGATCGCTCGCGCCGATCGCCGTGCACGGGCTCGCCGGGTTGATGATGGCAGTCCTGTGGCGCAGCCCGTACGGTCCTGTCGCCGCGCTGCTCGTGCTGCTGCCGACGTGCGTGGCGTGGTGGGCGTTCGCCCAGTACCACCGGGAGCGGGCCGCGCACCAGGCGACCATCCGCGCGCTCGTCCAGGCCGTCGACATCAAGGACGGCTACACGCGCGGGCACAGCGAGCGGGTCGGCCAGGCCTCGATGATGATCGCCCGCGAGCTGGGCATGGACGACGAGCGCGTCGAGACCCTCCGCTTCGCCGGGATCCTGCACGACGTCGGCAAACTGGGGGTGCCGACCCGGCTGCTGCGCAAGGACGGGCCGTTGACGCCCGAGGAGCGCCGGGTGATCGAGCTGCATCCCGAGTACGGGCACGAGATGGTGCGCGGCATCCGCTTCCTGGGGGAGGCGCGGGCCGCCGTCCTCCACCACCACGAACGGCTGGACGGCAGCGGCTACCCCTACGGGCTGGTCGGCGACCGGATCCCGGAGTCGGCCCGGGTGGTGGCCGTCGCCGACGCCTTCGACGCGATGACGTCCACGCGCTCCTACAGCAGGGCCCGTCCCGTCGCGGCGGCGGTGGAGGAGCTCCAGCGGTGCGCCGGGGCGCAGTTCGACCCACGGATGGTCCGAGCGCTGGTCCGGTCCCTGGGACGCCACGGCTGGCGTCCGGCGGTGACGGCGGACGGTACGCCGGTCGTGCCCGCCGGCGTGACCCCGGGCCGGGGCGAGGGCGCGTGGGACCGCGCCGGAAGGGGGGCGTCATGACGTCGTACCAGCCCCAGCCCCAGCCCGAGTCCCAGGCCCAGGCCCAGCCCCAGCCCGAGTCCCAGTCCCAGGCCCAGGCCCAGGTCCAGCGCCGATCCGGGCCGCAGGCCCAGGCCGAGTCTCAGGCCCAGGTCCAGCGCCGATCCCGGCCGCAGGCCCAGGCCGAGTCTCAGGCCCAGGTCCAGCACCGATCCGGGCCCCAGCCCCAGCCCGAGTCTCAGGCCCAGGTCCAGCACCGACCCCAGGCCCAGTCCCGGCCTCAGCCCTGGTCCCCGCTCCAGGCCGGGCCGAGGTCCGCGTCCCGGTCCCCGGTGGCTCTTCTCCTGGTTCCCGTCGGCGCGGGGCTCCTCGCGCTCGTCTGTCTCGCCGTGGTGCTGTGGTCGGGGCTGGACGAGCGGCCCGTCGCGCTCGCCTTCGGCGTCCTCGTCGCCCTCGGCGAGGTCATCCGGCGCGCCGGGACCGAGGCCCGGGAGGCCGCGCCGCTCGGGGCCGCCGGGGCGCTGGCGTACGCGCTGCTCGGGGACGTCGCCGGACAGCCCACGCACCACGGCGTCGCCCAGACCGTCACCGTCGTGCTCGCCGCATCACTGCTCGGCAGCGTGCCGTACATCGCGCGTGGCGGCGGGCCCGTGCTGGACCATCTCGCGCGGCGCGTGCTCACCGTCGCCTTCGCCGCCGTGTGCTTCCAGCCGCTGTCCAACCAGGGCGCCTTCCGGGACTGGAGCGGCCCCGCCTACGCGCTGCTGCTGATCTCGCTGCTCGCCCTGACCGCGCTGTGCGACGCCGTGCTCGCCGCGGCACCCGCGCACGCACGCACCGGGTGGCCCTTCGGTCCGCTGCTGCGCGAGGAGCTGCGCGGCATGGTCGGGATCACGTCCGCCGTGTGCGCGACCGGGGCGGTGATGGCCCTCGCGGTGGCCGTCGCGGGACTGTGGGCGCTCCCCGTCTTCTGCGTGCCGCTGCTGCTCACCCAGCTCTCCTACCGGCGGTACGCGGCCGTCCGGGCCACCTACCGGCAGACCATCGCCTCCCTGGCCCGCGCGACCGAGATCGCCGGGTACACCCCCGCCGGGCACGCCCGCCGCGTCGCCGAACTCAGCGGTGCCGTCGGGCGGGACCTGGGGCTGTCCGGGGCCGAGCTGACCGTGCTGGAGTACGCGGCCCTCATGCACGACATCGGCCAGCTGAGTCTGGTCGACCCGGTCCCGGCCGGGGCCACCGCCGGCCTGCCCGCCGCCGAGCAGCGGCGGATCGCGCTGCTCGGCGGGGCCGTAGTCCGCCAGACCGGGGTCGACGCGGCCGTCGCGGTGGTGGTGGAGCGGCAGGCCGACCCCTGCCGGGAGCAGCCGGTCGCCGCGCGGATCGTACGGGCCGTGAACGCCTACGAGGAGAAGGCGAGGGACGCCGGCCCCGGCGGCGGCCTCACGGCACTGGAGGAGCTGCGCCTGGCCACCGCGGGCGACTACGCTCCCGACGTCGTGGAAGCGCTGGCCCGGGTGCTCGCACGCGGCAGTCTTACCTCGCCCGCGGCTGGGTAACCCATGGGTAATGAGCGCCCTTCCAGCCGTACGTGGTTGGATGCGAAGGAGAAGGTGTCCGGGGGCGCGGGAAGGCACAGCCAGCCCACAGAACGGAACTGGCAGGCGGGAATCGTGAGGATCTTCGGCAAGGGACGGCACCGGCCCTCCGCCTCCTGGCGGCAGGCCACCGACCGCGCGTTCACGCTGATCGGCGACGGTCGCTACGAGGACGCGGGCGCTCTGCTGACGCGCGCCGCCGATCTGGAACCCTGGCTGTCGGAGTCGTGGTTCAACCTCGCCCTGCTGCACAAGTTCCGGCACGACTGGGAGCAGGCCAGGGCGGCGGGGCTGAGAGCGGTCGCGCTGCTCGACCGGGACATCGGCGCACCCGACTGGTGGAACGTGGGCATCGCCGCGACCGCCCTCCAGGACTGGCCGCTGGCCCGCCGGGCCTGGCAGGCCTACGGACTGCGCACCCCGGGGGACGCGACGGACGCCGGTGAGCCGCTCGGCATGGACCTCGGCAGCGCGGCCGTACGGCTGTCCCCGGAGGGGGAGGCCGAGGTCGTGTGGGGGCGGCGGCTGGACCCGGCCCGCGTCGAGGTGCTGTCCATCCCGCTGCCCTCCTCCGGCCGCCGCTGGGGCGAGGTCGTCCTGCACGACGGGGTGCCGCACGGGGAGCGGACCACCACCGCCGGGCACGCCTATCCCGTCTTCGACGAGATCGAGCTGTGGGCGCCGTCGCCCGTTCCCACCTGGGTGGTCCTCCTGGAGGCCGCCACCGAGTCCGACCGGGACGCCCTGGAGCAGCTCGCCGCGGACGCCGGTTTCGCCGCCGAGGACTGGTCGTCGTCGGTCCGGCTGCTGTGCCGGATGTGCTCGGAGTCACGGATGCCGTCCGACGAGGGCGAGGGCGAGCACCTCGACCCGCACGACCACAGCGAACCCGGCCACCCCGGGCCGCTCGGCCACCGCACCGACGGGCAGCTGTGGGTGCCGGAGCGGGAGTGCGGGGTGGCCGCGCCGGCCGCGCTGGTGAAGGGGTTGTTGGACGGTTGGGTCGCCGACAGTCCCGACTCCCGGGACTGGCGGGACCTGGAAGAGGTCTGCTGAGCGGCCCCGTAGTCTTTACCGGGGCCTCCGCGACAGCGGTCGCCATCAGTGTCACCCCTAAGTCGCATCACCCTTAGTTGTTCGAGGAAGGCATACGTCGGTCATGGCCCAGCAGGACACCGATCAGCAGCACGCGGGCGTGCTCCCCGTGGACGACGAGGGGTTCGTCGTCGACACCGAGGACTGCGAGGAGCGCGAGGCTGCCTGGCGTGAGCGCGGCACCTCGCGTCCGATCACGGTGGTCGGCAACCCGGTGCTGCACAAGGAGTGCGCGGACGTCACCGACTTCGGTGAGGAGTTCCAGCAGCTGGTCGCGGACATGTTCGCCAGCCAGCGCACCGCCGAGGGTGTGGGCCTGGCCGCCAACCAGATCGGCGTCGGCAAGAAGGTCTTCGTCTACGACTGCCCCGACGACGAGGGCGTCCGGCACGTCGGCGTGGTCTGCAACCCGGTCCTCGTCGAGCTGCCGGCCGACCGGCGCAGCCTGGACGACAGCAACGAGGGCTGCCTGTCCGTGCCGACCGCCTACGCGCCGCTCGCCCGCCCCGACTACGCCGAGGTGACCGGGCAGGACGAGAAGGGCAACCCGATCAAGGTGCGCGGCACCGGGTACTTCGCACGGTGTTTGCAGCACGAGACGGACCACCTGTACGGATACCTCTACATCGACCGGCTCTCCAAGCGCGAGCGCAAGGACGCACTGCGGCAGATGGCCGAGAACGAGCCGCGCTACCCCGTGGTCGCGAACGACTGACACCGCATCACCTGTCACCCATCCCCCGTGCGCACGGCGCCCGTTCGGGTCTCATCCGAGCGGGCGCCGTTGGTCTGCCGGAACCTGCCACACACCAGGAGAATTCCGGCACCGTGGGGTAATGAATGGAGCAAATCCGTTCCCAGGGCAGTCAGTTGTGGTGCTGAATAGGAAGTGCGGGGATACGCAACGGCGCACGCCTCGCTCAGCGAGAGGGGTGCGCCACCGGCGGCTGAGAGGGGTTTGTTCGTGCATGCTTTCGCACACGGCACCACAGCGACACCGATCGCGAGCGCAGTACCGCCATCGCTGCGCCTTCCGGTGATCGAGGCGGTATTTCCCCGGCAACTGCACCCGTATTGGCCGAAGCTCCAGGAGAAGACCCGTACCTGGCTGCTCGAAAAACGGCTCATGCCGGCGGACAAGGTCGAGGAATATGCCGACGGCCTGTGCTACACCGACCTCATGGCGGGCTACTACCTGGGCGCCCCCGACGAGGTCATGCAGGCGATAGCTGACTACAGCGCGTGGTTCTTCGTCTGGGACGACCGGCACGACCGGGACATCGTCCACGGCCGTCCGACCGCCTGGCGGCGTCTGCGGAACCAGCTGCACGCGGCACTCGACTCACCCAGGGACCATCTGCACCACGAGGACACGCTGGTCGCCGGGTTCGCCGACAGTGTGCGGCGGCTCTACGCCTTCCTGCCGCCGCCGGCGACGTGGAACGCCCGGTTCGCCCGGCACTTCCACGCGGTGATCGACGCCTACGACCGGGAATTCCACAACCGCACCCATGGCATCGTGCCCGGCGTCGAGGAGTACCTCGAACTGCGCCGGCTCACCTTCGCGCACTGGATCTGGACCGACCTGCTGGAGCCGAGTGCGGGGTACGAACTGCCGGACACCGTTCGGAAACACCCGGCATATCGCCGGGCAGCGCTGCTGAGCCAGGAATTCGCCGCCTGGTACAACGACCTGTGCTCACTGCCCAAGGAAATAGCAGGCGACGAGGTGCACAATCTCGGGATCAGTCTCATCACACATCATGGGATGACCCTGGAAGAAGCCATCGGAGAAGTAAGGCGACGCGTCGAGGAATGCATCACCGATTTCCTCGCCGTGGAACAGGATGCGTTACGGTTCGCCGACGAACTCGACAACGGCACCGTGCGCGGAAAGGAACTGAGCGGCGCCGTGCAGGTCAACGTCGGCAATATGCGGAACTGGTTCAGTTCCGTCTACTGGTTCCACCACGAGTCCGGCCGGTACATGGTCGACAGCTGGGACGACCGGTCCACGCCCCCGTACGTCAACAACGAAGCGGCAGGTGAGAAATGACCGTCGAGTCCGTCAACCCCGAAACCCGGACCGAAACGACACCGGAGCTGCGCGAGCCGCCCGTCGCGGGCGGCGGTGTCCCGCTCCTCGGCCACGGCTGGAGGCTGGCCCGTGATCCGCTGGGCTTCATGTCCCAGCTGCGCGACCACGGTGACATCGTTCGCATCAAGCTCGGCCCCAAGACCGTCTACGCGGTCACCGCGCCGGAGCTCACCGGCGCACTGGCCCTGAGTCCCGACTACCACATAGCCGGCCCGCTGTGGGAGTCGCTGGAGGGTCTGCTCGGCAAGGAGGGCGTGGCGACCGCCAACGGCCCGCTCCACCGCCGTCAGCGGCGCACCATCCAGCCGGCGTTCAAGCTCGACGCGATCCCCGCCTACGGCCCGATCATGGAGGAGGAGGCGCACGCGCTCGCCGAGCGCTGGCAGCCGGGGCGGACCGTCGACGCCACCTCCGAGTCCTTCCGCGTCGCCGTGCGCGTCGCGGCCCGCTGCCTGCTGCGCGGTCAGTACATGGACGAGCGGGCCGAGCGGCTGTGCGTCGCGCTCGCCACCGTCTTCCGGGGCATGTACCGGCGCATGGTGGTCCCGCTCGGACCGCTCTACCGGCTGCCGCTCCCGGCCAACCGCGAATTCAACAGCGCGCTGGCCGATCTGCACCTCCTGGTCGACGAGATCATCGCCGAGCGCCGCGCATCCGGTCAAAAGCCGGACGATTTGCTGACGGCATTGCTGGAGGCGAAGGACGACAATGGCGACCCCATAGGGGAACAGGAGATCCACGACCAGGTAGTCGCGATACTCACCCCCGGCAGTGAAACCATCGCCTCCACGATCATGTGGTTGCTGCAGGCACTTGCCGAACACCCGGAACATGCCGACCGCATACGCGACGAAGTCGAAGCGGTCACCGGCGGACGCCCCGTGGCATTCGAGGATGTGCGGGGACTCACGCACACCGGCAATGTCATCGTGGAGGCCATGCGTTTGCGTCCCGCCGTGTGGATTCTGACGCGGCGCGCGGTGGTGGAGACCGAACTCGGTGGCTATCGCATTCCGGCCGGGTCGGACATCATCTACAGTCCGTACGCAATCCAACGCGATGCGAAGTCGTACGCGGACAACCTGGAGTTCGACCCGGACCGGTGGATTCCGGACCGTGCGGCGGATGTGCCGAAATACGCCATGAAGCCGTTCAGCGCGGGTAAGCGCAAGTGCCCCAGCGATCACTTCTCCATGGCGCAGCTGACGCTGATCACGGCCGCGCTCGCCACGAAGTACCGCTTCGAGCAGGTGGCGGGCTCGAACGACGCGGTCCGCGTCGGCATCACCCTGCGGCCGCACGACCTGCTGGTCAGGCCCGTCGCACGGTGAGCGGTGCGGTGACGTGGCGGCTCAGGCGACGGCCTCCGGGCCCCGGAAGGTGCGCCGGTAGGCGTGCGGGGTGGTGCCCAGGGACCTGACGAACTGGTGCCGCAGCGCCGCCGCCGTACCGAAGCCGGTGCGCCACGCGATCGCGTCCATCGTCTCGTCCGTCGCCTCCAGCAGCCGCTGGGCCAGCAGCACACGCTGGCGCAGGATCCAGCGGTAGGGCGTCGTACCCGTCTCCTGCTGGAAGCGGCGGGCGAAGGTGCGCGGGGACATCTGCGCCCGGGCCGCGAGCTGCTCGACGGTGACCTCCTCGTCGAGGTGCTGCTCCATCCAGGCCAGCACCTCGCCGACGGTGTCGCAGCGGGAGCGCGGCAGCGGCCGTTCGATGTACTGCGCCTGGCCCCCGTCCCGGTGCGGCGGTACGACCATGCGGCGGGCGATCCGGTTGGCGACCTCCGGCCCCTGTTCCTTGCGGACGATGTGCAGACAGGCGTCGATGCCGGCGGCGGTGCCGGCGCTGGTGAACACCGGGTCCTCGTCCACGTAGAGCACGTCGGGCGAGACGGCCACCCGGGGGTACTGCCGGGCCAGCTCGGCCGCCTGGTGCCAGTGCACCGCGCACCGCCGCCCGTCCAGCAGCCCGGCGGCGCCCAGTACGAACACCCCGGAGCACACGCTCAGTACCCGCGCGCCCCGGTCCACCGCCCGCCGCAGGGCGTCCAGCAGCTCGGGCGGGTACTCCCGGCGGACGTAGTCACTCCCTGCCGGCACGGTGATCAGGTCGGCCTCCTCCAGCCGGTCGAGCCCGTACGGCGTGGAGACGGAGAGCCCGCCGACATGGGTGCTCAGTGACGGGCCCTCCGCGGAGACCACCGCGAAGTCGTACCCCGGCAGGCCCTCGTCGCTCCGGTCGATGCCGAAGACCTCGCAGACCACACCGAGTTCGAAGGGATGCGCGCCGTCCAGCAGGACGGCGGCCACGTTCCGCAGCATGCCCCCAGTGTGCCTCGCAAGTGGCAGGAAATCGAGGTCCTGCGGCAGACCTGCCACTCCCGGTAAGGAGTGTCCGGCACGACACTGGTGTCATGACCGGTAACCAGACAGAAGCCCTGATCGGAATGCTCGTGACCTTCGGACTCCTGGTCCTCATGGTCCTCCCCTCGGTGATCGGCATCGTGCGCGAGCGGCGCATCGACCGTCAGCTCAGGGAGGCCCAGAAGGGTGAGGGGGCGGGGAAGGAGACTCAGAAGTCCTCGGACAGGTCGACGGTGCCCTCCACCGCCACCTGGTACGCCGAGGGACGCCGCTCGAAGAAGTTGGTCAGCTCCTGAACGCCCTGCAGCTCCATGAAGGAGAAGGGGTTCTCGGAGCCGTACACCGGGGCGAAGCCGAGACGCGTCAGGCGCTGATCGGCCACGCACTCCAGGTACTGCCGCATCGAGTCGGTGTTCATGCCCGGGAGGCCGTCACCGCACAGGTCGCGCGCGAACTGCAGCTCGGCCTCGACGGCCTCCCGCAGCATGTCGGTGACCTCCTGCTGGAGCGCGTCGTCGAACAGCTCCGGCTCCTCCTTGCGCACGGTGTCGACGACGTCGAAGGCGAAGGACATGTGCATCGTCTCGTCCCGGAACACCCAGTTGGTGCCGGTGGCCAGGCCGTGCAGCAGCCCCCGGCTGCGGAACCAGTAGACGTAGGCGAAGGCGCCGTAGAAGAACAGGCCCTCGATGCACGCGGCGAAGCAGACGAGGTTGAGCAGGAAACGGCGCCGGTCGGCCTTGGTCTCCAGGCGGTCCATCGACTCGACCGAGTCCATCCACTTGAAGCAGAACCCGGCCTTCTCGCGGATGGAGGGGATGTTCTCCACGGCCGCGAAGGCGGCGGCGCGGTCGTCCGGGTCGGGCAGGTAGGTGTCCAGCAGCGTCAGGTAGAACTGGACGTGGACGGCTTCCTCGAAGAGCTGGCGGGACAGGTAGAGCCGCGCCTCGGGGGAGTTGATGTGCTTGTAGAGGGTGAGTACCAGGTTGTTCGCGACGATCGAGTCACCGGTGGCGAAGAAGGCCACCAGCCGGCCGATCAGGTGCTGCTCCATGGGGCTCAGCTTCGCGAGATCGGCGACGTCCGAGTGGAGGTCGACCTCCTCGACGTGCCAGGTGTTCTTGATGGCGTCCCGGTAGCGCTCGTAGAAGTCCGGGTAGCGCATGGGGCGCAGCGTCAGCTCGAAGCCCGGGTCGAGCAGGTTCTTCGTGGTGGGGGTCGCGGGGGTCTCGGTGGTCATTACTGGCAGGCCTCGCAGGACTCGGGGTTTTCCAGGGAGCAGGCGACCGCTTCGGGGTCCGGTCCGGCCTGCACCGGGACGGTGGCTCGGGCGGCGGCGCGGGCGATGCGGGTCGCCGGGCGGGAGCGCAGGTAGTACGTGGTCTTCAGGCCCTGCTTCCAGGCGTACGCGTACATCGAGGAGAGCTTCCCGATGGTCGGCGTCTCCAGGAACAGGTTCAGCGACTGGGCCTGGTCGAGGTACGGGGTGCGGGCGGCGGCCATGTCGATCAGGCCGCGCTGCGGGATCTCCCAGGCGGTGCGGTACAGCGCGCGGACGTCCTCGGGGATCCAGGTGAAGCCCTGCACCGAGCCGTTGGCCTCGCGCAGCGCCTCGCGGGTGCGGGCGTCCCAGACGCCGAGCCGCTTGAGGTCGTCCACCAGGTACGAGTTGACCTGGAGGAACTCGCCGGAGAGCGTCTCGCGCTTGAACAGGTTGGACACCTGCGGCTCGATGCACTCGTAGACACCCGCGATCGAGGCGATGGTGGCGGTCGGCGCGATGGCGAGGAGCAGGGAGTTGCGCAGGCCGGTCGTGGCCATGCGCTCGCGCAGCGCCGCCCAGCGCTCCGGCCAGGCGGGCTCGACGCCGTAGTGGTCGGGGTGCAGCACACCCCGGGCCGTCCGGGTCTTCTCCCAGGCCGGCAGCGGGCCGTTGCGCTCGGCGAGATCGGCGGAGGTCTCGTACGCGGCGAGCATGACGCGCTCGGCGATGCGGGTCGAGAGGGCCTTCGCCTCGGGCGAGTCGAAGGGCAGGCGCAGCTGGAAGAAGACGTCCTGGAGGCCCATCGCGCCCAGGCCCACCGGGCGCCAGCGGGCGTTGGAGCGGCCCGCCTGCCCGGTCGGGTAGAAGTTGATGTCGACGACCCGGTCCAGGAAGGTGACGGCGGTGCGGACGGTGGCGTCCAGGCGCTCCCAGTCGATGTCGCCCTTGGCCACGTCGACCAGCGCGCCGAGGTTGACCGAGCCCAGGTTGCAGACCGCCGTCTCCCCGTCGTCCGTGACCTCAAGGATCTCCGTGCAGAGGTTGGAGGAGTGGACGACGTGACCGGGCTCGGCGGTCTGGTTGGCGGTGCGGTTGGCGGTGTCCTTGAAGGTCATCCAGCCGTTGCCGGTCTGCGCGAGGGTGCGCATCATGCGGCCGTACAGCTCACGGGCGGGGAGGGTCTTGCGGGCGAGCCCCGCCGCCTCGGCCCCGCGGTAGGCCGCGTCGAACTCCTCGCCCCACAGGTCGACCAGCTCGGGCACGTCGGCGGGCGAGAACAGCGACCACTGTCCGTCGGCGTCCACCCGGCGCATGAACTCGTCCGGCACCCAGTGGGCGAGGTTCAGGTTGTGCGTGCGGCGGGCGTCCTCACCGGTGTTGTCCCGCAGCTCCAGGAACTCCTCGACGTCCGCGTGCCAGGTCTCCAGGTAGACCGCCGCCGCGCCCTTGCGCCGGCCGCCCTGGTTCACGGCGGCGACCGAGGCGTCCAGCGTCTTCAGGAACGGGACGATGCCGTTGGAGTGCCCGTTGGTGCCGCGGATCAGCGAACCCCGGGCGCGGACGCGGGAGTAGGCGATGCCGATGCCGCCGGCGTGCTTGGAGAGGTTGGCGACCTGGTGGAGGCGGTCGTAGATGGAGTCCAGCTCGTCCTTGGGGGAGTCCAGGAGGTAGCAGGACGACATCTGGGCGTGCCGGGTGCCGGAGTTGAACAGGGTGGGGGAGGAGGGCAGGTAGTCGAGGCGGCTCATCAGCCCGTACAGCGCGGCCACCTCGTCGACCGCACGCGTGGTGTCGTCCTCGGCGAGTCCGGCGGCCACCCGCAGCATGAAGTGCTGGGGCGTCTCGACGACCTTGCGGGTGATCGGGTGCCGGAGCAGGTAGCGGCTGTACACGGTGCGCAGGCCGAAGTAGCCGAAGCGGTCGTCGGCGGCCGGGTCGATCAGCGCGTCCAGGCGGTCCGCGTGCAGCCGTACGAACTCGGCGGTGCGGTCGGCGATCAGGCCCTCGCGGTGACCGGTGGCGACCGACCCGGTGAACGAGGTGACGCCCTGGGAAGCCGCCTCGGCGCGGATGCCGATGGTCAGCAGCCGGGCGGCCAGCCTGGAGTAGACCGGGTCCTCCGAGATGAGCCCGGCCGCCGCCTCCGTGGCGAGCTCCCGCAGCTCGGACTCGTCCGCACGGGCGGACCGGCCGCGCAGTGCGGCTGCGGCGACCCGGCCCGGGTCGGCGCCGGGGAGGTCGGCGGTCAGCTCGGTCAGGGTCCGCAGCAACGCGGCACCGGGCCCGTCGGGCTCCTCGGTCACCGGGGTCGCTGAGGTCGTCACCGGGGTCGCTGAAACCGGGTCGGCTGGCGCGATGGTCACGTGGGGGCACTCCCTCGCTCGGCACGGGGCCTGGGGGAGGGCAGGGGCAGCTCACGAGCGCACGCGGCGTCGCGTCCACCGGCCCACTCCACGAGGCCCGGACGTCAGGCACCCGGACCGGGACGGTACGGGCGCACTGTCGGCAGGTCCTCGGACTGGACATGCGTGTGCACACGTGCGGAGACGCGCGGACACACACAAGTACACCGTTGCGGGACAGTTCCGGATTCGCACCGGATTCCCCTGCGGCGACAGCGAGCACGAGCATACATCTTGTGCCGGGTTCGACGAGCACCCCCAGATGTTGTGTCGCGGAGGAGCCGTCGAGGGGTGGTGCCGGCGTCAGAGCGTCAGTTCATAGGTGAGGAGCGTGATGTCGTCCAGCTCCGGCAGCGGGTTCCAGTCGCGGTCGGGCGTACGGGCGAAACCCATCCGCTCGTAGAGGCGGTGGGCGGTGCGCATGGTGCGCTGGGTGGACAGCACCACGCGCGCGCAGCCCTCGACGGCCCGGGACCGGTCGACGCAGGTCCGTACGAGGGCCTCGCCCACCCCGCGTCCGCGTGCCTCGTGGGCGACGGCGAGCATCCGAATCTCGGCCTCGCCGGGCCGGGCGATGTCGGCCATGGGGCCGCCGGACGGCACGAAGGTCACGCCGCCGAGCACCCGGCCGTCCGCGGCGGCGACCAGCACCTCGGCGGCCGCCGCACGCTTGGCGACGTTTCTCAGCTCGCCGAGGTACGCGTCGCTCTCCCCGAAGTCGAGGAGGCCGTCGCGCAGATAGGCCTGCGCGGTGATCTCACCGAGGGTGCCGTACTCGTCCGTCGCCGCCTGCCGGATCACGAAGTCCATGGCGCCGAGTGTGCCCTGCGGGTACGACGACGGGCCGCCGGATCCGGCGGCCCGCCACGTTGCCGGGGTCAGTGCGAGGTGCCCGCCGTGGCCGGCGGCAGCTCCACCTCGACGCCTGGGTCGCCCGCGTCCGCCGTGTAGTCGCCGGGCTTGGTCTCGTCGACGCCGTCGGGGGCCTTGAGGGCCCGCATGACGAAGGTCAGGACCACGGTGACCACGACGTTCAGCACGAAGGCGGTGAGGCCGATGTAGCCGATCTCGCCGATGCCCGGGATCTGATCGGAGGAGCCGCCGAAGTGCTTCTGCGTCGGCGAGGCGACACCGTAGGCGGCGACCGTGCCGTAGACCATGCCGACCGCCCAGCCGCCGAGCAGCGCCCAGCGGTGGAACCAGCGGGTGAACAGGCCGCCGACCAGGGCCGGGAAGGTCTGCAGGATCCAGATGCCGCCGAGCAGCTGGAAGTTGATCGCGACCGTCTTGTCCATGCCCAGGACGAAGACCAGCGCGCCCACCTTCACCAGCAGGGACGTCAGCTTGGAGACCTTCGTCTCCTGGGCCGGGGTGGCGTCCGGCTTGATGAAGTCCTTGTAGATGTTGCGGGTGAAGAGGTTCGCGGCCGCGATCGACATGATCGCCGCCGGGACCAGGGCGCCGATGCCGATCGCCGCGAAGGCCACGCCGGCGAACCAGTCCGGGAACATGTTCTCGAACAGCTGCGGGATCGCCAGCTGCCCGTTCTCCACCTTCACCCCCGCCGCGATCGCCATGAAGCCCAGCAGCGCGAGCAGGCCGAGCATCAGCGAGTACAGCGGCAGGATCGTGGTGTTGCGCCGGATCACCTCACGGCTGCGCGAGGACAGCGTCGCGGTGATCGAGTGCGGGTACATGAAGAGCGCGAGCGCCGAGCCGAGCGCCAGGGTGGCGTACGTCCACTGGCCGCCGTGGTCCGGCACCAGCCCGCCCTTGCCCGACTCGTCGAACTTGTCGCCCGCCGCGGCGAAGATGTCGTCGAACCCGCCGAGCTTGATCGGGATGTAGATGATCGCCACCGCGATCACGATGTAGATCAGCGTGTCCTTCACGAACGCGATCAGCGCGGGCGCGCGCAGCCCCGACGAGTAGGTGTACGCCGCCAGCACACCGAAGGCGATCAGCAGCGGCAGGTCCTTGATGAACCAGTTGGTGTCCTCACCGCCGCCGACGCCCATCACGTCGAGGACGGCCTGGATACCGACCAGCTGGAGCGCGATGTACGGCATCGTCGCCAGGATGCCGGTGACGGCGACCGCCAGCGACAGCCCCTTCGAGCCGAAGCGGCCGCGCACGAAGTCCGAGGTCGTCACGTATCCGTGCTTGTGGGAGACCGACCACAGCCGCGGCAGGAAGGTGAAGATCAGCGGGTAGACCAGGATCGTGTACGGCACCGCGAAGAAGCCGGCCGCGCCCGCCGCGTAGATCGCCGCCGGGACGGCCACGAAGGTGTACGCGGTGTACAGGTCGCCGCCCAGCAGGAACCAGGTGACCCAGGTGCCGAACGAGCGGCCGCCGAGGCCCCACTCGTCGAGGCTCTGGTCGTTCGCGGCCCGGCGCCAGCGGGCGGCCAGGAAGCCCATCGCGGTGACCAGGACGAAGAAGAAGATGAAGACGGCGAGTGCGACGCCGTTCACGCCGTCGTTCACTTGGCCCCGCCTTCCCGGCGGGCGCGCTGGTCACGCTGCCACAGCTTGTAGGCGATCACCGTGAGCACCGTGGAGACGATCACCCACGCCATCTGGTACCAGTAGAAGAACGGTATGCCGATGAGGGCCGGGTCCGTCTTCGCGTACGAGCCGACCCACAGCATGGCGACGAACGGTGCGGCAAGGCAGAGGCCGATGACGACGCGCACCGGCGTCACCGTCGGCCCTCTGCTCACTTCTGGGGCTTGTGACATGCGGTGGCTCCGTCCCCTCGCTGATCACCTCGTGCAGTGCGCACGAAATGTAGGTGACGGTGTCGATACAGCGGAAGACCTCGTCCGTATATCGGTCCTGAACTGCAACTTCGCGGTCACGCGTGCGGGGATTTGCCTGAAACGACCTGCGGCCGGCGTCAGTCCTGGGGACGCTTCAGCCGCGCCACGAACTTGTAGCGGTCGCCCCGGTACACCGAGCGCACCCACTCCACCGGCTGGCCCGTCCGGTCCTGCGAGTGCCGGGAGAGCATCAGCATGGGCAGGCCGACGTCGGTGCCGAGCAGGCCGGCCTCGCGCGGGGTGGCCAGGGAGGTCTCGATGGTCTCCTCGGCCTCGGCGAGATGGACGTCGTACACCTCCGCGAGCGCGGTGTAGAGGGACGTGTACTTCACCAGGGAGCGGCGCAGCGCCGGGAAGCGCTTGGCGCTGAGGTGGGTGGTCTCGATGGCCATCGGCTCGCCGTTGGCCATGCGCAGCCGCTCGATGCGCAGCACCCGCCCGCCGGCCGTGATGTCCAGCAGCCCGGCGAGCCGGTCGTCGGCGGTGATGTAGCCGATGTCCAGCAGCTGCGAGGTGGGTTCGAGACCCTGCGCCCGCATGTCCTCGGTGTACGAGGTGAGTTGCAGCGCCTGCGACACCTTGGGCTTGGCGACGAAGGTGCCCTTGCCCTGGATGCGCTCCAGGCGTCCCTCCACGACCAGTTCCTGAAGGGCCTGGCGCACGGTGGTGCGCGAGGTGTCGAACTCCGCGGCCAGCGTGCGCTCCGGCGGGACCGGCGTACCCGGCGCCTGTGTCCGGGTCATGTCGAGCAGATGCTTCTTCAGACGGTAGTACTTGGGCACGCGCGCGGTACGGACGGTCGCCCCACCCTCGTTCTCCGCACTGCTGACGTCGGTGCTCATGCTCTGCCTTCCCGGCTCCGGGTGCCGAAGCGACCGCTATCCCTGTCGGCCACGGCTCACATCGTGGCACGGCTCCGTGCCGGGTTGGCCCCGCACGCTCCGTGATCCCTTCTGTATACCTCCGGGGCCCTCGTTGGTCTAGTCCACAGCGCCGACCGGCGTCGCTGGTACGCGCGTTCGGAACGGTACCGGCACGTCATTCGGCGGGCGGTGGTACACCCGGTGCCGGTCCGTCCGATCTGTCGCTTGCGCAATGAAAGGTCCCTGCATATCTCGGTCGCATCACGGACGCGGGGAGGCCGGTTGAACACCCTTGACAGCCCTATTGGTCTGGGCCAAGCTCCCCGTACTGGTCTACACCATTGGTCCAGGTCCCGGCCCCATGGGCGGTCCGCGTCGACGAGCAACCGCGGGGAGGCAGGGGGGTTGTGTGGCATCCCTGAGGAGGGTTGGCGTGAAGCGCAAGCTGATAGCCGCGATAGGTATCGCGGGCATGATGGTCTCGGTCGCGGCGTGCGGGGGCGACAGCGGCGACGACGGCAAGAAGGCCGGGGCGGACGGTTACGCCGGCGAGACGCTCACCGTGTGGGTGATGGACGGTTCCTCGCCCGACGACTGGCAGGCGGACCTTGCCAAGGAGTTCGAGGCGAAGACCAAGGCCGAGGTCAAGTTCGAGATCCAGACGTGGAACGGTATCCAGCAGAAGCTGACCACCGCGCTCTCCGAGGAGAACCCCCCCGACGTCTTCGAGGTCGGCAACACCCAGACCCCGGCGTACGCCAAGACCGGCGGCCTCGCGGACCTCACCGACCTCAAGGCAGAGATCGGCACGGACTGGACCGAGTCCATCAACGAGTCCTCCGTCTTCGAGGGCAAGCAGTACGCGGCGCCGTGGTTCGTGGTCAACCGCGTGGTCGTCTACAACAAGAAGGTGTGGGCGGACGCGGGCATCAAGGAAACGCCCAAGACCCGCGACGAGTTCTACGACGCCCTCAAGACGATCGGTGAGAAGACCGACGCCGAGCCGATCTACCTGCCGGGCCAGAACTGGTACCACTTCGTCGGTCTGGCGATCGGCGAGGGCGCCGAGCTGGTCAAGAAGGACGGCGACAAGTACGTCTCCAACCTCGACGACCCGAAGATCGCCGCCGCGACGGAGACCTACAAGAAGTTCCAGTCCCTCTCCAAGGCGCCCCAGGACAAGGACGAGGCCACCCCGCAGCAGGGTGACGTCTTCGCCAAGGGCAACGTCGGCTCCTTCATCGGCATGGGCTGGGAAGCCGCCACCGCGATCAAGGCCAACCCGAAGATCGAGAAGGACATCGGCTACTTCACCATCCCGGGCGAGACCGCCGACAAGCCCGAGGGCGTCTTCCTCGGCGGCTCCAACCTCGCCGTCGCCGCGGGCAGCAAGAAGCAGGAACTCGCCAAGGAGTTCCTGAAGATCGCGCTGTCCGACAAGTTCGAGGGCCAGCTGGCCAAGGCCAACGGCGTCACTCCGAACAAGGAGTCGCTGGTCGGCAACCTGGAGGGCAACCCCGCCGCCGAGGCCGGTTCGCCGGCCGTCGCCTCCGGCGGCACCACGCCGCTGATCCCGGAGTGGGCCGCGGTCGAGAACGCGCCCAACCCGATCAAGACCTACCTGACCGCCGTGCTGAAGGGGAAGTCCCCGGCCGAGGCGGCCAAGCAGGTCGAGGAAGAGTTCAACAAGCGCCTGTCGCAGCAGCAGTAGCACCGGGTGAGCCGGGGCGGGGTGGCCGGACGACGGCTCCCGCCCCGGCGACCGTACGCGAGTCGACGTACGCAGGCCCTCTCGTAGGCCGAGAAGAGAGATCGCGAGCATGACCGTGCAGACCGAACGGCCGCCCTCCGGCCCGGCGGACGTCCGCAAGGCGGACGACGAGGGCAGCGGCGGGCCGAAGCAGAGAGCCGCGTCGCGCGTCGGCGCGCTCGCCCCGTACCTGTTGCTGCTGCCCGCCTGCGCGGCCACCGTGCTGCTGCTGGGCTGGCCGCTGCTGAAGGACCTCCTGCTGTCCTTCCAGAACCTCAACATGACGCAGCTGATCCAGCACGTCACCGAGTGGAACGGCGTCGACAACTACAAGGAGACCCTCACCAGCGAGCACTTCTGGCGGGTCACCCTCCGCTCGATCCTGTTCGCGGCGGTCAACGTCGCCCTGATCATGATCCTGGGCACCCTGATCGGCCTGCTGCTCGCGCGCCTCGGCAAGCGGATGAGATTCACCCTGCTGCTCGGTCTGGTGCTGACCTGGGCCATGCCGATCGTGGCCGCCACCACCGTCTACAAGTGGCTGTTCGCCCAGCGCTTCGGCGTCGTCAACTGGGTCCTGGACAAGCTCGGCTGGCACTCCATGGCCGACTACAGCTGGACCAGCAGCCAGATGTCGACCTTCTTCGTCGTCACCCTGCTGATCGTCTGGATGTCCATCCCGTTCGTCGCGATCAACCTCTACGCGGCGAGCACCACCATCCCGAAGGAGCTCTACGAGGCCGCCTCCCTCGACGGCGCCGGCGCCTGGCGGAGCTTCACCGCGGTCACCATGCCGTTCCTGCGGCCGTTCCTCTACGCGACGACCTTCCTGGAGATCATCTGGGTCTTCAAGGCGTTCGTCCAGGTCTACGTCTACAACCAGGGCGGACCCGACCGGCTCACCGAGATCCTGCCCGTCTACGCCTACGTCGAGGGTGTCGGCAACCAGCACTACGGCATGGGCGCGGCCATTGCCGTGCTGACCATCCTGATCATGCTCGGTCTGACCGCCTACTACCTCAGGATCGTGCTCAAGCAAGGGGAGGACGAGCTGTGAAGCGCTCGCTCTTCGGCCGCCTGTGGCCCAACGCCACGGCCGTCGTCCTGTTCATCGGCTTCGTCTTCCCCGTGTACTGGATGTTCTCCACGGCCTTCAAGCCGACCGGCGACATCATCACGGAGGACCCGGTCTGGTTCCCGACCGACTTCACCTTCGATCATTTCAAGACGGCGACCGAGGCCGACCACTTCTGGTCCTTCGTCACCAACTCGCTGACCGTCACCGTCCTCGCCGTCGTCTTCTCGCTGATCATCGCGCTGGCCGGCTCCTTCGCCCTGGCGCGGATGCGGTTCAAGGGGCGGCGCGGCTTCGTCATCGGCTTCATGCTGGCCCAGATGGCGCCCTGGGAAGTCATGATCATCGCGATGTACATGATCGTGCGCGACGCGTCGATGCTGAACAGCCTCGTGCCGCTCACGCTCTTCTACATGATGATGATCCTGCCCTTCACCATCCTGACGCTGCGCGGCTTCGTCGCCGCCGTGCCGAAGGAGCTGGAGGAGTCGGCGATGGTCGACGGCTGCACCCGCAGCCAGGCGTTCCGCCGGGTCATCCTGCCGCTGCTCGCGCCGGGTCTGATGTCGACCTCACTGTTCGGCTTCATCACCGCCTGGAACGAGTTCGCCCTGGTCCTGGTCCTGAACAAGGACGCCGAGGCCCAGACGCTGCCGGTGTGGCTGACCAGTTTCCAGACCGTCTTCGGCGACGACTGGGGTGCGACCATGGCCGCCTCGTCCCTCTTCGCCGTCCCGATCCTGATCCTCTTCGTCTACCTCCAGCGCAAGGCCGTCAGCGGCCTGACCGCCGGCGCCGTGAAGGGATAACGCGACCGATGACCACCATCGCCAGGGCCACCGACACCCTCACGCGCGACGCGCTCACCGTCCTCCAGCCCGGCTTCACCGGTACCACCGCCCCCGACTGGCTGCTGCGCCGCCTCGGTGAGGGACTGGCCTCCGTCGGTCTGTTCGGGCGCAACATCGCCTCGGCCGAGCAGGTGGCCGCGCTGACCGCACAGCTGCGCGCCGAGCGCGAGGACGTGCTGGTCGCGATCGACGAGGAGAGCGGCGACGTCACCCGGCTCGAGGTGCGCACCGGTTCCTCCTTCCCCGGCAACCTCGCCCTCGGCGCGGTGGACGACGTCGGGCTCACCCGGGAGGTGGCCGCGGAACTGGGCCGCCGGCTCGCCGCCTGCGGCGTCAACCTCAACTGGGCCCCGTCCGCCGACGTCAACTCCAACCCCGACAACCCGGTCATCGGCGTGCGCTCCTTCGGCGCCGGCACCGACCTGGTCGCCCGGCACACTGCCGCCTACGTCACCGGCATGCAGTCGGCGGGCGTGGCCGCCTGTACCAAGCACTTCCCGGGCCACGGCGACACGGGCGTCGACTCGCACCACGCCATGCCGCTCATCGACGTGGACGCCGCGGTGCTGGCGGAACGCGACCTGGTCCCGTTCCGCGCGGCGATCGCCGCCGGCAGCCGCGCGGTGATGAGCGCCCACATCCTGGTCCCGGCCCTGGACCCGGAGTACCCGGCAACGTTGTCCCGCAGCATCCTGACCGACCTGCTCCGCGGCGAACTGGGCTACGACGGCCTGATCGTCACCGACGGCATGGAGATGGGGGCCATCGCGGGCACGTACGGCATCGAACGCGGCAGCGTCCTGGCCATCGCGGCCGGCGCCGACGCGATCTGCGTGGGCGGCGGGCTGTCCGACGAGGGCACCGTGCGGCGGCTGTGCGACGCCCTGGTCGAGGCGGTCCGCGCGGGCGAGCTGCCCGAGGACCGCCTGGCCGACGCGGCGGAACGCGTCCGCGCCCTGGCCCGCTGGACCGCGGCGCACCAGGCCGGCGCCGGGGCGGGGGAGTCCGAGGCCGGCGACGTGGGCCTGCGCGCGGCCCGCCGCGCCCTGCGCGTCACCGTGGCCGACGACTTCGCCCCCCTCAGCGAACCGCCGTACGTCGCCGCCCTCACCCCCGTCGCGAACATCGCGGTCGGCGACGAGACCCCGTGGGGCATCGCCGCCGAGCTCTTCCGCCTGCTTCCCGGCACCGAGACCGGCAGCTTCACCGGACCCGACGCCGGGCACGAGGTACTGGCCGCGGCCGGTCCGCGCCGCGTCGTGGCCGTCGTCCGCGACGAGCACCGGCACCCCTGGATGGCGGCGGCCCTGGACACCCTGCTGGCGGCGCGTCCCGACACGATCGTGGTCGAGATGGGCGTCCCCCGCGCCGAGCCCCGGGGCGCCCTCCATCTGGCCACCCACGGCGCGGCCCGAGTCTGCGGCCGGGCGGCGGCGGAGGCGATCGCGGGCGTGTAGCGGGACACCGCTTCGCCGGGCCCCGCTTGGCCGGCCCGGAGGTCGGGACGTTCGGACGGCCGGGCTCCAGTCGGCCGGGCTCCAGACGGTACGACCAAGGCGCCGGTCCTCCTGGTGGGGGACCGGCGCCTCAGGTTCGCGTGGCGTACGTGACGGGCACGCCGGGCGGGTCCGTCCGGCGATGTGCGTGGGGCCGTGAGAACACCGTGCTGCGCTCGCCGGTACGGAGAAGGCGCCGAACCCCCTGGAGGGGATCGGCGTCCTTCGCCTGCGGCGGCGGCTGTCCGTGTCCGGCCGGTCAGGGCCGGGGCGGACTCGGATCCGGGCTCAGATTCCCTGCCAGTCGGGCTTGTGGGCGTAGGTGTGCCGGAAGTAGTCGGCGAGCTTCAGCTTGGCGGCGGCGGCCTCGTCGACGACCACCGTGGCGTGCGGGTGCAGTTGGAGTGCGGAGGCCGGGCACACGGCCGCGACCGGGCCCTCGACGCTCGCGGCGACCGCGTCCGCCTTGCCCTCGCCGGTGGCGAGGAGCACCACGTGCCGGGCCTCCAGGATGGTGCCGATTCCCTGCGTGATCACGTGGTGCGGCACCTGCTCGATGTCACCGTCGAAGAAGCGCGCGTTGTCGACGCGGGTCTGCTCGGTGAGCGTCTTGATGCGGGTCCGCGAGGCGAGCGAGGAGCACGGCTCGTTGAAACCGATGTGCCCGTCGGTGCCGATGCCCAGCAGCTGGAGGTCGACCCCGCCGGCCCCGCCCAGCGCCTTGTCGTACGCCTCGCACGCCCCCTGCACGTCCGCGGCCGTGCCGTCGGGGCCCATGAACGCGTCGATGCCGATCCCCAGCGGTTCGAGCACCTCGCGTCGCAGGACCGAGCGGTACGACTCCGGGTGCTCGGCGGGGAGTCCCACGTACTCGTCGAGCTGGGCGATCCGCGCCCGCGCGGTGTCCACGACGCCCGAGCGCACCTTGGCCGCCAGCGCCTCGTACACGGGCAGCGGCGTCGAGCCGGTGGCCACCCCGAGCAGGGCCTCGGGCTTGCGTCGGAGCAGCTGTGCCATGGCTTCGGCTATCAGCTCGCCGCCTGCCTTGGCGTCCGGAACGATGACAACTTCCACGCTTGCCTGCCGTTTCGAAGAGAGGACTCACCCGGGGTCCGGGACTGGCTGTGTGGGGCCCTATGTGGTTTAGACCAATCTAACAGAGCTGGGCCCGGCGAGCGCGTCGAAACGGTCAGGTGGCCGGCGGCGTCAGGTCAGCGAACCTCCCGTCGCGTCCACCCAGCTTCCCGTGACCCACCGGCCCCCGTGCGAGGCGAGGAACGCGACCACGTCGGCCACCTCTGCCGGTGCCCCCACCCCGCCCAGCGCGGAGAGCGCCGCCGCCCGGTCCCAGCCGTCCGGGCTCCCGTGCAGCAGCTCGGCCGTGTTGTCCGTTTCTATGATGCCGGGGGCCACCGAGTTCACCGTGATGCCGCGGGTGCCCAGCACCTTGGAGAGGTCACGCGAGAACACGTCCAGCGCGCCTTTCGTCATCGAGTACGCCATGTTGTCCGGCATCACCGCGGTGCGGGACAGTCCCGAGGAGATGTTGATGACCCGGCCGCCGTCCCGCAGGCGGCCCATGCCGTGCTTGAGGATGAAGAACGGTGCCTTCACGTTGACGGTGAAGACCGCGTCGTACTCCGCCTCCCCTATCTCCCCGATGGGGCGCGTGCCGCCGATTCCGGCGTTGTTCACCAGGACGTCCACGCCGTCGGCGTGCCGGTCGAACTCCTCCCACAGGGCCTCGGCGGCCCCGGGGGCGCTCAGGTCGGCCCCGATCGCGAACGCCGAGCCGCCCGCCGCCTCGATCGCGGCGACCGTCTCCTTCGCCGCCGCCTCGTTCCTGCCGTAGTGCACCGCGATCCGTGCGCCGTCCTGGCCCAGTCGCTCCGCGATTCCCCGTCCGATGCCCCTGCTCGCCCCCGTGACGAGAGCCGTCCTGCCCGCAAGCACGCCCATGTCGGCGCCCCCTTCGTATTTCCCTAGCGGTCGCTACAGAAATGACCGTACAGCACTCCGGCGACATTTCTCTAGTGCCCGCTATAAAATGCACTCCATGGTGAGCAGTGAGAAGAGCGGGCAGGCGGAGGCGTCGGCTCCGAAGGCCGCGGCCAGGGGGCGGCGGGGCCGCCCCCGCTCCTTCGACCGGGCGACGGCCCTGGAGAAGGCGCTGATGGCCTTCTGGGAGCACGGCTACGAGGCCACGTCGGTCTCGGATCTCACGCGGGTCATGGATATCGGCGCCCCGAGCCTGTATGCCGCCTTCGGCGACAAGCGCTCGCTCTTCGAGGAGGTCGTCCAGGAGTACGGCGTGCGGTACGGCTCGTTCGGCGGCCGTGCCCTCGCCGAGGAGCCGACCGCCCGCGCGGGGGTGGAGCGGATGCTGCGCGAGGCCGCCGTCGAGTACACGGCTCCCGGCCGGCCGCACGGCTGCCTCGTCATCCACGCGGCCGCCAATTGTTCGACCGCCGAGGTCGAGGAGTCCCTGCGGGAGCGGCGCAACGGCAACATCGCCGCGATCGAGGACCGGATCGGGGCCGACGTGGTCGCGGGCGTGCTGCCGCCGGACACCGACGCGGCCGCCCTCGCCCGGCACACCGGCGCCATGATCCAGGGCATGTCGCAGCAGGCGCGCGACGGCGCGAGCCGGGAGGGGCTGGAGGCACTCGCGGAAATTGCCCTGGCCGTCTGGCCCCGTGTGTGAGCCAACGGGGTTAGGCTTTGGCCGGATGCTCGGATGTCCGAGTAGTCGACGGAACGCGACAACTGCAAACACCGTCCGCCGCATGGACACGATGAGTGGTCTAGTCCACAATGGCGACTGAGACACTTGCCGTGACACTCACGCAAGGTGATCGTCAGGCTTCCGCCTTCCCCGCACAGGAGGGCGGACCGAGGAACCGGTGCTCTCTGCCCTGACTGCTCCGGGTCCTCATCCTTCGGCCGACCGGGACCGCACACCCCACGGCCGTTGTTGCTCCGGGCTGCGGTGCCGGGAGGGTTGAGGGTCCCTCTCAGGCGCCGCGGCCCGCGGGTGTTCCGAGGGCCGGTCCGGGGCTGGACCGGAAGCGGGGACGGTGGAATCCGGCTGCTTTCGATCGCTGTCCGAACCGCCAGGTACGCTCAGCCACGTGCCCTCCATGAACGAACTCGTACGCCAGCACACAGCGCTCGACGACTCCGACCTCGAGTGGCTCCACCTGCTGGTCTCGGAGTGGCAGCTCCTCTCCGACCTCTCCTTCGCCGACCTGGTCCTGTGGGTTCCCACCCGCGACGGCGCCCGCTACGTCTCCGTCGCCCAGATGCGGCCCAACACCGGACCGACCTCGTACCAGGACGACATGGTCGGCCACCTGGTCCCGCGCGGCCGGCGCCCCATGCTGGACGTCGCCCTGGACGAGGGCCGGATCGTGCGCGAGGGCGACCCGGAGTGGCGCGAGGAGGTCCCGGTCCGCGTCGAGTCCATCCCCGTACGACGTCAGGGGCGCGTCCTGGGCGTCATCGCCCGCAACACCAACCTGCTCACCGTGCGCACCCCGAGCCGCCTGGAACTCACGTATCTGCAGAGCGCCTCGGACCTCGCGCAGATGATCGCGGCCGGCGCCTTCCCGTTCGAGAACCAGCAGGTCGACATGGACGCCTCGCCCCGCGTCGGCGACGGCCTGATCCGGCTCGACGCGGACGGCATCGTCCAGTACGCGTCCCCGAACGCGCTGTCGGCCTACCACCACATGGGCCTCGCCGCCGACCTTGTCGGCCATCACCTCGGACGGACCACCGCCGAACTCGCCCCCTCCCGCGGCCCGGTCGACGAGGCACTCGCCAAGGTGGCCAGCGGCTGGGCGCCGCGCGAGTTCGAGATCGAGGCGCACGACGGGGTGATCCAGTTCCGCGCCATCCCGCTCAAGCCGAAGGGCACGCGCATCGGTTCGCTGGTGCTCCTGCGCGACGTCACGGAACTGCGCCGTCGCGAGCGTGAGTTGATCACCAAGGACGCCACGATCCGGGAGATCCACCACCGGGTGAAGAACAACCTGCAGACGGTGGCGGCCCTGCTGCGCCTCCAGGCCCGGCGCATCGAGTCCGACCGGGGACGCGAGGCGCTGGAGGAGGCCGTGCGCCGGGTCGGCTCGATCGCGATCGTGCACGAGACGCTCTCCCAGAACCTGGACGAGCGCGTGGAGTTCGACGAGATCGCCGACCGCGTGCTGGCGATGGTGGCGGAGATCTCGCCGGGCAAGGTCACCGGCCGGCGCACCGGTCGCTTCGGCATTCTGGACGCCGAGGTCGCGACCCCCTTGTCGATGGTGCTGACCGAGGTGCTGCAGAACGCCCTGGAGCACGGTTTCCGCGACGGCGACACCGGCACGGTCGAGGTCTCCGCGGTCCGCGGCGGTACGACGAAGGAGGCCCGGCTCCTGGTCACCGTCCAGGACGACGGCGTCGGTCTGCCCGAGGACTTCGACCCGCACCGCTCCGGCAACCTCGGCCTGCAGATCGTCCGCACCCTGGTGGAGGGCGAGTTGGGCGGGGCCTTCGACATGGTGCCGGCCCCGGACCGCGGCACCCGGGTGATCCTGGACATCCCGGTGCCCGCGGACAAGTAGCGAGCGGGGCCGGGCAGCGGGAGCGGGAGCGGAGCGGGACCGGACAGCAAAAAGCCCCGGACCCGTGAGGGTCCGAGGCCAGTGCTCGTGCGATCCATCGTCCGATGCGCATCGGGGGTACTGCGCGCTGCGGCTCGGGAGCGGGGGTTGCGTACTCGCTGTACGCGCCGCCAAGCTCAGGCTGTCAGCAGGGGTGGATGGTCAGGCGGAGGCCTGACGAGCCCGGTTGCGGGCGGCACGGCGCTTCATTGCGCGGCGCTCGTCCTCGCTGAGACCACCCCAGACGCCGGAGTCCTGGCCGGACTCGAGCGCCCACTGCAGGCACTGCTCCATGACAGGGCAGCGACGGCAGACGGCCTTGGCTTCCTCGATCTGCAGCAGCGCGGGACCGGTGTTGCCGATGGGGAAGAAGAGCTCGGGGTCTTCCTCGCGGCAAACGGCGCGGTGACGCCAGTCCATGGCTGCTACCTCTCCTTGGTATTACATGCTGGGATGCTTGTGAATGTGAACGCTTTCACGAATCCCTCAACAAGGGAAGGGCCTACCGTCAGGTTGCCCTGGCGTGGTCCTGTGGTTTGAAGAGGGGTTCCGGTGATCTGTGAAGGCCGGTGTTGCGGGCCGTTCCGATCGCCAAGAAGAGACTCGCAAACCTCGGCGGCGGATACAACCCCTTCCGGAAAGTTTTTTTTGATTCTTCGGTGTCGACTAGGTCACAGCCGTACTTCTATGGGGTGGACCCTGGCCTAAACGTTCGAGTGAAAGGACTTTCGCCCCTTCTGCTCACACAATCACACGCAGTGCACGGCGAACGCCTGTGAACGTCACGCTGGTCCGCAGTCCCAGGTGGTCACCGTCCATCTGGAGGGGGAGTGGCACCTTCGATTGCAAGGTGAACTCGGTCATGTCGTGCAGGGAGACGGCGTGCCGGCCCCGGGGTCCGCGCGCGGGGGACGAAGTGAGCAACTGGGTGCCATACCGGGCAACCGCGGCCGTCGACAGGCGGTGGAGGCCGAAGACGTCGAGCCCGGTATCGAACGAGGCTTTAGGCGACGCGTAGATCGGGCGATTGCCGAGAAACGTCCACGGGCACGTGTTCGAGACTATGGACAGCACCAGATCGGTGACCGGGTCCTCACCCGCCCGCTCCAGAGTGATCGTCCCGTTGCGGCGGTGCGGCTCGCCGACGAGCGCGCGCATCACCTGGCGGACGTAGAGGGCGTGTGTCGACTTCCTACCGCGCTCACGGTGCTGCTCGACCCGGCCGACCACGCCGGCGTCGAAGCCCAGTCCGGCGTTGAAGGTGAACCAGCGGGCCGGGACCGCCTCGTCCTCCGTGCCCGGCGTACCCGAGGCCAGGCCCAGTCCGACGGTCCGCTCGCTGCCCTCGCGCAGTGCGTCCAGCAGGGCGCCGGTGGCCTCCACCGCGTGGTTGGGCAGGCCGAGGGCGCGGGCGAAGACGTTGGTGGAACCGCCCGGGACCACCGCGAGACGGGGCAGCTTCTCGGGGCAGGGGCCGTCGTGCAGCAGACCGTTGACGACCTCGTTGACCGTGCCGTCGCCGCCGAGTGCCACCACCAGGTCGATGTCGTCGCTCTGTGCCGCCTGCCGGCCGAGGTCGCGCGCGTGGCCGCGGTACTCGGTGGTGACCGCCTCCAGCTTCATCTCGCTCGCGAGCGCGTGGATCAGCACGTCGCGCGTACGCGCACTCGTGGTGGTTGCCGCCGGATTGACCACGAGAAGTGCACGCATGGTTTGCAGGGTACCTACTCAGCGGTACCCGGCCCAGACCGAGGTGGTGATCGCCGAGGGCGCACGGAGCACGGTCCGCCGGACGCGCCCACGGGGCACGGTCTGCCGAGGGCTACCCTTCAGGGGTGAGCAGTGAGCAGACCACCACCCCCGAAGCCGCCGAAGAGGCGGGCCCCCGTCCCGGCCGGCTGACCGCCGCGGCCGCGCTGGCCGCACTGGAGGGGCTGGCGCTCGTCGTCGGCGGCGCCTGGATGCTCGTGGGAGGTCTCACCGGCCACCCCGACGACCGGACCTCGGCCATCACCGGCGGCGTCACCCTGATCGTCCTCGCCCTGCTGCCGCTCCTGGCCGCCCGCGGGCTGATCGGCCGGCGGGGCTGGAGCCGGGGGCCCGCCGTCATCACGCAGATCATGGCGCTGCCGGTGGCCTACAACCTGCTGCAGGCCGACAGCGTGGCCATCCCGGCGGGCATCGTGCTCGGCGTCGTGGCCGTCACGGCACTGGTGCTGCTCGTGAACCCCACGACCACCCAGGCCCTCGGCATCCGGGGGCCCGGCAGCGCCGAGAAGTAGCCGAGGGGCAGCGGCCGTCCGGAGGGTCTCCGCTGCCGGCCACCGACCGGTGCCCGGCCGCTACTCCTCGACCAGCAGCTTCTCCCGCAGCTGCGCCAGTGTGCGGGCCAGCAGCCGCGACACGTGCATCTGCGAGATGCCGACCTCCTGCGCGATCTGCGACTGGGTCATGTTGCCGAAGAAGCGCAGAAGCAGGATCCGTTTCTCCCGCGGCGGCAGGTCCTCCAGCAGTGGCTTGAGCGACTCCCGGTACTCGACGCCCTCCAGGGCCTCGTCCTCGGCGCCCAGGGTGTCCGCGACCGCGGGGGACTCGTCGTCGGTGTCCGGGACGTCCAGGGACAGCGTGGAGTACGCGTTGGCCGACTCCAGGCCCTCCAGTACCTCCTCCTCCGAGATCGCCAGCTTCTCGGCGAGCTCGTGGACCGTGGGGGAGCGCCCGTGCAACTGCGAGAGTTCCGCCGTGGCCGTCGTCAGGGCCAGCCGGAGCTCCTGCAGGCGCCGCGGGACGCGCACCGCCCAGCCCTTGTCCCGGAAATGCCGCTTGATCTCGCCGACGACCGTCGGGGTCGCGTAGGTGGAGAACTCCACCCCGCGGTCCGGGTCGAAGCGGTCGACCGACTTGATCAGTCCGATGGTGGCGACCTGGGTGAGGTCGTCCAAGGGCTCGCCGCGGTTGCGGAAGCGGCGCGCGAGGTGCTCGACGAGCGGCAGGTGCATGCGGACCAGCCGGTTGCGCAGTTCCGCGTACGCCGGGCTGTCCTTCTCGAGCGTGCGCAGCTCGGCGAACAGGAGACGTGCCCCGCTGCGGTCCTGCGGGTCGTGCCGCGTGCCCTGCGTGCCCCGTGCACCCGGCGCGCCGTCCTCGGAGTGTCGCTCGTGCTCGCTCATCGTCCCGCCCGTTGCCCTTTCCCGAGCCCTCGTCTCCGCTCGGACGGGCCGGACGGGGATGTCCCCGGTCCGTTGTCCGTCGTCCGGGACGACGGCCTCGGGGGAGGCCTCGTCCTCCGGATGCGGCCGGGCCTGCTCGGGAATGCCGTCGATGCCGTCCGCCGTGCGCCGGGCCTCGTTCTCAGAACGAGCGCCCTCGGCCGGCAGCTCCCGTGTGCCGCGCTCTTCGTCCCGCACCGGCCCGTCCCCGTTCCTCACGTCGGCCCGGGTCCCGCGCCGCGCTGTTTGTAGAGGCTGATCGAAACGGTTTTGTCCTCGTCCACGGCGGAGGAGACCTTGCCCGCGAGGGCGGACAGCACGGTCCAGGCGAAGGTGTCCCGCGAGGGGGCGTGGCCGTCCGTGGTCGGCGCCGAGACGGTGACCTCGAGCGAGTCGTCGATGAGGCGGAAGACGCAACTGAGCACCGAGCCGGGCACGGCCTGCTGAAGCAGGATCGCGCAGGCCTCGTCGACTGCGATGCGCAGGTCCTCGATCTCGTCGAGGGTGAAGTCCAAACGGGCTGCGAGGCCGGCCGTCGCCGTACGCAGCACCGACAGGTAGGCACCCGCGGCCGGCAGCCGGACTTCGACGAAGTCCTGGGTCGCGGGCTCGCCTGCGATCTGGGACACCCTCACCTCCAAGGTGGTACAAGCGTTACAGGGTCGAGGGCCGCCCCTCGGGGTAACGCGCTACGTGGTTCAGCGGTGACGTTATCGCGCTCCAGAGTTTCCTGTCCCCGAGACCCCAACCCCTTGCTGTCACTCATAGTAAACACATGAACACGCACAGTGGCTAGGGGTTCGGCGGGCCCAAATCGGAAGAGCGCGCGCCGGGTTGACGTACCCAGGCGTCAGAGGGTCGAACCGTCCCTCGGGACAGGTCACACGAGTACGTGATCGACGAAGCACCAGCGCCAGCTCTCACCCGGCTCGAAGGTCCGCATCACCGGGTGGCCGGTCGCCTCGTGGTGGGCCGTCGCGTGCCGCCTCGGCGAGGAGTCGCAGCAGCCCACGTGACCGCAGACGAGGCACAGCCTCAACTGCACCGGGTCCGTGCCCTCGGCCAGACACTCCGGGCAGGTCTCGCCGCGCGGCTCCGGTTCCGGGTGCGGCAGCGCGTCGGCGTGCGTGCACTGTTTCATGATTGCCAGGTTACGACGGGTGTGCGGATGACCGCGCGGGAGAAGAGGGCGGGCGACGACCATGGACGTGATGCCGCTGCTGTTGCTGGTGGCGGGCAGCGCCGCGATCGCCGCGGCGGGGCGGCGCGTGCCGGTGCCGCCACCGCTGCTGCTGGTCGCGGTGGGTCTGGCGGTGAGCTACGTCCCCGGAGTGCCCGACTACACCCTCGACCCGCACATCGTGCTGCCCCTCCTGCTGCCCCCGCTGCTTCACACGGCGGCCACCGACAGCTCCTACCTCGACCTGCGGGCACAGTTGCGGCCCGTGGCGCTGCTGTCCGTGGGCTACGTCCTCTTCGCCACCTTCGTCGTCGGCTGCGCCGCGTACCTGATCGTGCCCGGCCTGCCGCTGACCGCGGCCCTGGTGCTCGGCGCGGTGGTGGCGCCGCCGGACGCCGTCGCGGCCACGGCGGTGGCGCGCCGCGTGGGACTGCCCTCCCGGATCACCACGATCCTCCAGGGCGAGTCACTGGTGAACGACGCCACCGCGATCACCGCCTTCAGGGTGGCGCTCGCGGCGGCGGTCGGCGAGGGTGCCACGTGGGCCGGCGGGATCGCTGAGTTCCTGATCGCGGCCATCGGTGGCGTCGGCGTCGGGCTGGTGCTGATGGTGCCGCTCCACTGGCTGCGCACGCACGTGAAGGAGGCTCTCCTCAAGAACACGCTCTCCCTGCTGATCCCGTTCGTGGCCTACGCCGCCGCCGAGCAGGTGCACGCGTCCGGGGTGCTCGCGGTGGTGGTCGTCGCGCTCTATCTCGGCCACCGCGCGTGGGAGGTCGATTTCGCCACCCGTCTCCAGGAGGAAGCGGTGTGGAAGATGGTCGCCTTCGTCCTGGAGTCGGCCGTGTTCGCCCTGATCGGACTCCAGCTGCCCGTCGTCCTCAAGGGACTCGGGGAGTACGAGGGTGCCGACGCCGCCTGGTACGCGGTCGCCGTCTTCCTGGTGGTCGCCGTGGCGAGGTTCGTGTGGGTGTATCCGGCGACCTTCCTGCCGCGGCTGTCGGCACGCGTACGCGCGCGTGAGGGGGACCTCTCCTGGAAGGGGCCCTTCGTGATCGGCTGGGCCGGGATGCGGGGTGTGGTCTCGCTCGCGATCGCCTTCTCCATCCCGCTCACCGTGCACGGCGGCGAGCCCTTCCCCGAGCGCAACCTCATCCTGTTCCTCACCTTCACCACGGTCATCGGCACGCTGGTCGTCCAGGGCGTCACCCTGCCGCCGCTGATCCGCCTGCTGAAGTTCCCCGCACGCGACGTACAGACCGAGACGCTCGCGGAGGCCAACGCCCAGGCGCAGGCGTCCCGGGCCGCTGAGCAGCGCCTGGACGACCTCCTCGCCGACGAGCGCAACGACCTGCCGGCCCCGCTCGCCAACCGTCTCCGCACGGTCCTGGAACGGCGCCGCAACGCCGTCTGGGAACGGCTCGGACAGGCCAACCCCGTCACCGGGGAGACCGTCGACGACACCTACCGGCGGCTGTCCAGGGAGATGATCGGCGCGGAGCGCGAGGTCTTCGTCCGGCTCCGGGACGGCCGCTACATCGACGACGAGATGCTGCGGACGCTGCTGCGCCGACTGGACCTGGAGGAGGCGGCGGCATACCGGGAGACGGCGTGAGCGGGAGACGGCGTGAGGGCATCACACGCGCGCGTGCGGCGCCGGGCGCGGGCACGGGGGCCGGGGCCGCCCGGTGCGTCCGGGTGAGGCCGTACCGGGCGTGCGGCGCCCGTGACGTCCGGCGGGGGCCGTTCAGGGAAAGGGGCGGCCGGTGATGACCGCCGTCAGGGTCGTGCCCCGCGGGAAGGCGCTCTCCTCGGTGAGGGTGAGCAGGGCGTGCAGCATCTTGGCGACGTAGACGCGTTCCACGGGCAGGCCGTGGCGGTGTTCGAAGTCCTCGGCGAAGGAGTCGAGCTCGGGAGTGGTGCGGGCGTAGCCGCCGTAGTGGAAGCGGTCGTCGACGCTCCAGGCGCCGCGGAGCCCGCCGAAGGCACGGATCTGGAGCCGCCGTATGTCGTCGGCCAGGAAGCCGCCCTTGAGGACGGGTATCCCGAGCGACCGGCGGCCCGGCGGGAGGCCGGCGGCCAGCCCGGCGAGCGTACCGCCGGTGCCGCAGGCGAGCGCGACCACGTCGGCGTGCTCGCCCAGTTCCTCGCCGAGGGCCCGGCAGCCGCGTACGGCCTCCGTGTTGCTGCCGCCCTCGGGGACGACGACCGCGTCCTCGGCGTCCACCGCGCTCAGCAGGGCCGCCAGGGTCTCCGGCTCGGTCTTGCGGCGGTACGTCGCGCGGTCGACGAAGTGCAGCCGCATGCCGTCGGCCGCGCACCGGGCCAGCGAGGCGTTGAGCGGCCGGCCGGCCAGTTCCTGACCGCGCACCACGCCCACCGTGGACAGACCGAGCAGCCGGCCGGCGGCGGCCGTGGCGCGCAGGTGGTTGGAGTAGGCGCCGCCGAACGTGACGACGGTACGACCGTCGGCCATGGCGAGATTCGGTGCGAGTTTGCGCCATTTGTTGCCGACCAGCTCGGGGTGGACGAGATCGTCCCGCTTCAGCAGCAAGCGGACACCGCGACGCCCGAACCGCTCGTCGGCGACCTCCTGAAGGGGAGAGGGCAGGCGGGGGCCCAGGGCGGCGAGGTCGCGGGTGTCGGTGCCGGTCACCCCGCCATTGTCACGCCGTCGCGCGCGGCGGGCACGTCACTTCAGCCGGTCCCGGATCCGCCCGCGCATCGACGCCATGGTGAACCCGCGCGGGTCCACCTTCCCCGGCTGCCATTCGAGGTGGCCGATGACGGATCGTTCGTTCCACCCGTGATGCCGGCAGACCGCGGCGGCGGCCTGTTCGATCGCCTCCAGCTGTGCCGCCGGCCAGGGATCGTCGCCGTCGCCCAGGTTCTCGCACTCGAAGCCGTAGAAGTGCCGGTTACCGTCCGTGTTGGACTCGTTGTCCCGGGGCAGCCCCCTCTCCGCGATCACCGCGCGCAGGACGTCGTCGTCGCCGAGCCCGGCGTGATTGGCCCGGCCGTACCCGACCAGGTGGACCCTGCCGTCCTTGGTGATGACCCCGTGGCACAGCGGTCCCGGCAGGCCTTCGTAGCCCTTGCGGCAGATCTCCACGGTCCGCGCGCTGCCCTTGGTGACCGTGTGGTGGATCATCACGCCGTGCACCGGGCCCCAGGGACCCTTGTGGTTGCGGTTGTGGTCCCGCCAGTCGCCGACCTGGACGACGGTGAGGCCCTCCGCCTTCAGTGCCTTGAGAAAACTGCTCGCGGACATGGGTGAGGCCACGGCCGGCTCCTTCGCGCTGCGCGACGACCGCCCGACGCGACCGCCTCGTAGGGTGCTTCTACCGAAACGGAGCGCTCCCTACTACTTGTCCGGTCCGTGTGCGATCGGATCCGGACAATCCTGTCCCGGCCAACAACGCTGAACTGGGCGGGGCAGGACGCCGAGAAGCCGAAGAAGCACCTATGTGTGCCCCGGTCGGACGTGATCCATTCCCGCTCTTTCGGGTAATAGCACCGGCGCGCTCCTTGAGGAAGGCTGGTCCACGCACATCGATGCCGGGCGTAGCCGTCCGGCATGACCGGGAGGGCAATTCCTTATGTCGGTAGGCGAAGAGGTCCGCACCGAGCAGACCAGGCCGCAGCAGAGCCTCGGCACGGCGGCCGCGCGGAACCTGGCCACCACGACCAAGTCCGTTCCTCAGATGCAGGAGATCAGCTCCCGCTGGCTGCTGCGCACGCTTCCATGGGTGGACATCCAGGGCGGCACGTACCGGGTGAACCGGCGCATGACCTTCGCCGTCGGCGACGGCCGGGTGACGTTCGTGAAGACCGGCGACCGGGTCGAGGTCATCCCCGCCGAACTGGGCGAGCTGCCGGCCCTGCGGTCGTATGAGGACGAGGAGGTGCTCGCGGAACTCGCGCAACGCTGTGAGCAGCGCGAATTCGGTCCCGGCGAGGTGATCGCCTCGTTCGGCGGCCAGGCCGACGAGGTCTACCTGCTGGCGCACGGCAAGGTGGAGAAGGTCGGCACCGGCCCCTACGGCGACGACGCGGTGCTCGGCGTCCTGGCCGACGGGTCCTATTTCGGCGACCAGGCGCTGCTCGACGGGGACGCCATCTGGGAGTACACCGCCCGCACGGTCACCGCCTGCACGGTGCTCGTGCTGCCCCGCCAGGAGGTGGAGCAGGTCGCGGAGCGCGCCGAATCGCTGCGCACGCACCTCGAGGAGCAGCGCTCGATCCCCGAGCAGCGCACCAACAGGTCCGGCGAGAAGGCCATCGACCTCTCCGCCGGCCACAGCGGCGAGCCGGACATCCCGCACACCTTCGTCGACTACGAGGCCCGGCCCCGTGAGTACGAACTGAGCGTCGCCCAGACCGTGCTGCGCATCCACTCGCGCGTGGCCGACCTCTACAACCAGCCGATGAACCAGACCGAGCAGCAGCTCCGGCTGACCGTCGAGGCACTGAAGGAGCGTCAGGAGCACGAGCTCGTCAACAACCGCGAGTTCGGTCTGCTGCACAACTGCGAGTACGACCAGCGGATCCAGCCGCACGACGGCGTGCCCGGTCCGGACGACCTGGACGAGCTGCTCAGCCGCCGGCGCGGCACCAAGCTGCTCCTCGCCCACCCGCGTGCGATCGCCGCGATCGGACGCGAGCTCAACAGGCGCGGACTCGTCCCCGAGACCATCGACATCGCGGGCAACCGCATTCCGACCTGGCGCGGTGTGCCGATCTACCCGTGCAACAAGATCCCGGTCACCGAGGCCCGTACGACCTCGATCATCGCGATGCGCACCGGCGAGCAGGACCAGGGCGTCATCGGCCTGCGCGCCACCGGCATCCCGGACGAGATCGAGCCGAGTCTGTCGGCGCGCTTCATGGGCATCAACGAGCAGGCCATCATCAAGTACCTGGTCACGGCCTACTACTCGGCCGCCGTCCTCGTACCGGACGCGCTCGGCGTCCTGGAGAACGTCGAGATCGGCCGCTGGCAGTGACGCCAGTCTCCCGAACGCCGTGTCCCCGCCCTCCCGGGCGGGTACACCCCGGGGGTACGGAGGCGGGCGTATGGGGGAGGTGAGCTCATGACGGAGGCTCGGCACGGCGCCGCCGACACGCGTCGCCCCACCGGAACGCTGGAAAGGCGCGGGCCCATCGGCACGCAGCGGGAGGAGGAGCCGGGGACGTCGTCCGACGGGCAGGGGCCGGCGGGGGCCGACGGGCACGAGGCGGCGGTGCTCCTGCGCGAGTCCCGGGCGTCGGTCGACCCCGAACTGCGGTCCGCCATCGCGTCACTGCCCGCATCGATGCGCCGGATCGCGCTCTACCACTTCGGCTGGCAGCAGGCGGACGGCACGCCCGCGGCGGGCAACGCGGGCAAGGCGATCCGCCCCGCGCTCGTCCTCACCTCGGCCGCCGCGCTCGGCGGACCCGGGGCCCGGACGGCGGCGGCGCGGGCCGCGGCGGCGGTGGAACTGGTCCACAACTTCACGTTGCTGCACGACGACGTGATGGACCGTGACGCCACCCGGCGCCACCGGCCCACCGCGTGGACCGTGTTCGGCGACGCCGACGCGATCCTCGCGGGAGACGCCCTCCAGGCGCTGGCCCTGGGGCTGCTCGCCGCCGACCCGCACCCGGCGTCCGCGGCGGCGGTCGCCCGGCTCGCCGACTGCGTCGTCGAACTGTGCGAGGGACAGCACGCGGACACGGCGATGGAGCGGCGGGCCCCGGGCGAGGTCACCCTCGACGAGACGCTCGCCATGGCCGAGGCCAAGACGGGCGCCCTGCTGGGATGCGCCTGCGCCCTCGGCGCGCTGTACGCGGGGGCCGCCGCCGAGGACGTCGAGGCACTGGACGCCTTCGGCCGCGAGGCGGGCCTCGCCTTCCAGCTCATCGATGACGTCATCGGTATATGGGGCGACCCGCGCCGTACCGGCAAGCCGGCCGGCGCGGACCTGGCCGCCCGCAAGAAGTCGCTGCCGGTGGTCGCGGCCCTGACCTCCGGCACCCCGGCCGCCGCCGAGCTCGCCGAGCTGTACGCGGCGCCGTACGACGAGGGCAAGGAGGACCTGGAGCGCACCGCACTGGCCGTGGAGCGGGCGGGCGGCCGGGACTGGGCGCAGGCACAGGCGGCCGACCGGATGGCGAGGGCCATGCAGGAACTGGCCCGCGCCGTGCCCGACCCGGAGGCGGCGGGCGGCCTCCTCGCGCTGGCCGAGTTCGTGACCCGGCGCAGCACCTGACGGTCACCCGGGCCGCATCGGCGGCCGCGCGGCGACCGGCGGCCACCGCTCAGCGACCGGTGGCCACGAAGCAAGACCCCGGAGCCCGTGCCGGGCCGTACGGACCTGACCGACGTACGGCCGCACCGCCGAGGGCTCCGGTCCGGCGGGCCCCGCACTTCCCCACGGTGTGCGGGGCCCGCCCCCTTTCCCTTCCGGCACACGGCCGGGAGTACCGCCCATCGGCCGAGGAACCCAGCGGCTAGGCTCAACCGCCGTATGCACCGGCGGTGTTGAGTCGAAAGGGCGGGCGGGACATGGGTGTGGTGATCCGGACGGCGGGGGACGGCGACCGGGAGCTGGTCGTGCGGCTGCTGGACGAGGCCTTCCAGGACGATCCGGTGAGCAGCTGGGTGTTTCCCGATGAGGAGTACCGCCGCCGGACCCACCCCCGGCTCATGGCGGCCTTCACCGACGCCGTGCTCGCCGACGGACGTATCGATCTCACCGAGGACGGCGCGGCCTGCGCGCTGTGGCTGCCCGTGCCGGCGGACGGGAACAGCGGCGACGAGTCCGGCGAGGACCACCGCGAGGGTGCCGACGACGACCCCGTCCAGGTGCGGGAGGCGGTCGACCCGGAGAACGAGCGCGTCGAACTGATAGCCCGGCTGACGGACGGTATCCACCCCTCCGGCCGGGCCCACGAGTATCTGTGGATGATCGGCGTCACCCCCGGTCGGCAGGGCGAGGGGCTGGGCACCGCGCTCATCGAGTCGGTCCTCGACCGCTGCGACCGCGAGGGGCTGCCCGCCTACCTGGAGTCCAGCAGCGCCCGCGGCCGGGGCCTGTACGAACGCCTCGGCTTCGAGTTCACCGGCCGCGCCCTCGATCTGCCGGACGGCCCGCGGATGTGGCCGATGTGGCGCGAGCCGCGGCCGCCGGCGACCGCCTGACCGCCGCGAGCCGCCTCCGCGAATCGAAAACTCACTTGAACCGCACCACTACGGCTGGAGTACTATATTTGGAGTGGTTGAACGAAGGAGACCGACTTGCGCAAGCTCACGTACTTCATCGCCTGCTCGATCGACGGCTTCATCGGCGGTCCGGACGGCGACGCGTCCTTCATGGTCCCGTTCGTCGACGAGGAGTTCTTCGAGTTCCTGAAGTCGGAGTATCCGGAGACGCTGCCGACCCCCGGCCGTCGGCACCTCGGGATCGACGATCTGCCGAACAAGCGGTTCGACACGATCGTCCAGGGCAGGCGCAGCTACGACCTGGCCCTGAAGGAGGGCGTCACCAGCCCGTACGCCCATCTGCGTGAGTACGTCGCCTCAGGCACGCTCACGGAGTCGCCCGACCCGAACGTCGAGATCATCCCGGCGGACCTGGTCGGCAGGGTCCGCGAACTGAAGGCGGAGGACAGCGCCTTCGGTATCTACCTGTGCGGCGGATCGGTCGTCGCCGGCGAGCTGTTCGACGAGGTCGACGAGCTGGTCATCAAGACCTACCCGGTGGTGCTGGGTACGGGCATGCCGATGTTCGGTACCGGGTTCCAGGTCTCGGAGTTCGTCCAGGAGTCGGTGCGGGCCTTCGGCAACGGCGTCGTGGTCCGGACGTACAGCAGGAAGCGCTGAGCCGTCACCCGCTCTACGCTGGGAGCATGTGGTGGTCCGGCCCGCCGGCCACGGAAGCGCCGAAGGGGCCCGGCCGCGATGGCGGCCGGGCCCCTCAGGGCTGTTCCGTGGGCCTGCGATGGTGCACCGATCGCCGGCTCCCGAGTGCTGACCGGGCGTCAGGCCTTCTTGGTCTCCCAGAAGATCTTGTCGATCTGGGCGATGTAGTCCAGGGCCTTCTGGCCGGTCGCCGGGTCGGTCGAGCCCTTGGCGGCCGAGAGGGCCTTCAGGGTGTCGTTGACCAGCTGGTGCAGCTCCGGGTACTTCTCGAAGTGCGGGGGCTTGAAGTAGTCGCTCCACAGCACGGACACGTGGTGCTTCGCGAGCTCGGCGCGCTGCTCCTTGATGACCGTGGCGCGGGCCTGGAAGTGCGGGTCGTCGTTGCCGGCCATCTTTTCCTGGACGGCCTTCACCGACTCCGCCTCGATGCGGGCCTGGGCCGGGTCGTACACGCCGCAGGGCAGGTCGCAGTGGGCGCTGACCGTGACCTTGGGGGCAAACAGGCGGGAAAGCATGGAGCGTTCCTTCCTCGTGATCGTCTTCTCAGGGGGGACATTACTCCCTGGGGGGCCCGTTTTCGCGAGTGCCCCCGTGGGCTTAGGACAAAAGTCCGGGGTGAGACTGAGACTGGTGGAGGAAAGACCGGGGAGGTGCCGGGTCATGCCGGAGCAGCTGTCGCAGGAGACCGAGCGCGCGAGAGGGGCGTTGCCTTTCGGGCCGGCCGAGGTGACCGGGCCGTCGATGGTGCCCACGCTGCACCACGGGGACGTACTCCTGGTGCATTGGGGAGCCAGGGTCAGGCCCGGGGACGTGGTCGTCCTGCGGCACCCCTTCCAGCAGGACCTGCTCGTGGTCAAGCGGGCCGTCGAGCGGCGCGGGGCCGGCTGGTGGGTGCTCGGGGACAACGCGTTCGCCGGCGGGGACAGCACCGACTACGGGGCCGTCCCCCAGGAACTCGTGCTCGGCAGGGCGCGGCTGCGGTACCGGCCGCTGAGGCCGGGTCAGCGCTCGCCCTTCGCCGTGGTCCGCTGGGCGCTGTCGGCGCTCAGGCCGGTGCTGACCGACCGGTCCGCCTCCAGGCGCTTGCGGGCGCGGTAGGCCGCCACGTTGGCGCGGGTGGCGCAGCGGTCCGAGCAGTAGCGCCGGGAGCGGTTGGTGGAGGTGTCCAGGTAGGCGTTGCGGCAGGGGGACGCCTCGCACAGGCCCAGGCGGTCCACGCCGTACTCGGTGAGGTGGAAGGCCAGCCCCATCGCCGCGATGGCGGCGAAACCGGCGGTCGCGTTGGACGGGTGGTCCGCCAGGTGCATGTGCCACAGCGGGCTGCCGTCGTCGTCCCGGACGTCGTGCCCGGAAATTTGCGGGCTCACCGGGAACTCCAGCAGGAGCGAGTTCAGGAGGTCCACGGCGAGGGTCTCGTCGCCGCCGTCGGCCGCCTCGAAGACCGCGCGCAACCGTCCCCGGACCGAACGGAACCGGGTCACGTCGGCGTCCGTGGCGCGCCGGCCCGCCGACTGGTTGGCGCCGAAGAGCTCGCGGACGGCCTCCACCGAGGTCAGTGAGTCCTGCCCCCGGGCCGGTTCCTCGGTGTTGACGAGGCGTACGGCGTAATCCGAGTAATAGGCCAGTTCCACTTGTAGTCCTTACGAAGGGGCTCTATGGTCGTGCCTGCGATCAGGTAACAGTTGATCGTGGTTCCAGGGTATTACTACGCATGCGATGGAGGGGCTCGATGACGGACGCGGAGACCACCACCACCACGCCCGCCGCCGACTGGCACGCCTGGCAGGCCAGCTGGGACCGGCAGCAGGAGTGGTACATGCCGGACCGCGAGGAACGCTTCCGGACCATGCTGGACATGGTCGAGGCCCTGGTCGGCCGCGCACCGCGCGTACTCGACCTCGCCTGCGGCACCGGGACCATCACGGCCCGGCTGCTCGCCCGGTTCCCGGAGGCCACCAGCACTGGCGTGGACCTCGACCCGGCGCTCCTCGCCATCGCCGAGGGCACCTTCGCGGACGACGAACGGGTCTCCCTGGTCACCGCCGACCTCAAGGACCCCGACTGGACGGCGCGGCTGCCGTACGACTCCTACGACGCCGTCCTGACCGCCACGGCCCTGCACTGGTTCCACGCCGAACCCCTCGCGGCCCTCTACGGTCGGGTCGCGGAGCTGGTCCGCGACGGCGGTGTCTTCATGAACGCGGATCACATGATCGACGAGACGACGCCGCGGATCAACGCGGCCGAGCGTGCCCAGCGGCACGCGCAGATGGAGACCGCCAAGCGCGACGGCGCCCTCGACTGGGCCGAATGGTGGCAGCTCGCCGCCAAGGACCCGGTCCTCGCCGGGCCCACGGCCCGCCGCTTCGAGATCTACGGCGAGCACGCCGACGGCGACATGCCCTCGGCGGCGTGGCACGCGCGCGTGCTGCGCGAGAAGGGTTTCGGCGAGGTGCGGCCGGTGTGGTGCTCGCCGTCGGACACCTTGCTGCTGGCGCTGAAGTAGGGACGGACGCGGGGAGGGGCGGCGCGGGACACCCGCGCCGCCCCTCCCCGCGACCGCCCTGTCAGAGGACCTTGGACAGGAACGCCTTCGTCCGCTCGTGCTGCGGGTCGGTCAGGACATCGCGCGGGTTGCCCGACTCGACCACCACGCCGTCGTCCATGAAGACCAGGCTGTCGCCGACCTCGCGGGCGAAGCCCATCTCGTGGGTGACGACGACCATCGTCATACCGGACTCGGCGAGGTCGCGCATGACGTCGAGGACGTCGCCGACCAGCTCCGGGTCCAGGGCCGAGGTCGGCTCGTCGAACAGCATCAGCTTCGGGTCCATGGCGAGGGCCCGCGCGATGGCGACCCGCTGCTGCTGGCCGCCGGAGAGCTGCGAGGGGTAGTTGCCGGCCTTGTCGCCGAGGCCCACCCGCTCCAGGATCTGGCGCGCGCGGTCCCGGGCCTGGGCCCGGCTGACGCCCTTGACCTGGACCGGTGCCTCCATTACGTTCTCGACGGCCGTCATGTGCGGGAACAGGTTGAAGCGCTGGAAGACCATGCCGATGTCCCGGCGCTTGACCGCGACCTCGCTGTCCTTGAGCTCGTAGAGCTTGTCGCCCTTCTGGCGGTAGCCGACCAGCTGGCCGTCGACGTACAGCCGCCCGGCGTTGATCTTCTCCAGGTGGTTGATGCAGCGCAGGAAGGTCGACTTGCCAGAGCCCGAGGGGCCGATGAGGCAGAACACCTCGCCCTGCTTCACCTCCAGGTCGATGCCCTTGAGGACCTCGACGGCGCCGAAGGACTTGTGGACGCCCTCGGCCTTCACCATGGCGGTCATGCCGCGCCTCCCGTCGTGTTGGAGCGGTTCGACAGGGACAGCAGGTTCGCCCTGATCTTCTGCATCGGAGTGGCCGGCAGGCTGCGGCTGGAGCCGCGCGCGTAGTAGCGCTCCAGGTAGTACTGGCCGACGCTGAAGACCGAGGTCAGCAGCAGGTACCAGGCCGCCGCCAGGAACAGCATCTCGGCCGGGGCGCCGGAGGTCTGGCCGATGTCCTGGGCGACCCTGAACAACTCGGCGTACTGGACGACCGACACCAGCGAGGTCGTCTTCAGCATGTTGATGACCTCGTTGCCCGTCGGCGGCACGATCACGCGCATCGCCTGCGGCACCACGATCCGGCGCAGCGTCTTGGTGTGGCTCATGCCGAGCGCGTGCGCCGCCTCGGTCTGGCCCTCGTCGACCGCGAGCAGACCGGCGCGGCAGATCTCCGCCATGTACGCCGCTTCGTTCAGACCGAGACCGAGCAGCGCCGTCAGGAACGGCGTCATGAAGTCCGACCACTCGTCGCGGTAGAACGGGCCGAGGTTGATGTACTCGAAGACCAGGCCCAGGTTGAACCAGACGACCAGCTGCACCAGGACGGGCGTGCCGCGGAAGAACCAGATGTAGAACCACGCGATGGACGAGGTCACCGGGTTCTTCGACAACCGCATGACGGCGAGCAGGATGCCGCCGACGACGCCGATCAGCATCGCCAGGACGGTGATCAGGAGCGTCTTGCCCATGCCGGTCAGGACACGGTCGTCGAAGAAGTAGTCCGGGATCGCACCCCAGTTGATCTTGCCCTGGGAGAACGCGTACACGACGGCGGCCAGCAGCGCGATCGCGACGACCGCGGAGACGTACCGCCCGTAGTGCCGGACCGGAATGGCCTTGATGGCTTCCGGTCCGGCCGGCGGGGTGCCGGCCGGGCCGCCCGCCGTCTTGTCGATGTCAACAGTCACGGATGTTGCCTTTCAGTGCCCGCCGCGCGGTCACTTGCCGCCGTTGATGGTGGCCTCCGTGACGGCGCCTTCCGCCACGCCCCACTTGTCCATGATCTTCTTGTACTCGCCGTTGGCGATCACCGCGTCCAGTGCCGCCTTGAGGGCGTCCCGCAGCTGGGCGTTGTCCTTGGCGACCGCGATGCCGTACGGGGCGGCCTCGACCTGCTCGCCGACGAGCTGGAAGTCGTTGCCGCCGCCGGAGGTCTTCACCGCGTACGCGGCGACCGGGAAGTCGGAGGAACCGGCGTCGGCACCGCCCGCGCGCAGGCGGGTCTGGGCCTGCTGGTCGTTGTCGAACGCCTCCATGGAGATCTTCTGGCCGGCCGGGCACTTCTCGTTCTCGGCCTTGGCGAGGTCCTCCGAGACCGTGCCGCGCTGCAGCACGAGCTTCTTGCCGCACAGGTCCGACCAGGTCTTGATGGCCTGGTCGTCACCCTTCTTGGTGTAGATCGAGACACCGGCGGAGAAGTAGTCCACGAAGTCGACGCCCTGGCCGACCTTCTTGCCGGTGTCCGAGTCGACGCCCTCCTGGCGGTCCTTCGTGTCGGTCATCGCGGACATGGCGATGTCGTACCGCTTTGAGCGCAGACCGGTGATCAGGGTGTCGAAGGTGCCGTTCTCGAACTCGAACTTCACGCCGAGCTGCTTGCCCATGGCGTCCGCGAGGTCCGGGTCGATGCCGACCGTCTCGCCGGACTTGTCCTTGAACTCGACCGGGGCGTAGGCGATGTCAGAGCCGACCTTGATGACGCCCTTGTCGCGGACGGACTGGGGCAGCTTGTCGGCCAGCGGGGCGCCCGCCGCGGACTGGTTGTCGCTGCTGCCGGAGTCGCTGTTCTTGGTCTGGTCGCCGCATCCGGTGAGCAGCAGGGCGCCTGCGACCGCGATCGCACCGACCGCTGCTAGCCGGGAGTGCGCGGCGGTCGTACGACGGGTGGAGCTTGCGGTCATGGTGGTTCCTCCGGCGGATGAAAGGAGATGCCGATGGGGACGGTGGAATTCCGGTAAGACGGGACGCCGACCGGGGGACCGGCAGGCGCGGTGGGTCGACGAGAGCACACGCCTTCGAGTGTCGCGACCTCGTGTGATTACGGCATCTTGCCATTCGGACTCGGCCATTCAGGGGGGACGTCATGTCAAAATCGGATAACGGGTGACCCCCCGAACCGCACCAGGTCGGTACATCACGACCGAACCTTTACGGGAATCTGGCCTTCCGGCCGAAAAATCTTCGGCGTTCCTCGATATGCGGGCACGGATCGGTGGTGCGCGCAGCTGTTGAAGGCTCGTTCTCCGGGCCTGTCAAGGGCTGAGGGGAAGTTGTCCGGATCCCTGGGTATGAGCCATGTCACCGGCATGCGGCGTCCGGGGTCCGACATGTGAGCTTGCCCTTATCGGACTCGTCGCGGTGGGTGTCCGTCGGGTAAGAAGGTTCTTTACACCCCTCATCAGGGGCTCAGGGCGCGTGTGCGGCGCGCCCGTCGCGCAGGGCCTACGTGGCCCCAACGGCCATCCTCCTGCGCGGTCCCCGCCCATTCCTCACCAGGAGTGGACAAACCCTCAAACCATGAACTCTTAAGGGGTAAGACAAAGTGGCAGCGGAGATCGTCAATCCTCGCAGCGACAGCGACGCCAGTACGGAGCAGGAGGCGGGCGCCGAGCCCCTCGACTCCTTCGACCCCGCGTTCGCGCTGCACCGCGGCGGCAAGATGGCCGTGCAGGCCACCGTGCCGGTCCGCGACAAGGACGACCTGTCCCTGGCGTACACGCCCGGCGTCGCGAAAGTGTGCAGCGCGATCGCCGAGCAGCCCGACCTCGTCCACGACTACACCTGGAAGTCGTCGGTCGTGGCGGTCGTGACGGACGGTACGGCCGTTCTGGGCCTCGGGGACATCGGGCCCGAAGCCTCCCTTCCGGTGATGGAAGGGAAGGCGATCCTGTTCAAGCAGTTCGGCGGTGTGGACGCGGTTCCGATCGCGCTCGACTGCACGGACGCCGACGAGATCGTCGAGACGGTGGTGCGGCTCGCGCCCTCCTTCGGCGGCGTGAACCTGGAGGACATCTCGGCGCCGCGGTGCTTCGAGATCGAGCGCAAGCTTCAGGAGCGCCTCGACATCCCGGTCTTCCATGACGACCAGCACGGCACGGCGGTCGTGACGCTGGCGGCGCTGCGGAACGCGGCGCGGCTGAGCGGGCGGACGCTGGGCGAGCTGCGGGCGGTGATCTCGGGCGCGGGCGCGGCCGGTGTCGCCATCGCCAAGATGCTGGTCGAGGCCGGTATCGGGGACGTCGCGGTCGCCGACCGCAAGGGCGTCGTCTCCACCGACCGGGACGACCTGACCCCGGTCAAGCGGGAAGTGGCCTCCTTCACCAACAAGGCGGGGCTGTCCGGCTCCCTGGAGGCCGCCCTGTCCGGTGCCGACGTCTTCATCGGCGTCTCCGGCGGTACGGTGCCGGAGCCGGCGGTCGCCTCGATGGCGAAGGGCGCCTTCGTCTTCGCGATGGCCAACCCGAACCCCGAGGTGCACCCGGAGGTCGCCCACAAGTACGCGGCGGTCGTCGCGACGGGGCGCTCGGACTTCCCGAACCAGATCAACAACGTGCTGGCGTTCCCGGGCATCTTCGCGGGCGCGCTGCAGGTGCGGGCGTCCCGGATCACCGAGGGCATGAAGCTCGCGGCGGCGGAGGCGCTGGCCTCCGTGGTGGGGGAAGACCTCGCCGCGGACTACGTCATCCCGTCGCCCTTCGACGAGCGCGTCGCGCCGGCCGTTACGGCTGCGGTGGCGGCGGCGGCTCGGGCGGAAGGGGTCGCGCGCCGGTGACGGTGTGATCGCCGCGCCGGTGACGGCGCGATGCGGTGTGTGGTGTACGGCCTCGTCCTCGGTGGACGGGGCCGTTCGCTTTCGGTGGGCGGCGTCGGTGCTGGGCGGGGGTGGGCGGCGTGGCCCGGCGCTGCGGGGTGCCGCCGCGCCCACCCGTGCCGCCCTGGGGGTACCTCCCAGGCCGTTCAGGCACTGGGGGAGGCACGACTGCCCGCAGCTACGCGCCACGGCTGCCCGCAGCGGGACAGGGCGGCGCGGGACGGGGCGGCGCGGGACGGGGCGGCGCGGGGCGGCACGGTGACAAGAGGGCGTGTGTCACAGGGCGTCGCGGTTCCGGTTGACGGGTCGGGAACCTATCGTCAAGGTCATGTTCGCTGTCTACGCCGCCCGAATCGACCGCGACCAGCCGCTGACCGGCCTGGAGTTGGGAGAGCGTCCCGCTCCCGAGGCCCGGCCCGGCTGGAGTGTCGTCGATGTCAGGGCCGCCTCCCTCAACCACCACGACCTGTGGTCCCTGCGCGGCGTCGGCCTCCCGGAGGGCCGGCTGCCGATGATCCTCGGCTGTGACGCCGCCGGTGTCGACGAGGACGGCAACGAGGTCGTCCTGCACTCCGTGATCGGTCAGACCGGTCACGGCGTCGGCCCGAAGGAGCCCCGCTCGATTCTCACGGAGCGCTACCAGGGGACGTTCGCCGCGCAGGTCGCCGTGCCGACCTGGAACATCCTGCCCAAGCCGAAGGAGCTCTCCTTCGAGGAGGCGGCCTGTCTGCCGACCGCCTGGCTGACGGCGTACCGGATGCTGTTCACCAACGCCGGGGTGCGTCCCGGTGACTCGGTGCTCGTACAGGGCGCCGGTGGCGGGGTCGCCACGGCCGCGATCGTGCTCGGCAAGGCGGCGGGACTGCGGGTCTTCGCCACCAGCCGGGACGAGGCCAAGCGGAAGCGGGCCCTGGAGTTGGGCGCCGTGGAGGCCGTCGAGCCGGGCGCGCGGCTGCCGCAGCGGGTCGACGCCGTCATTGAGACCGTGGGCGCCGCGACCTGGTCCCACTCGGTGAAGTCGCTGCGCCCCGGGGGCACGCTCGTCATCTCCGGGGCCACCAGTGGCGACCGGCCCTCCCACGCCGAGCTGACCCGGGTCTTCTTCCTGGAGCTCAAGATCGTCGGCTCCACGATGGGCACCAAGGACGAGTTGGAGGACCTGCTCTCCTTCTGTGCCGCGACCGGTGTGCGTCCCGTCATCGACGAGGTGCTTCCGATGGACCGGGCCCGCGAGGGCTTCGAGCGGATGGCCTCCGGAGGACAGTTCGGCAAGATCGTGCTCAGCGGCTCCTGACCCCCCTCCGCGCCTCCGACACCCCGGGGTGTGTCAACTGTTGTTGACATGCCCCGGGGTGTCAACCTATGTTGACACCATGCGTGAAGCAACCGAACTCGCCGCGCGTGCCGGTGATCGCGACCCCCGGGTCGGGCTGCGGGCCGTCGCCGCATTGCGGATGCTGCTGGAGCAGCTGGAGGCGGTGCAGGTGCGCAGCGCGCGCAACCAGGGGTGGTCGTGGCAGGAGATCGCCACGGAACTCGGAGTCAGCAGGCAGGCCGTGCACAAGAAGTACGGGAGGCATTGATGTCCGAGCGATTCACGAAGGATGCCCGGGCCGTGGTGCAGGGGGCGGTCGAGCACGCCGAAGGCGCGCGGGCGCAGACCGTCGACGCCGAGCACCTGCTGCTCGCTCTGCTGGACCGTGAGGGCAGCCGCGCCTCCTTCGCGCTGTCGGCGCTCGGGGCCGGCGAACGCAAGGACGCGGTACGGCAGGCCCTGGCGGAAGCGCGGCGCCGGGCCGGGCTGACGCGGGCCGAGACCGATGCCCTCGCCGGGCTGGGGATCGACGTCTCCGAGATCGTCGCCCGGGTGGAGGAGGCCCACGGCGTTGGTGCGATGTCCGGCGAACGGACGGACAGGCGTTGGTGGTCCGGGCAGCACCGCCGCTTCAGCAAGGGTGCCAAAGGGGTGCTGGAGCAGGCTCTGCGGGCCGCCGTGGCTCGGCGCGACCGGAGTATCGGGGACGAGCACATCCCGCTCGCCCTGACCGTCCGCCCCGGTGTGGCCGCCGAGGTGCTCGCCGACCACGGCGTGACCCACGAGTCGCTGACCAGGGTGCTGGGCGGCGGCACCGGTGAGGCCTGCGCCTGACGTGTGCTGCCTCCCTCCCCGGCCAGGCGTTCGGCGGTGGGCCGGGGGTGTCGCGCCCGAGGGCTCAGGTCTTCGGCGTCCGTAGTATCGCCCCGATGTGCGCCGCCGCGGCCGACAGCCGGAGGCGGGCGTCGCGGAGCTGGTCGGCGGTGACGCCGTGGTCCCGGGCCGCGTCGCGGATGTCGTCCCGGAAGCGGTCGAGCAGCCGGTCGAGGTCGCGAGCCGGATCGCCGGTGGCCTCCGCGGCGTCCTCGTGGGCCCAGGCCGGAGCGTAACCGGCCGGAAAGTCCTCGGGGGTGGCGGAGTACTCGGGCCGGTGGGTGGACTTGTCGGTGTCGGTGCGGCCGAAGCCCCAGTCCTTGCCGAACTCCTTTCCGAAGTCCTTCCCGAAGTCGCCGACCTCCTTGGCCAGTTCGCTCAGGCCCTCGCGCAGACCCGTCGGCCAGTCGCCCCGCGCGAAGTGGTCCTGTACCTGTTCCTGGACCCGCTGGGCGATGCGCTGCACCTCCTCCTGTGCCTGCACCCGGGCCCGCTCCTGGGCCTCCTTGGCCTGGCGCCGGGCCCGCTGGGCCTCGTCCCGTGCGCGGCGGCTCTCGTCCTTGGCGCGGCGGGCCTGCTCCTTCCACTCCTGCTTGACGCGCCGCATCTCCTCCTTGGCGGCGCGCCAGGCCTCGCTGTCGTCGCTGTCCGCGGTGCCGGTGGCGGAGCCGCTCCCCTCGTCGTGCGCTCCCGAGCCGGCGCCCCGATGGGCCGCGCCGGCCGCGGCCCGCATCTCCCGGCGCAGATCGCCCGCGGCACCGCGTACGTCGGCCCGGATCTCGGCGGCGAGCTCGGCCACCGAGTCCCGGATCTCCAGCTCCAGGTCGGCCAGTTCACCACGGCGGTCGGACAGCTCGGCGCGGCCGGCGTCCGTGATGGCGTACACCTTGCGGCCGCCCTCGGTGGTGTGCGTGACCAGACCCTCGGCCTCCAGCTTGGCCAGGCGCGGGTACACCGTGCCCGCCGACGGCGCGTACAGGCCCTGGAAGCGCTCTTCGAGGAGCCGGATCACCTCGTAGCCGTGGCGCGGGGCCTCGTCCAGGAGCTTGAGGAGGTAGAGGCGGAGGCGGCCGTGGGCGAAGACGGGGGACATGTCAGAGCACCTTCTTGTCGGTCGTGCCGTCGGCCGGGGCGCCGGCGGCGCCGTCATCCCGGCCGGAAGCGGAATTGTCCCCCGAGTCGTCCTGTACGTCGTCCGCCGGGCCGGTGCCTCGCGGCTCCCGCTCCCACGGTGTGTCCTCCTCCGCCGGACGGCGCAGCAGGGCGATCGAGCCGGAGACCGTCGTGGCCTTCAGACGGCCGTTGCCCGCGCCGAGCCGGCCGGTGATCCGCTTGGCGCCCCACTGGCCGCCCATCCGGAGGTCCTCGAAGGCGCTGGAGACGGTGCCGCTGGCCGTGTTCGCCTCCACCTCCGCGTCGGCCGGCTGGGGCAGCCGGATGGCGATCTCGCCCGAGACGCTGGTCAGGCTGATATCGGTGGGCCCGCCGGCGGTGTCCAGGTCGACGATCATCGAACCGCTCACCGAGTCGGCCCGGACGGAGGAGCCCGCCTCGACCACCGTCAGGTCGCCGGAGACGGAGTTGAAGCGCAGGTCTCCGGTGAGGGCCTGCGCCTCCACGTTCCCGGAGACGGTGTCGGCGCGGACCGGGCCCGCGAGGCCCACCAGTGTGGTGTCGCCGGAGACGCCCTTCACCTCGGCGCGCCCGTCGAGCCCGGAGACCACGGCCGCGGCGCTGACCACGCCCACCTCCACGCGGGTGCCGGTCGGCACGGCCAGGGAGACCACCGCGCTGCGGCGCCAGCCCTTGCGGTCGAGCCACTTGAGGAAGCCCTTCCAGGGCAGGTCCTCATAGGCCACCGTGAGAACGCCGTCCCGGTGGGTCACGACCAGGGGCGGTCCCTCGATCTCGGAGACCTCCAGGCGGGCGGGACCCTCGTCCGTGCCCACGACGTTCACCGTTCCATTGACGATGCGTACGTGGAGCTCGCTCACGGACTCGTCGAAGGCGAGTTTCCTGGGCTCCGCGACGGACCACTCGGACATGGTGAGACCTCCTCGACCGAACGCGCCATATCGCGTCCTCCCGAGATTCACGATATATCGCGGACGTGGAAAGTCAAGACACCCGTTCTGGTGATCTACGATCGGCCGAGGGTGCTGGATTGCCCTAGCTTGAAAGCATGTCGACGGAAGAGTCCGTGTCCGATCCCGCTGCCGGTGCCCTGCTGCTGTGCCGCGCGGAGCCGGACTCCGTCGCCGCCGTCGCCCCGCTCCTGGGCGAACGCATGCCGCTGGTCCGGGCCGGCGAGGAGTGGAGCGTGCTCGTTCCGCGGGGCACGCCCTGGCGGCACGGCGACGAACCGGTCGACCGCGTGCTCACCGGCTGGGCCGCGGCCCTCGCCGTCGGCGCCCCGTGGCCCGTACTCGCCCTGTGGTGGGACGCCGACTGGGCGGGCTACACCCTCGCGTCCGGATTCCGCCGCCCCGTCGGCTATGTGTGGCTCGCGGACGGCACCCCGGCAGGTGAGGACGAGGCCATGCGGACCTTCGCCGCCCGTCTCGGCCTGGACCCCGTCCTGGACGTCCAGTCGCTGGACCGGCTGACGAAGCCGGACCCCGGGGCCGACGCCCGCACCAGGCTGCGCGGACTGCTCGCGATCCTCACGCGCGCGGGAGTCGCGCTCCCCGCCGGACTCGACCCCGGCCGACCCGCCGACCGCCTCGGCGCGGCCGCCCGCGCTCTGCCCGACGCCCGGCTGACCGAGGCGGCCGCACGCCGCCCCACCGCCGACGAGAGCCGCCTCGCTCCCTGGATCCCCTGGGTGGGCGGCCCCGGCGCCCGTGCCCTGGCGGTGGCCCAGGTGGCGGCCGGCCTGTCGCTCACCGCCTGGGGCCTGCGACGCCGCGCCGGCGGCTGGAGCGCGGCGGGGGCGCTGCTGGTCGCGCACGGCGTGCTCGGGCCGGCGTACGGGCCGGCACGGCGTCCGTGACGGCCTCGGGGCCGCGGCGGCGCGCCCTCGGTGGAACTACTCGTCCTCGTCGTCCTCGTCGTCCAGCCGCGCCAGCCACGTCGCCAGCCGCTCCACCGGAACCTCGAAGTCCGGGTTCAGGTCGACGAAGGTCCGCAGCTGCTCGGCGAGCCACTCGAAGGTGACCTCCTCCTCGCCGCGCCGCTTCTCCAGTTCCTCGATGCCGCGGTCGGTGAAGTACAACGTGCTCTCCGTCGGATGGGTCGAACGATGGGTCGGACGATGGGTCGGACAAGGTCGGATCCGTGGAACCGCTGGTCCCAGGATAGGACGTGGGCATCGGACGTCGACGACGCGCCGAAGGGCCCGGTCCGCGTTCGTCGGAACGCGGACCGGGCCCTTCGCCGTGGCCGTCAGGTCACGTCGGGCCGGTTCTTCGAACTCAGGCCTCGAACACCTCACGCACCAGCTGCTCCTGCTCGGCCTGGTGCCGCTTGGCGGAGCCGACGGCCGGGGACGAGCCGTGCGGACGCGAGATGCGACGCAGGCGCTCGCCGTGCGGGACGTCGGCGCCGACCGCCAGGTCCAGGTGGTCGATCAGGTTGAGCGCGATGAACGGCCAGGCGCCCTGGTTCGCCGGCTCCTCCTGGGTCCACAGGTACTTCTCGGCGTTCGGGTACTTGGCGATCTCCGCCTGGAGCTCGGCACCCGGCAGCGGGTACAGGCGCTCGATGCGGATGATGGCCGTGTCCGTGATGCCGCGCTTCTTCCGCTCGGCGTCGAGGTCGTAGTAGACCTTGCCGGCGCAGAAGACGACCTTCTTGACCGCGGCCGCCTCGACCGAGTCGTCGCCGATGACCGGGCGGAACTGGCCCGTCGTGAACTCCTCCGCCTTCGACGCCGCGGCCTTGAGACGCAGCATCGACTTCGGGGTGAAGACGACCAGCGGCTTGTGGTGCGGGTTGTGCACCTGCCACCGCAGGAGGTGGAAGTAGTTCGACGGCAGGGTCGGCATCGCGACCGTCATGTTGTTCTGCGCGCAGAGCTGGAGGAAGCGCTCCGGGCGGGCCGAGGAGTGGTCCGGGCCCTGGCCCTCGTAGCCGTGCGGGAGCAGGAGCGTCACGCCGCTCGTCTGGTTCCACTTCTGCTCGGCCGACGAGATGAACTCGTCCACCACCGTCTGCGCGCCGTTGACGAAGTCGCCGAACTGCGCCTCCCACATCACCAGCGCGTCGGGGCGGGCCAGCGAGTAGCCGTACTCGAAGCCCATCACCGCGTACTCGGAGAGCAGGGAGTTGTAGACGTTGTACCGGGCCTGGTCCTCGGACAGGTACAGCAGCGGCGTGAACTCGTCGCCGGTCTCGCGGTTGATGAGCACCGCGTGCCGCTGGCCGAAGGTGCCGCGCTGCGAGTCCTGGCCGGACAGCCGGACCGGGACGCCCTCCAGGAGCAGCGAGCCGACGGCGAGGGTCTCGCCCATGCCCCAGTCGATCGTGCCGTCCTCGACCATGGCCGCCCGGCGCTGGAGCTGCGGCAGCAGCCGGGGGTGCACGGTGACGTGGTCGGGGATGTTGACCTGGGACTCGGCGATCCGCTTGACGGTCTCGGCGGTGACCGCGGTGTTCACGGAGACCGGGAACTCGGCCTGCGGGTCCGAGGGCTCCGCCGCGGACGGCTGGGAAGCGGCCTCGCGGACCTCGGTGAAGACCTTCTCCAACTGCCCCTGGTAGTCCTGGAGCGCCTGCTCGGCCTCTTCCAGGGTGATGTCGCCGCGACCGATGAGGGACTCGGTGTACAGCTTGCGCACCGAGCGCTTCTTGTCGATCAGGTCGTACATCAGCGGCTGGGTGAAGGCCGGGTTGTCGGTCTCGTTGTGACCGCGGCGGCGGTAGCAGATGAGGTCGATCACCACGTCCTTGTTGAACGCCTGGCGGAACTCGAAGGCCAGCCGCGCCACGCGGACGCAGGCCTCCGGGTCGTCGCCGTTCACGTGGAAGATCGGGGCCTCGATCATGCGGGCCACGTCGGTGGCGTACATCGAGGAACGCGACGACTCCGGGGCGGCGGTGAAGCCGACCTGGTTGTTGATGACGACGTGGACCGTGCCGCCGGTGCGGTAGCCGCGCAGCTGCGACATGTTCAGGGTCTCGGCCACCACGCCCTGGCCCGCGAAGGCCGCGTCGCCGTGGATCGCCACCGGCAGGACGGTGAAGTCCGTGCCGCCCTTGTTGATGATGTCCTGCTTGGCGCGGGCGACGCCCTCGACGATCGGGTCGACGGCCTCCAGGTGGGACGGGTTCGCGACCAGGCTGACCTTGATCTGCTCGCCGTCCAGGCCGGTGAAGGTGCCCTCGGCGCCCAGGTGGTACTTCACGTCACCGGAGCCGTGCATCGACTTCGGGTCGAGGTTGCCCTCGAACTCGCGGAAGATCTGCGCGTACGACTTGCCGACGACGTTGGCCAGCACGTTCAGCCGGCCGCGGTGGGCCATGCCGACGACGACCTCGTCCAGGCGGGACTCGGCCGCCGAGTCGATGACCGCGTCGAGCAGCGGGATGACGGACTCGCCGCCCTCCAGGGAGAAGCGCTTCTGGCCGACGTACTTGGTCTGCAGGAACGTCTCGAACGCCTCGGCGGCGTTCAGCCGGCGCAGGATGCGCAGCTGCTCCTCGCGCTCCGGCTTGGTGTGCGAGCGCTCGATGCGGTCCTGGATCCACTTGCGCTGCTTCGGGTCCTGGATGTGCATGAACTCGACGCCGGTGGTGCGGCAGTACGAGTCGCGCAGCACGCCGAGGATGTCGCGCAGCTTCATCAGGGACTTGCCGGCGAAGCCGCCGACCGCGAACTCGCGCTCCAGGTCCCACAGGGTGAGCCCGTGCTCGGTGATGTCCAGGTCGGGGTGCTTGCGCTGCTGGTACTCCAGCGGGTCGGTGTCGGCCATGACGTGGCCGCGGACCCGGTAGGAGTGGATCAGCTCGAAGACGCGGGCGGCCTTGGTGACGTCGTCGTCGTGCGAGGCGTCGATGTCCTTGAGCCAGCGGACCGGCTCGTAGGGGATGCGCAGCGCCTCGAAGATCTCGTCGTAGAAGCCGTTCTCGCCGAGGAGCAGGTTGGCGACCTGGCGCAGGAACTCGCCGGAGGCGGCGCCCTGGATGACCCGGTGGTCGTAGGTCGACGTGAGCGTCATGACCTTCGAGATGCCGAGCTTGTTCAGGGTGTCCTGGCTGGTGCCCTGGAACTCCGCCGGGTAGTCCATCGAGCCGACGCCCATGATGACGGCCTGGCCGGGCATCAGGCGCGGCACCGAGTGGACGGTGCCGAGGCCGCCGGGGTTGGTCAGGGAGACCGTGACGCCGGAGAAGTCGTCCATCGTCAGCTTGCCGTCGCGGGCGCGGCGGACGATGTCCTCGTAGGCCTGCCAGAACTCGAAGAAGTTCAGCGTCTCGGCCTTCTTGATCGCCGCGACGACGAGCTGGCGGTCGCCGTTGGGCTTGACCAGGTCGATGGCGAGGCCGAGGTTGACGTGCGCCGGCTTGATGAGCGTCGGCTTGCCGTCCTTCTCGCCGAACGCGTAGTTCATCGACGGCATGGCCTTGATGGCCTGCACCATCGCGTAGCCGATCAGGTGCGTGAAGGAGATCTTCCCGCCCCGGGCGCGCTTGAGGTGGTTGTTGATGACGATGCGGTTGTCGAACAGCAGCTTCACCGGGACCGCGCGCACGGACGTGGCCGTGGGCAGCTCCAGCGAGGCGTTCATGTTCTTCGCGACCGCGGCGGCGGGGCCGCGCAGCGTCACCATCTCGGGACCCGCGGGGCCCTCGGCGGCGGTGGCGTCCTTGGCGGGCGCGGCGGCCTTCGCCTGCGGCTTGGCGGCGGGCTTGGCCGGAGCCTGGGCCGGCTTCGCGGCCGGAGCCGCCGGGGCGGCAGCGGCGGGCTGCGCGGCCGGCTTCGCGGGCGCGGCGGCCTGCTGGGGAGCCGCCGGGGCCTGGGCCGGGGCGGGAGCCTGCTGCTGCGCCTGCTGCTGCGCGGGGGCGGCCTGGGGAGCGCTGCCGGAGTCCGTGCTCGCGGCACCGGAGGCGGACTGGGTCGCGGCCGCTCCTGGCTTGTAGTCGGCGAAGAAGTCCCACCAGGCTCGGTCAACGGAATTGGGGTCCTGGAGGTACTGCTGATAGATCTCGTCGACGAGCCACTCGTTGGCACCGAACGCGGCGGCGGGGTTCTTTCCCGCGTTGCCGGCTTGGTCGGTGTCGGTCGAGATGCTCGAGTTACTGGGGGACTGTGGCGACACGGCGAGAACCGCCCTCTTCCGCTTCACAAGATGGTGGACAGCGGGAATCAAGGCTACGCCTCCCGGACCCGGAAGGTCAGACCGGGCCCGTCCATCGTCGCGTAAGTCACATCGCAGACCGCGTTTCGGCGCTGGAAATGGCGGGAAACAAGCGAGGTTCTGCTGCGCGTGGGAAAGGGAGACCGCGACCCGGCGCCGAGAAAACGCGGGTCTGTGGCTGATCACACGTGTCCGTCAGCGCGGACGCCAGTGGATCTTGAGGCTCCGCTTCGAACCCTACGTCAACTCGACGCCGACGGCAGGCCCGGAAGAGTGATGAGAATCCGGCAGCCCCGCTCGGATTCGGCCACACCGATCCGGCCGCCGTGCAGATCCACCGCCCAGCGTGCGATCGCCAGGCCCAGCCCGGTGCCGCCGTCGCTGCCCGGACCGTGCGGCCGGGACACCGAACCCCGGTTGAACCGCTCGAACACCCGGCGCCACTCCGAGCGCGGAATGCCGGGGCCCTCGTCGAGAACCTCCAGCTCCAGCGACTCCGGCAGTTCCCCGCGCCGCGCCCGGACCGTCACCCGGCCGTGCGGCGGGCTGTGCTTGACCGCGTTGTCGATGAGGTTGGCGACGACCTGGTGGATGCGCTCGGGGTCGGCGTGCGCGGTCAGCTCCGGCGGGAAGACGTCGAGGGCCAGGTGCACGTCGGTGCGGGTGTGGCCGCCGGAGCCGGACGCGAGGCCGGCGCGTGCCGAAGCGACCATGTTGGCCTCCTTCAGCACGCCGGACAGGTACGGCCACACCTCGAAGCGCCGCTTGCGCAGCGGTATGACGCCGTTGTCCAGGCGGGAGAGGTCCAGCAGCGTCTCCACCAGCCGGCCGAGCCGCTCCGTCTGCCCGAGCGCCGTACGCATGGTCTCCGGGTCGGCCTCGGTGACCCCGTCGACGATGTTCTCCAGCACCGCGCGCAGGCCGGCGATGGGGGTGCGCAGCTCGTGCGAGACGTTCGCCACCAGCTCCTTGCGCTGGAGGTCCTGGGCCTCCAGGTCGTCGGCCATGCGGTTGATGGTGACGGCCAGGTCGCCCAGCTCGTCGCGGCGGTTCTCGCGCACCCGGCGCGTGTAGTCGCCGTGCGAGATGGACCGGGCCACGGCGTTCATCTCGTCCAGCGGCGCGGTCAGCCCGTGCGCGACGAACTGCGTGATCAGCAGCGTGGCGATCATCGAGAAGACCGTGATGAAGCGCAGCTCCGTCTTGGTGTGCACCGCTATCACCGAGAGGCCGGTGGTGATCAGTACCGACGTGACGACCAGCGCGCCCAGCTTGGTCTTGATCGAGAACGGGCGTACGCCGCCCCAGGGTTCCCCGGTGCTCCGGGGGCCGGGGCTCCTCCGTGCGGCCTCCCGCCCTCGGCTCATGGCGTCGGTGTCTCCAGCGCGTAGCCCACGCCGTGCACCGTGCGGATGCGCTCGGCCCCGATCTTGCGGCGCAGCGCCTTGATGTGGCTGTCCACGGTCCGGGTGCCGGAGGCGTCCGCCCAGTCCCACACCTCGGCCAGCAGCTGCTCACGGGAGAGCACCGCGCGCGGGGTGTTCGCCAGGCAGACCAGCAGGTCGAACTCGGTGGGGGTGAGGTGCACGTCCTCGCTGCGCACCCGTACCCGGCGCTGTGCGTGGTCGATCTCCAGTTCGCCGAGGCGGAGGATGCCGCTGCGCGGCGTGGAGGCGGCCACCACGGCCCGTTCCACCCGGCGCAGCAGTACGTGCACGCGGGCTGCCAGCTCGCGCATCGAGAACGGCTTGGTCATGTAGTCGTCGGCGCCCACGCCGAGACCGACCAGCATGTCCGTCTCGTCGTCGCGCGCCGTGAGCATCAGCACCGGCACCGGCCGCTGTGCCTGCACGCGCCGGCAGACCTCCAGACCGTCGAAGCCGGGCAGCATGATGTCGAGGATCAGCAGGTCGGGCTGCCAGGCCTCGGCGGTGTCGACCGCGGACGGGCCGTCGCCCGCCGTTTGCACCAGGAACCCCTCGGCGCGCAGGCGGGTCGCGATGGCGTCCACGATCGTCTGGTCGTCCTCGACCACCAGCACTCGTCGCTGCGCGCCCGGAGTAGCCGTCGCCGTGCCGTTGTGGGAGGTCTGTGTCTGCTCCATCGCCCGCCCCTGAAGTGTGCTTTCCGGAATCCGTGGGGTGATCCCATGGCTGCGCTTGACGCTTGAATGATCCGCGTCAGAGCAGCAGCGTACGGGGAGTCGTCGCGCCTTTGCTATCCAGGCCCGACGCCGAGGTGGACGACGTCCGGAACGCCCCGGGCAACGGGGATCTCTTCGGTACGCACCTGCTGGAACCCGGCATTACGCAAGGTTTCTTCGAATTCCGGAGAGGGCTGCGCAGACCATACGGCAAGCACCCCGCCGGGCCTCAACAGCCGGGCACAGCCCGCCAGTCCGGTCGGCGCGTACAGCCCGTCGTTGCCCTCGGTGACGGTCCAGCCGGGGCCGTTGTCGATGTCGAGGCAGAGCGCGTCGTACGTGTCGGATGTCTCATTGACGTACTCCAGGAGGTCCGCTTCGACGATCTTCGTGCGCGGATCGGCCAGTGCTCCCGCGGACAGCGCGGCCAGCGGTCCGTCCCGGTGCCAGTCGATGATGGCGCGCTCGCGCTCGACGACCGCGATCCGGCCCCAGCGGGGGTCGGCGGCCGCGTGTGCGAGCGAGAATCCGACGCCGAGTCCCCCGATGAGGAGGTGGGGCGCACCTTGCCCGCCGGGCGCGGTGAGCGCGTCGGCCGCCGCGTCGACCAGTCGCCGCTCCGAACGCCCGTCGGAGGTGTCCATCAGGAAGCAGCCGTTCGCGATGATCTGCAGCAGCGCCCCGTGCCGGCGCAGGACCACCTCGCCGTGCGGGCCCTCGCGACGGTCCAGCACTTCGGGGATGTCGTGGGAGTCGTGGGAAGTGGTGGGCATCGGCCCATCCTGGCAGGGAATGCCGGAGCGCCCGGCCGCGCTCCCGCATACGTGGCGGCGGCACCCCCGGGCCCTTGATCGCTCAGAGCGAACGCGCTTGGGGGAACAATCGGTGACTCTCTTTCATTGAGTCGGTGTAACTCAACTTGACTGCCGAAGGGGAGATCATGGCTACTGAGTCCGAAGCCTTCACACCGCTCACCCTGCCCGTGCTGCCGCTCGACGACGAAGTGGTCCTGCCCGGAATGGTCGTCCCCCTGGACCTGAGCGACGCCGAGGTGCGGGCCGCGGTGGAGGCCGCCCAGGCCGCCGCCAGGTCCGAGCCCGGCAAGCCCCGGGTCCTCCTCGTCCCGCGCGTCGACGGCACCTACGCCAGGACCGGCGTCCTCGGCACGGTGGAACAGGTCGGCAGGCTGGCCGACGGCGACCCGGGTGCCCTGCTCCGAGGCGTCGGCCGGGTGAAGATCGGCGCCGGCACCACCGGCCCCGGCGCCGCGCTGTGGGTCGAGGGCACGCGCGTCGACGACACCGTGCCCGAGCCGCTGCCCGGCCAGGTCGCCGAGCTGGTGAAGGAGTACAAGGCGCTGGCCACCGCCTGGCTGCGCAAGCGCGGCGCCTGGCAGGTCGTCGACCGCGTCCAGGCCATCGACGACGTCTCCGCGCTCGCCGACAACTCCGGCTACTCGCCCTTCCTCACCACCGAGCAGAAGGTCGAGCTGCTGGAGACCGCCGACGCGGTCGCCCGCCTCAGGCTCGCCACCCAGCAGCTGCGCGACCACCTCGCCGAACAGGACGTCGCCGAGACCATCGCCAAGGACGTCCAGGAGGGCGTCGACAAGCAGCAGCGGGAGTTCCTGCTGCGCCGCCAGCTCGAAGCCGTGCGCAAGGAGCTGCGCGAGCTGAACGGCGAGGCGGGCAAGGACCCGGCTGAGGAGTCCGACGACTACCGCGCCCGCGTCGAGGCCGCGGACCTGCCCGAGAAGGTGCGCGAGGCCGCCCTCAAGGAGGTCGACAAGCTGGAGCGGTCCTCCGACCAGTCGCCCGAGGGCTCCTGGATCCGCACCTGGCTCGACACCGTCCTCGAACTGCCGTGGAACGTACGCACCGCGGACGCCTACGACATCCGGGGCGCCCGGGCCGTCCTCGACGACGAACACGCGGGTCTGGAGGACGTCAAGGAGCGGATCACCGAGTACCTGGCGGTGCGCAAGCGGCGCGGCGACCGGGGCCTCGGCATCGTCGGAGGCCGGCGCGGCGGTGCCGTACTGGCCCTGGTCGGCCCGCCCGGCGTCGGCAAGACCAGCCTCGGCGAGTCCGTCGCCCACGCGATGGGCCGCAAGTTCGTCCGCGTCGCCCTCGGCGGCGTCCGCGACGAGGCCGAGATCCGCGGCCACCGGCGTACCTACGTCGGCGCGCTGCCCGGACGCATCGTGCGCGCCGTCAAGGAGGCCGGGTCCATGAACCCGGTCGTGCTCCTCGACGAGATCGACAAGGTGGGTTCCGACTTCCGGGGCGACCCGGCCGCCGCGCTGCTCGAAGTCCTCGACCCGGCCCAGAACCACACCTTCCGGGACCACTACCTGGAGGTCGAGCTCGACCTGTCCGACGTCGTGTTCCTCGCGACGGCCAACGTCCTGGAGGCCATCCCGGAGGCCCTGCTCGACCGCATGGAGCTGGTCCGTCTCGACGGCTACACCGAGGACGAGAAGATCGTCATCGCCCGCGACCACCTGCTCCCGCGCCAGCTGGAGCGGGCCGGCCTGGACCCGGACGAGGTCACGGTCGAGGAGGGCGCGCTGCGCAGGCTGGCGGGCGAGTACACCCGCGAGGCGGGCGTGCGCACCCTGGAGCGTTCGATCGCCCGGCTGCTGCGCAAGGTGGCGGCCCAGCACGAACTGGGCGACCGGAAGCTGCCCTTCACCGTCACCGACGGCGACCTGCGCGCCCTGATCGGCCGGCCGCACCATGTGCCCGAGTCCGCCCAGGACCCGGCCGAGCGGCGCACCTCGGTGCCCGGTGTGGCCACGGGCCTCGCGGTGACCGGCGCGGGCGGCGACGTCCTGTACGTCGAGGCGTCGCTGGCCGACCCGGAGACGGGCGCGTCGGGACTGACCCTGACCGGTCAGCTGGGCGACGTGATGAAGGAGTCGGCGCAGATCGCGCTGAGCTTCCTGCGCAGCCGCGGCGCCGAGCTGGAGCTGCCGGTGGCCGACCTGAAGGACCGGGGCGTGCACATCCACTTCCCGGCGGGCGCGGTCCCCAAGGACGGCCCGAGCGCCGGCATCACGATGACCACGGCGCTGGCCTCGCTGCTCTCCGGGCGGCTGGTCCGTACGGACGTGGCGATGACCGGCGAGGTCTCGCTGACCGGCCGCGTGCTGCCGATCGGCGGGGTCAAGCAGAAGCTGCTCGCGGCGCACCGGGCGGGCGTCACCACGGTGATCATCCCCAAGCGCAACGAACCCGACCTGGACGACGTACCGGCGGAGGTGCTGGACAAGCTCGACGTCCACGCCGTCACCGACGTCCGACAGGTCCTGGAACTGGCGCTCGCACCGGCGACGAACGGCGCGCGGTCGGAGGTTCCGGTCGCGGCGGTGGGGGCACCTCCCAGGCTTCAGGCACTGGGGGAGGACGCGACCGGATGAGGTGAAGGCCCGGCCCCTTGAACCCAAGAGGAGGGCCGGGCCTTCCCGTACGCCGTGTGTCAGCCGTTCGCGAGCGCCCGGACGCGGTCCAGGGCTCCGTTGAACTTGTTGTGGTCCCCGACCGTCGGCCCGGACGAGGTGTACTGCCACATCGTGTAGTAGCCCCAGCCGGCCGGCAGCGTGCCCACGGCCGAGGCGTACCGGGCGATCCACAGCGGGTTGTTCGCCGCGAAGCCGCCGTAGTCGCCGGTGCACTGGGTCCACCAGCTGGTGGCCGTGTAGATCACGGCGTCGCGGCCGGTGCGCGCCTTGTAGGTGTTCAGGAAGTCGCGGATCCAGGTGACCATCTGGCTCTGCGACTTGCCGTAGCAGGTGGCCCCGTAGGGGTTCCACTCGATGTCCAGCGCGCCCGGCAGCGTCTTGCCGTCGCGGGACCAGCCGCCGCCGTGGTCGACGAAGTAGTTGGCCTGCGCGGCGCCGCTCGTCGTGTCCGGGGTGGCGAAGTGGTAGGCGCCGCGGATCATGCCGACGTTGTACGAGCCGTTGTACTGCTGGGCGAAGTAGGGGTTGGTGTAGTACGTCCCCTCGGTGGCCTTGACGTAGGCCCACTTGACCCCGCTGTTCCACAGGGTCGACCAGGCGACGTTGCCCTGGTGGCTGGAGACGTCGACGCCCTCCGTCTGGGTGGCGTCGCCCGGGACGGGGGTGCCGTGGCGCCCGTCGTGCTCCAGGACGCCCATGCCCAGGTGGGCGGAACCGCGCGGTGGGATGTCGGCGGCCGGCGACGCGTGGGCGGCGGGGAGGGTGGCTACCAGGGAGAACGCGGCGAGCAGGATCCCGGTGACGGCGAAGCGCCGCCCGCGGGCCGATCCGGATCTGTGCACGAGCATGACGTGCCTCCGATGGCTCGGTGGTGCTCGGTGGGGGATGCGCGAGTGGGGAGAACCCGTGGGTGGCGTGGGCATGCCATTCAAGAGGTTCGAGGTAGACGCTACGCACGTAGAACGGGGGGTGGGAAGAGAGACCGGAGGCTGCCGTTGGTCTAAGCCTGCGAAATACTTGCCAAGCTGCGGTGATGCCGGCCCGTGGCGGAAACTTTCAGGACCGGGAAAATCGAGGCAGGGGCTGACGTGCGCGAAAACGGGAACGGCGACGGTCGCGGAGGCGAATTCGACGCGTCCGGCAGTGGTGTGAACCAACCGGAGTTCCTGGCGCTGGAGCGGGAGTTGACGGTCCTGCTCCGGCGGGCGCGGGCGAACCAGGGCGAGATGGCCCGCGAGGTCCACCCCGACCTGGAGTCGTCCGCGTACGGCCTTCTCGTCCGGCTCGGCGAGTGCGGCGGGCAGCGGGCCACGGAGCTGGCCGCCTACATCGGCGTCGGCAAGGCGACGATGTCCCGTCAGCTGCGCGCGCTGGAAGAACTCGGCCTCGTCGCCCGGCAGCCCGACCCCGCCGACGGCCGCGCCTGGCTGATCACCCTGACCCCGGAGGGCCAGTCGCGTGTCAGCCGGGTGCGGGAGGCGCGCCGTGCACGGTACGCCGGACGGCTCGCCGACTGGGACCCGCGCGAGGTCACGGAACTGGCCCGGCTGCTGCGGCAGCTGAACCGGGGGATGGAGAAGTAGGGCCGCGGCACCCGGTCTTCACAGCTCCGCGTACACCACCGTCGCGTCGTCGTGCGCCTTGCCGCGCCCCAGGAACGCCCGGGCCCCCGCAGCGTCCGCCCGTTCCAGCTCCCGCACCCGGTCCACCAACGCCTGGGCGCCCTGCTTCCGTACCAGCGCGAGGCAGTCCGTCCAGTCGCCCTCCCCGAACCTCTCCACCCACCGTGCCGCCCCGTCCGTCAGCGCCGCCAGCGTCCGCACCTCGCCGCGCGGCAGCACGCCCGTCACCGCCCGCGCCGCCACCGCAGGGTCGGCCGCGGCCGTGAAGAAGCCGCCCTCCTTGTTGCGGAGGTTGGCGTCGACCAGCGCGTCCGTGGCGAGGGCCGAGCGGGGCAGCCGGGCCAGCCGGTCGTCCAGGACCGCCGTGACCGTGCCGTCGGGAGCCTCCACCAGCAGGGCCGAGTCCGACAGAACCAGGTACTCGACGGCGGCGGGGGACCAGCGGGCCAGGACCACGGTTGCCTGCGGGGTCCGCGGGTGAGAAAGGTCACAGGTTTCCGCGTGTGCCGCAGAGGTACGAGCGATGGCGCGGGACAGGGCTTCGGCGAGGGGGATTTCCGGGAGTGAAACGGTCAGTTCGGTCAGAGCGCCACCGAGGTGCGCGGTGAACCAGGGCACGGAATGCAGACACCCCGTCGTACTCCGGGGCGGTGTCACGCCGTCCAGCACCACGAGCGAGCCACCCTGTCCCGAGGCCGGTAGTCCGACACTCGCGAAGTCCTCGTTGGGGTGGTCGGTGAGGCCGGGTTCCGAGACGAGTTCCGTGCGCATCCAGCCAGTCTGCACGACCTCTTCACGGCATCCGCAAAAGGCTGGCAACTTCCCCGGGATCGATGCGGGGGCGCAGGTCAGGCGCCTGATTTGGGATGGAATTCGGCACTCAGGCAACGCGTGGCGGCACATAGTGCCACCGCCCGTCGCAGACGTCCAACCGGCGCGCCGCGCAAGCGCGTCGTACGAGCCGGGGGAACTTGCTCCCCAACTCCCGTCCGGGGTTCACTCCTTCGGGTGGCGGGTCGGATGATGCACGCGCACCGCCCACCGGCACTGGGAGGGTCGGGATCCGGTGGGGTGCCTGCCCTGCTCACGCGGTCTCCCCGTCCGATGCGCAGTCGGCGGCCGAGGAGCAGCCCAGAGCGTGGCGGAGGGTGCACGCGCCGACCGGCCAGTTGACGGAGCGCCACCCGGGCCCACGGGTACACGAGTCAGGAATGCGAGCACCGGTGCAGAAGACGCGGCCTCGTCGCACAGGCAAGCAGACGGCCCCCGTGGGGAGCGCGGAGCGCACCCCCGGCACCTCCACCCCGGCGCCGCCGGAGGCCCCCGTCGGCAAGGGGCGTCCGACCCATGTACGCAATCGCCTCATCGCCGCCGTGGCGGTGGTGGCCGCCGCCGTCGCCGGGGCCGGAGCCCCGTCGGTCGTGGCCGCCTCCGGGCAACTGCACGACTCCCAGGAGCTGGTGACGCTCGCCGAGCAGACCCAGGGAGCGCTGACCCTCGCCCACTCCCTCGCCGACGAGCGGGACGAGGTCACCCCGTACATCGCCGCCGGCCGCCCCGAGTCCAAGGCGCCCTCCGAGCAGCGCAGCGCCCGCGTCGACCGGCAGGTGGAGGAGCTGCGTGCCGACACCGACACTCCGGCCTCCCTGCGCGAGGACCTCGACGCCGTAGCGGCGCTGCGCCGCGCGGCGCTCACCGGCAAGAGCACCGCTCTCCAGGCACACGATGCCTACTCGGAGGCGATCGCCGAACTGCACGCCCTCGCCGAGGAGCTGGCCGAGCGGATGCCGCCCCGCGCGGGCGCCGGCGCGTACGCACTGGCCGAGCTGGACACCGCCGTCCAGCAGGCCGCCGCCACTCGCGGCCTGCTGCTCGCGGCCCTGAACGTGCCGAGCAGCACCGAGACCGTCATCGACCCGATCACCGGCCTGCCGACCGAGGCGACCACGTCCTCGGACGCCGACGCGAAGCAGCGCGACGAACTCGCCGCCGCCGCGCAGCAGGCCCGGGTGCGCTCGGACGCCGCCCTCGCCGACTTCCGCGAGGGCGCGCCCAAGGAGGCACGGGGCAGCTTCGACGCCACGGTCGCCGGGCCCGAGGTCAACTCCGCCGACAAATACCTCACCGGTCTCACGGACGAGCCGACGCTCTCCGACGACGACCTCGGCACCAGCACGAAGAGGCTGGACGCCGCGCTCTCCGCCCGCGTCGACGCCATGCGGGGCGCCGAGTCCGCCCTCTACGAGAAGCGCACCACCGCCCTGGAGAAGCTGCGCGACGACGACGTGACCGCGCTGGAGATCCGGATCGCCGCCCTCGGCGCCCTGGTCCTGCTGGCCGTCGGCATCGCCACCGCCATGGCCCGCACCCTGACGCGCCCGCTCTCGGTGCTGCGCCGCGGCTCGGCCCGGCTGGCCGGCGCGGAGGACCCGACGGCCGAAGAGCCCGTCGCCTTCACCGGCCGCAACGACGAGTTCGCCCAGGTCGTCCGCTCGGTCAACGCCCTGCACACGCACGCCGCCACGCTCGCCGAGCGCGTCAACACGCTGGAGGCCGACCGCAAGCACCTGGTCGGCCAGCGGCAGAAGATGGCCGACGCCCGCGAGGGGCTGCGCGCCGAACTCGCCGAGTCCGCCGCCCAGCTGGCGGTGGTGCGCAAGAGCATCGGCTCCACCTTCGTCAACCTCGCGCTGCGCACCCTCGGGCTGGTCGAGCGGCAACTCGCGGTCATCGAGAGCCTGGAGGAGCGCGAGCAGGACCCGGACCGCCTCTCCACCCTGTTCAAGCTCGACCACTTCGCCACGGTCATGCGCCGGCACAGCGAGAACCTCCTCGTCCTCGCGGGCACCGAGCACGTCCAGCACAGCGCCCAACCGGTGCCGCTGGTCGACGTGGTCCGGGCCGCGGTCAGTGAGATCGAGCGGTACGAGCGCGTCCGCATCGCCGCGCTGCCGCCGCACGCGCACGTGGCCGGTTTCGCCGCCGACGACCTCTCCCACCTGCTCGCGGAGCTGATGGAGAACGCCACCTCCTTCTCGCCGCCGGACCTGCCCGTCGAGGTCTCCGGCTGGCTGCTGGAGAACGGTGAGGTGATGCTCTCCGTCCAGGACGAGGGCATCGGCATGACCACCGAGCGGCTCCAGCGGCTCAACGCCCGCCTCACCGACTTCGACCCGGAGGCGCCCTACGACCAGGAGGGCGAGGACGGTCTCGGGCTCGGCCTGTACGTCGTGGCCCGGCTCGCCCACCGGCACGGGGCCCGCGTGCGGCTGCGGGAGCAGAAGCAGGGCGGTGTCGCGGCCGTCGTGGTCCTCCCGAACGCCCTGCTCGCGGCGGCCCCGCCGGCCGCACTCGCCCCGAGCGTGCCCACGCCGGACGGCACGGGGTCCTTCGCCCTGCCGGGCGCCGACGCGGAGGCCAACTCCAACGTCCTGCACGGCCGCGCGGAGAAGGGCACGCGAGAGGGCGTGGACCCGCTGGTCGCCTCCGCGGAACAGGCCGTACGACGCGCGGAGGCCGACGGGGCGGGGGGCGAGGAGAAGGCCCCGGAGGCGGAAGCGGCCCCGGCGCCGGCACCCGCACCGGCCCCCACATCCGCACCGGCACCCGCCCCGGCCACTGCGCCGGCGCCGGATACGCCAACGGAGATGGAGATGGAGAGGGAGACCGGGCAGGCACGGGAAGACGGCCCGGAGTCGGGCCCGGAGTCCGCCCCGGAGGCGGAGGCCACCGAGTCGTCCCGCCCGGGCCGCGATCTCCCCGACGACGCCACGATGGCCCTCCTGCTGCCGGCACAGGCGCAGGCACAGGCACAGGCCCAGGCCCCGGCACCGGCCCAGGCCCCGGCACCGGAGGAGTCCACGCCGGAGCCGGACCCGCGGGAGCCCACCGCGCCCGGACTTCCCGGACAGCGCTCGGCCGGCCCCTACGTCATCGGCCCCGACGTCCACGACCGGACCCCGGACGAGGGCACCGCGCGTGCCGAGGACGCCGGGACCACCGGGACGATCGGGACAACCGGGACCACCGGGATGATCGGTGCCAACGAGGCCACCGAGGCCACCGGGATCACCGAGGCCACCGGGATCACCGAGGCCATCGGGATCACCGAGGCCACCGGGACCACCGAGGCCACCGGGACCACCGAGGCCACCGAGCCCGTCACCGAAAAGGGCCTGCCCAAGCGGACCCCGAAGCTCAGCACACCCGCGGCGGACCCGCGGCCGCGCGCCGCGGGTGCCGTCGACGCCGACGCGCTCCGCCGCCGCCTGGGAGGATTCCGCCGGGGGGCGGAGGCCGGCCGCCGCGACGTCGAGGCGGAGATCGCCGACCAAACCGGTCGGAACGAGGCGCCGGCCGCCGTCGTGGGGACAACCGAAGAAGCCACGGGGGGCACTGTCGAGGAGGCAAGCAGTTGACCGCGCCCAGTACCTTCGGACTCAGCAGTGAAGCCCGCAATCTGCACTGGCTGCTGACCAACCTGGTCGAGGAGGTGCCCGGCATCCTCTCGGTCGCGGTGGTCTCCTCCGACGGCCTGCTGTTGCTCTCCTCCGACCAGGACCGCAACGACGCGGCCCGCGAGGCCCAGGCCGTGCGCCGCACCGGCCCGCGCGGCTCCGCCGCCGACCTCGCCACCGTCGTCTCCGGCGTCGGCAGCCTCACCATCGGGGCCGCCCGGCTGATGGACTTCGGCAACGTGAAGCACACGATGGTCGCCATGGACGAGGGCAGCCTGTTCGTGATGTCGGTCAGCGACGGCTCGCTGCTCGGCGTGCACGGCTCCGCGGACGCCGACATGAGCGTCATCGCCTACCACATGGCGCTCTTCGTCGGCCGCGCCGGACACGTCCTGACCCCCGAACTCCGCAGCGAGCTGCGGAAATCCCTGGAGTCCGAGTCGACCTCTACGGGGAGTACCCGATGAGCAGCAGCCCCAGGAAAGCCCCGAGGAACCTCCCCGTACGCGGCGCCGACCGCAAGCCGGCCCGCGTACGCCCCTACTCGCTCACCGGCGGCCGCACCCGCTTCGGCCACGTCCTGCTCGTCGAGACGTTCGTCGGCGCCACGGCCGGCACCGCCGCGCTGGAAGCCGCCGAGGAGCGCAGGGAACTGACGAACGGCAGCCTCACCTCCCGCGTGATGCCGGAGATGCGGGCCATCGTCGAACTGTGCCGCCGTATGCGTACGGTGGCCGAGATCGCCGCGCTGCTGAAGATGCCGCTCGGCGTGGTCCGCGTGCTCCTCAGCGACCTGGCGGACCAGGGAAAGATCCGTGTGTACGGCACCGGGACCGGCCACGGCACGGGCCGCCCGGACCGCGCTCTGCTCGAAAGGGTGCTCAGTGGACTCCGTCGTCTCTGACGCCGCCGCCTACGGCGTCTCCCCACTCGTCGACCCCGACGAGCCCATGCGGCCCTGGCAGGCGGACCGCACCCGCGCGCCCATCGCCACGAAGATCGTGGTGGCGGGTGGCTTCGGTGTCGGCAAGACCACGCTGGTCACCGCCGTCTCGGAGATCACGCCCCTGCAGACCGAGGCGCTGATGACCGAGGCGAGCGAGGAGACCGACGACCTCACCGCCACCCCGGGCAAGCTCACCACCACCGTGGCCATGGACTTCGGCCGCATCACGCTCGACGACGACCTGGTGCTCTACCTGTTCGGCACGCCGGGCCAGCAGCGATTCTGGTTCATGTGGGACGACCTGGTGCGCGGCGCGATCGGCGCCGTCGTGCTGGCCGACACCCGCCGCCTGAAGGACTGCTTCCCCGCGCTGGACTACTTCGAGAGCTGCGGACTGCCGTACGTCGTCGCCGTGAACCACTTCGACGGCAGTGAGCTGTTCGAGGCGGAGGACGTGCGGGAGGCGTTGACGATCCCCGCGCACATACCTGTAATGATCATGGATGCGCGCCGCCGGATCTCGGCCATCGAGACCCTCTTGTCCCTCGTGGGCCACGCGCTCGACGAAACCCCCGAGTAGTAGTCCCTTTAGGAGCGTCCCCCGCATGCGGAAGATACTCGTCGTCGGAGCCGGCCAGTCCGGTCTCCAGCTCGCCCTCGGCCTCCAGTCGCACGGCTACGAGGTCACCCTGATGTCCAACCGGACCGCGGACGAGATCCGCACGGGCCGGGTCATGTCGACGCAGTGCATGTTCCACACGGCACTCCAGCACGAGCGCGACCTCCAGCTGAACTTCTGGGAGTCCCAGGCCCCGAAGATCGAGGGACTCGGCGTCTCGGTGGCGGCCCCCGGCTCCTTCGACCCGGGCCCCTCGCAGCGCGCGATCGACTGGGTGGGGCACCTCGACGGCATCGCACAGTCGGTCGACCAGCGGGTGAAGATGGCCGGCTGGATGGAGACCTTCGCCCAGCGTGGCGGCCAGCTGGTCATCCACGGCGCGGCCGTCGGCGACCTGGACTACTTCTCCCGCGCCTACGACCTCGTCCTCGTCTCGGCGGGCAAGGGCGAGCTGGTGCAGATGTTCGGCCGCGACGCCTCCCGCTCCCCGTACAGCGAACCGCAGCGCGCCCTCGCGGTGGCCTACGTGCACGGGATGGGCCCGCGTCCGGAGCACCCGGACATGGAGGCGGTCCGCTGCAACCTGGTCCCCGGCGTCGGCGAGATGTTCATCATGCCGACCTTCACCACCTCGGGCCGCGCCGACATCCTGTTCTGGGAGGGCATACCCGGCGGCCCGCTGGACGCCTTCAAGGACGTCAAGGACCCCTCGGAGCACCTCTCCCTGACCCTGGAACTCATGGAGAAGTTCCTCCCCTGGGAGTACGCGCGGGCCACCAAGGTCGAGCTGACCGACGCCGGCGGCACACTCGCCGGCCGCTACGCCCCCACCGTCCGCAACCCGATCGGCCGCCTGCCCAGCGGCGGCCTGGTCCTCGGTGTGGCCGACGTGGTCGTCGCCAACGACCCGATCACCGGCCAGGGCTCCAACTCCGCCTCCAAGTGCGCCGCCTCCTACCTCGCCTCCATCCTGGAGCAGGGGGAGAAGGAGTTCGACGAGGCATGGATGCAGCAGACGTTCGACCGCTACTGGGAGACCGCCCAGCACGTCACCAAGTGGACGAACGCCATGCTCGCCCCGCCGCCGGAGCACATCCTCAACCTGATCGGCGCAGCCGGGCAGCTCCAGCCCGTCGCCGACCGCTTCGCCAACGGGTTCAACGACCCGGCCGACTTCGAGAACTTCTTCTACGACCCGGCGAAGACCGAGGGCTACCTGATGGAGGTCTCGGGCGCGTCGGGCGCGTAGCCGGCGGCGTACCCCTCGTCGGACCCGCCCGTCACCCCCTCGGGGAGCCTCGGCGGCGTGTACCGCCGCAGCGGCTCCCCACCGGGATCGGGCCGTACGGCGCCCAGCACCGGGTTGGCCGCGATCGGCGACACCTTGACCTCGGCGCCGGGGCGCGGTGCCTGGACGACCATTCCGTCGCCGAGGTACATCGCCACATGGGTGGCCTCGGGGAAGTACACGACCAGGTCACCGGGGCGCAGCTCGCCCAGCGGGACGTGGTCCAGCCGCGCCCACTGCTCCTGGCTGGTCCTCGGGATCGGTGTTCCGGCCCGGTCCCAGGCCACGGAGGTCAGGCCCGAGCAGTCGTACGACGCGGGGCCCTCCGCGCCCCACTCGTACGGCTTCCCGAGCTGCTCCACCGCGAAGCGCACCGCGCGGTCGCCCTCGGCGGAGGGCTTGGCGTCGTCGCCGAGCGCGCCGGACGCCATGAACCGCTCCTGCTCCTCGGCGATCCCGCTCCTCTCGAGCTCCGCCAGCGCGGCCAGCTCCTCGGGGGTGAGCGAGGCGAGGAGTTCCTCGACGGCGTGCAGCCGCTCGCGCACGTCGTCCCGCTCCTCCTCCTGCCGCTTCGCGAGGGCGGCTTGCTCGTCCAGGGCCTCGCGCGCCCGCCCCGCCAGCTCGTCGGCCTTCTTCTCCACGCCGGTCAGGCGGCCCACCGTGTCGGCCCGCTCCCGGGCCAGCTGCCCGATCACGTGCCCCTGGTCGAGGGCGTGCCGCGGGTCGCGGGCCAGCAGCAGCCGCAGATAGGGGGAGAGGTCGCCGCTGTCGCGGTACTGCTGCCGGGCCAGCCGGCCGGCCGAGCCGCGGCTGTCGCGCAGGGACAGCCGGGTCCGGGCCAGCTCGGCGTCCAGCCGCTTCACCTCGGCTTGCTGCTCCTTCAGCCGCTCCTCGGTGCCGTTGTAGGTCTCGGTGGCCTTCTCCGCCTCCCGGTACAGTCGCTGAAGGTCCGTCAGCAGCTCGGCCACGGGCCGGTCACCGCCGGCGCCGGGCCCGGGTTCGGCCGCGGCGGGCACGGGCGCGAGGACGATCCCGGCCGCCACCGCCGCCGTACACACCAGACGCAGAAGCCTTCCTGACACGTCATCACCTCCGTCGCGGGGCGGCGGGTCCGCTCCGCACGGTGAGCATGTGACGTGTTCCCGGGGCCCGCGCGCCGAGTGTGCGCGGTTCGGCGCAACGGGGTCACCCGTGGGCGTCGTCCGGCTTGCCACCCGGCGTGGCGTCTGGATCGGCGGCGTCCGGCCTGGCGTCCGGCCTGGCGTCCGGCCTGGCGTCCGGTTCGGCGTCCGGTTCGGCCTCCGGCTTGGACCAGGGCCACTTCCGGCCGGAGCCCTTCCGGCCCGCGCCCTTCTCCCCCTCGGGGGCGTACGCGTACTTCCAGCGGGCGAAGCGCAGCCCGCCGCGGGCGTCCCTGGGCACCCTGCGGTACACGAGCACGGTGGGCGGGCCGCCGTGCGGGTCCGGTACGGGGATGCGGTACGTCTTCGGCGGGTGCCCGGTCATGCCGACCAGCACGGGCAGCACCCGCCCGTCCATCGGGCCGCCCTCGAAGGGGATGTCTTCGCTCTTCACGGCACCAGTGTCAGTGATCCGCGCACCGGTGTCAGATGTCCGCCGCCAGCGCCTCGACCAGCGTCGCGGTCTGCGGGTCGCGGCGGGCGGTGACGGTCAGCACGGCGAGGAACTGCTCCACGAGCCAGTCCCGCAGCTCGTCGACGGGCGGCTGCTTGCCCTCGTCCAGCCAGATCAGCGAGGCCGCCTCCACCGCGGTGATCCACATCCGGACGGTCATCCGCAGCCGAGGGCCGGGCTCGGCGACGTCCAGGTGGCCCATGATGTGGTCGGCGGCGGCCCGGCGCACGCCGTCCACTATGGAGGAGGTCCGGGAGGTCTCCGCCACGCTGCCGCCGCGCAGCAGGGCGCTGAAGCCGGTGTCGTGCTGGTCGACGAAGGTGAGATAGCGGTCCAGGGCGCGGGAGAGCCGCGCCAGCAGCGGGCCCTCGCGGGGCTCGTCGAAGCAGAGCCGCAGCTCGTCGGCGGCGGACCTGAGCGCGGCCTCGTACAGCTGCTGCTTGCCGCCGGGGAAGTACCGGTACACCAGCGGACGCGAGACCCCGGCCTGCTCCGCGACGTCGTCCAGGGAGACCTCCTCCGGCGGCCGGTGCGCGAAGAGGGCGAGCGCCGCGTCGAGCAACTGGACGCGGCGCTCCTCGACGCTGAGCCGGCGGTAGGCGGGGGTGGAGGCCTGCGGGGTCATGAACCGCAGCGTAACCCGCACACCCCCGCGACCTCCCACGTGAGCGGACCGGACCGGTCCGACTACGCCAGCAGCCCCGACGACCTCCACAGCTTCCGTCCGACCCCGCGCAGTACACCGATGTCGTCCAGGAAGTCGGTGAGGCGCTTCGCGCCGGTCTGCATGATCTCCTTGCGGTGCCCGCTGGCCTTGACCTGGGCCAGGGCCTCGCGCTTGTCCAGGCCGACGTTCGTGTAGACCTCGGGGTTGACGAAGGCGTTGGAGAAGACGCGGGCGAACTCGCCGGAGGTGATCCGGGTGAACTCCTGCGACCACTTCGGCGCCGTCACCATCTGGCGGCGCAGCTCCTCACGGGCGTAGCGCACGTGACGGGCCTCCTCCACGACGTGGATGCGCGTGACGCCCCGGACCAGCGGCTGGACCCGCTCGTCGGGGAAGGTCAGGCGCTGCATCCAGTCCAGCACCTCCTCGCCGAGCAGCGTGGCGGTGAACGAGCCGGGCGTGGTGGAGATCGTCTTGAACAGGCGCCCCAGGTGCTGGTGGGCCGGGCTCACCGGGTACCACGGCGTCTCGCCGCGGGATATCAGCCGGGCGAACATCTTCGAGTGCCGGCACTCGTCCTCGATCTCGGTCAGCGCGTAGCGCACGTGCGCGCTCGTCGCCGCCTTGTCGTAGATGTGCCGCACCAGCAGCTGCATGAGGATCAGCTCGAACCAGATGCCGAGGGAGGCGAGCGCGGCGGCCTCGTGCTGCGAGAGCACGATGCGCTGCTCCTCGCTCATCCGCTTCCACATCGGGGTGTCGTACAGCGACACCAGCTCCGGTGGCCAGAACCACTTGCCGTCCTCGAAGGGCGCGTCCCAGTCCAGCTCCTTGTCCGGGTCGAAGGAGTGCTTGGCGGAAGAGTCGAGCAGCCTTTCGGCCACCTGCTCCCGGTCCTTGAGCAGCCCGAGCGCGTCGCGCAGGCCCTCGAGCGCGTCGGCTTCCGTCAGGGTCGTCATGGCTGTCCCACCTCGTCGTACGGTTCGGGTTACCCGCGGTTACTCTCATTTGCTTCGTCTTATGAGACTGCCTGTCAGTAAGCTCGTCAATCCCCTGCGCACGACTTGTTGACCGCGAGTAAAGAAGTGGGAGGCGCTCAGGTTCCCGGACCGAGCAGCCCAGCCCGTCCGGCACGTCGCCCGCCACCGGCGCCGACGCCCCCGCCGCCGGTGCCCCGCCGGGACCCACCACAGGGTGGTGACCGCCTCCGCGAGGCGCTCCAACCACTCCCTGCGCCGCGCCGGCATCTCCCGGTGCCGCCCCTGGTACATGAACGCGGTCAGGGCGTCCGCGTCCAGCCACACCGTCAGGTTGACGATGGGCCGGTCGTCGCCGAAGAAGGGCACGTCCGTCGCGCGGCCCGAGTCGTCCTGAAGTCGCCGCACGAACCCCTCGGCGGCGTCCGCCGCGGCGTTCACCGGGTCGAGCGCGTCCGCGAAGTCCTTCAACTGCGGTGAGTCCAGCGGAACCTTGAGGCCGGCGATGTTGACCTGGGCGAGTTCGTGCACGGCGTCAGTCAGGTACCGAACGTCAGGCCGGGCCGTCGGCGCCTCGGTACGCCCGTCTCAGGACTTGAGCACCGCCTCCATCACCGCCCGCGCGACCGGCGCCGCCATGCCGCCCCCGCTGATGTCCTCGCGGTCCGCCGCCGAACCCTCCACCACCACCGCGACCGCGACCTTCGGCTCCAGGTCGCCGTCGCCCTGCGCCCAGGAGACGAACCACGCGTACGGCGTGCCCGAGTTGCCGACGCCGTGCTGGGCGGTGCCGGTCTTGCCGCCGACGGTGGCGCCGCGGATCGCGGCGTTCGCGCCGGTGCCCTTCTCCACCACGCCGGTCATCAGCTCCTTGAGCCGCGCCGCCGTCGAGGGGCGCATCGCCTCCCGGGCGGGCCGCGAACCGGCGGTCGCCACCACGCTGCCGCCCGCCCGCATCGTCCGTTCCACCAGGTACGGCGAGCGCACCTGGCCGCCGTTGGCCACCGCCGCCGCCACCATCGCCATCTGCAGCGGAGTCGCCCGCGTGTTGTACTGCCCGATCGATGACAGCCCGAGCTGCGCCCGGTCCACCGAGGTGTCGAAGCTGCTGCGCGAGACGGCGAACGGGATGCGCAGCCCGGCGTCGTTGAAGCCGAAGGCCTCCGCAGCGGCCGCCATGTCCCGCACGCCCACGTCCGCGCCGAGCTTGGCGAACACCGTGTTGCAGGACCACTCGAACGCCTCCCGCAGCGAGGCGTCCCGGCAGCCGTCGGCCGCGTTCGTCAGCCGGGTCCGGGTGCCGGGGAGGGTGTACGGGTCGGGCGAGCGGGTCGGCGCGTCGAGGTCCCGGATCACGCCCGCGTCCAGTGCCGCCGCCGTGGTGACCACCTTGAAGGTGGAACCCGGCGGGTAGGTCCGGCGCACCGCCCGGTTCAGCATCGGCTTGTCCGGGTCGCCGTTCAGCCGGTCCCACGTCCGGGTGGCGGCCGTGCTGTTCCCGGAGAGCAGTTGGGGGTCGTACGACGGCGTGGAGACCAGCGCCAGGATCCGGCCGGTCGACGGTTCGACGGCCGCCACCGCCCCTTTGTGCCGGCCGAGCCCCTCGAACGCCGCCCGCTGCGCGTCCCCGTCGATCGTCGTCACCACGTCCCCGCCCGGGTTCTGGGCCCCCGTGACGTCGTTCCAGAGGGGGAGCGGCGCGAGCATCGGGTCCGCGCCGGACAGCAGTCCGTCCTGGGCGTGCTCCAGCAGGGTCGTCCCGTACGCCTGCGAGGCGAAGCCGGTGATCGGCGCGTACAACGGACCCGCCTGGTAGGTCCGTTCGAAACGCAGATGCTCGCCGGTGTCCCGGGAACCGGTGACCGGCTCGCCGCCGACGAGGATGTCGCCGCGCGGCTGCTGGTAGCGGGCGATGTCCGGGCGGCGGTTGGCCGGGTTGTCGTCGTACTCGGGGGCCTGGACGATCTGCACCCGGGCGGCGTTCACCAGCAGGGCGATCAGCAGCAGGGCGCAGAAGGCGGCTGCGTGCCGGATGTACCGGGTCACCGGAGCTGCTCGGCTCTCACGGCGCCACCCGCCCGTCGGCCGGACCGGCCTGTCCGGCCTGGCTGCGGGCCGCGTGGCTGACCCGGATCAGCAGCGCGACGATGGCCCAGTTGGTGACGACCGAGGAGCCGCCCTGGGCCAGGAACGGCATCGCCATGCCGGTCAGCGGAATCAGCCCGGTCACCCCGCCCGCGATGACGAACACCTGGAGCGCCACGATCGAGGAGAGTCCGACCGCGAGCAGCCGGCCGAAGGGATCGCGTGCGGCGAGGCCCGCCCGGTAACCGCGCTCCACCAGCAGCGCGTACAGCAGGAAGATCGCGGTCAGGCCGAGGAAGCCCAGCTCCTCGCCCGCGGTCGCCAGGATGAAGTCGGACTTGACGGCGAAACCGATCAGGACGGAGTGGCCGAGGCCCAGGCCCGTGCCGGTCACCCCGCCCGCCGCGAAGGCGAACAGCGACTGGGCCAGCTGGTTGGGCCCCTGGCCCGCCTCGATCGACGCGAAGGGATGCAGCCAGTCCTCCACCCTGCTGTGCACGTGCGGCTCCAGCCAGCCCACGGCGACCGCGCCCAGCGAGGCCAGCAGCAGGCCGACGGCGATCCAGCCGGTGCGGCCGGTGGCGACGTAGAGCAGGACCACGAACAGGCCGAAGAACAGCAGCGAGGTGCCGAGGTCGCGCTCGAGGACCAGGACGCCGACGCTGACCAGCCAGACGGCGACGATCGGGCCGAGGACGCGGCCGGTGGGGAGCTGGAGGCGCCACACGCGGCGGCCCGCGTACGCCAGCGCGCTGCGGTTCGCGGCCAGGTAGGCGGCGAAGAACACCGCGAGCAGTACCTTCGCGAACTCGCCGGGCTGGATGGAGAAGCCCTCGATCCGGATCCAGATGCGGGCGCCGTTCACGGCCGGGAAGAAGATCGGCACCGTGAGCAGGATGAGCGCGGCGGCGACGCAGACGTACGCGTAGCGCTGGAGCACGCGGTGGTCGCGCAGGAGCAGGACGACCACGATGAACAGTCCGACGCCCAGCGTCGACCACACCAGCTGGGTGGGGGCCGCCCGGTCGCCCGGCGTCTCCAGGTCGAGCCGGTAGATCAGGACCAGGCCGAGGCCGTTGAGCAGCACCCCGATGGGCAGCAGGAGCGGGTCGGCCCAGGGGGCGCGCAGCCGTACCGCCAGATGGGCGAGGAGCGCGAGCACGCCGAGCCCGGCGCCGTAACCGGCGGCGCCGGGCGGGAGGGTGCCGTGCTGGGCGAGGCCGACGTTGCAGTAGCCGAAGACCGACAGCAGGACGGCCATGAGGATCAGCGTGAGTTCGATGCCACGGCGCCGGGGGAGACGGGTGACGGGAGCGGGCGCGTCCGCCTGTGCCACGGTGATTCCGGTTCCGGTTCCGGCCTTGGTCATGTCCGGAACTTACCTAAATGGTGTGGTGTGTGAGTCGTCAGCATCAGCACCAGCGCGGCGCGGGGCCGATGTTGTCGATGTAGCGGGCCGGGCCCCAGGCCCAGGTGCCGTCCGTGAGGAGGTACCAGAGTGGGTTGCCCTGCACCTTGTCGCCGGGAGTCTTGCAGTAGATGCGGACGGTCTCGCCCCGGTGCGCGTACCGGATGACCTGTCCGCCGCGGGTCGGCGAGGTGCGCAGGGCGAGCCGGTCGGCGGTGACGACGCCCCGGTAGCTGCCCTGCTCCTGGCGGCCGTCGTTCCCGCCGCCGTTGCCTCCGGAGGGGCCGGCGGTGGCGCTGCCGGAACCGGAGCCCCCGCCGCCCCATTCGTCGTCCGCGACGGCGGGCGTGCCGGCGGCGGCCGTGGCGAGCGCGCCGGCGGCGACGGCGGTGGCGAGGCCGCGCAGGAGTGGTGAGCGCCTGGAGTGTGCGGACAGCAGGGACATGGGAGTACCTCCCGGGAGCGAACGGGCTGTCAGGTGACTAACCGCCACATTAGGAGCGCCCGGTTCGGACCGCCCGCCGCGCTGAGCCATCGGGGAACCGACCGGTCGCCCGGGGCCCGTCAGGGCTGCTGAGGCAGGGTCAGGGTCGCCAGCGCCCCGCCGTCCGGCGGGTTCGTGAACTCCAGCCGCGCGCCGAGCACCTCCGCCTGCCCCAGGGCGATCGTCAGTCCGAGGCCGTGCCCCTTCGTTCCGCCCTCGGTGCGGAACCGCTGCGGCCCGTGGGCCAGGAGGTACGCCGGATAGCCGTCCCCGTGGTCCCGTACGGTGATCACCGGCCCATCGACGGTCAGCACCACCGGCGCCCGCCCGTGCCGGTGCGCGTTCGCGACCAGGTTGCCGAGCACCCGCTCCAGGCGCCGCCGGTCGGTCTCCACCCGCGTGTCCCGTACGAGGTCGACACGCGTGTAGGTGCCGGAGCCCCGGACGACCCGCCCGGCCAGCGCCCCCAGCTGCTCCGGGTCCACCTCCAGCCGCTCCCGTCCGCTCTCCAGCCGGGAGATCTCCAGAAGGTCCTCGGTGAGCGTGCGCAGGGCCGCCACCCGGTCCTGCACCAGCTCGGTCGGGCGGCCCGGGGGCAGCAGCTCCGCCGCCGCGTGCAGGCCGGTGAGCGGGGTGCGCAGCTCGTGCGCCACGTCCGCCGTGAACCGCTGCTCGGCGAGCAGCTTGCCCTGCAGCGAGGACGCCATGGAGTCCAGTGCGGCGGCGACCGAGGCCACCTCGTCCTGCGGGCGCGTCGGATCCTGCGCACGGTGATCGCCGACCCGCGCGTCCAGGTCGCCCGCGCTGATCCGCCGTGCCACCCGCGCCGTCGTGTGCAGCCGGCGCGTCACCCGCGTCACCGCGAACGCGCCCACCAGCAGCGTCGCCCCGATCGCCAGCGCCGACGACCATACGATCGCGCTGTCCAGGCCGTCGATGGTGCGCTCACCCTGGGAGTGGTCGACCCGCACCGCGAGCGTCCGGCCGCCGTCGGCGGGGCCCGCCGCCCACATCGTGGGGCGCCCGTCGTGCTCGGCGACCATGGTGCCGCGCCGGCCCGAGGCGGCCAGCTCCCGCAGCCGCTCCGGCAGCCCCGGCGGATCGACGCCGGCGCCCCGTCGCAGCGGGTCCCCGGCCTCGTACGCCTCCGTCGCCTCCCCCAGCCGGGACAGGGCGACGTCGCGGGCCTGGCCCACGGTCTGGTTGGTGACCGAGACGTGCACCAGGACGCCGAGCAGGGCGGCGAGGGCGCAGCACATCACGGTGATGAAGACGGCGGCCTTCACGGCGAGCGGTCCGGTCCACCGGGGGAGGGCGAGCCTCACCGGGCGCTCGCCGACGGGGAGGCGGACCGGGACGCCGACGAAGACCGGGACGCCGTCGGGGACGGGGACGCCGTCGGGGACGGGGGCGGTGAGGCGGACGGACGCTTCGTGCGCTTCCCGCCGTCGTCCGTGCGCAGCATCTCGTCGCTCGTGAGGAGCATGGCCCGCTGGTCGGGGTCCCACGTCCACTGGAGCCGGTACTCGTAGCCCGCGACCTCGGAGGGCGACCGGACGATCACTGTCCGCCCGGCCAACTCGACCGCGCTCACCGCGTCGTCGTAGGACATGACCCGCACGAGCCGGTCCTTCTCGACCGTGTAGACACGTACGGCGGTCAGCTTCTCGGGCAGCAGCCGGAAGCCCAGGGTCATCTCGGGGCGCCCGTCGCCGGTCAGGTCGCGGTAGTACGGCCTGAGCACCGGGCACCGGCCGCGCTCACCGCCCGAGCCGTCCGAGCCGTCCGAGCCGTCCGAGTGGCCCGAGCCGCAGTCCGCCATCCGGCGGGCCGTCTCGCGGTACGGCGCCTCGGCGCCCTCGTAGTCGTCCGGGTGCGCGGTGATCTCGGCCCGTACGGCCGCCACCGGGTCGACCTCGCGGATGTCGCCGCCGGGCACGGCGACGCCCGTGACGACCTCGTTGTCCACCTCTCCGATGTCGTAGGCCGGACTCGACGCCGGCGTCAGGTCGGGCCAGAGCCGGGCCGGGCTCTGCGCGGCAGGCGTCGCGCCCGCGCTCCGCAGCCCGCCCGCGTCACCGCAGGCGGTCAGCGCCCCGGCCGCCGCGGCCGCCAGGAGCAGCGCGAGGGCGGCGGGGACGCGGGCGGGGTGCCCGCGGCGGCTCGGGAGCACTGCACTCCTGGGTCTCGGTCATCAGGTGATCGGCATCGGTGATCCGGCACACCTTATTCGGACGGAAGTCCATTTTGTGTGCGTGGAGGCGTGCCGGGCTACTCGGCGAGCTCCTCCAGCAGCCGCGCGGTGACCAGGCCCGCCCGCAGGTACTCCACGAACAGATCGTTGTGCAGCGCCCACGGCGAGCGCCGGGACCGGATCAGCCGGACCGCCTCCTCGGCGGTGCCGCCCCGGCGCATCAGCGTGTGGGCGACGACGAGACCGGAGCGGTTGTACCCGTGGTAACAGCGGACCAGGACCTTGCGGCCCCCGTCCAGCGCCTCACCCGCGGCCTCCGCCAGCCGGATCACCCCCGCGAGCTGCGTCCCGTCGAGGGGGCCGTCGGGGATCGGCCACACATGGTGCTCGACGCCTTCGTCCGGCCCGTGTCCGGGCAGCCGCAGCAGGGTCTGCACCAGATCGAACTCGTCCCGGACGACGGCTGACTCCCGCCTGCCGACCGGCCCTTGGAACTCGTGCCCGCCCATCCACAGGCCCGGCACGATCTCGTCCCACGGCCTGCCCGGAGCCGGAACGTCCGGTCCCTTCCCACGGGTGCGCAACGGTGCCTCCCCATCCCGCCCGAGGGTGTGCCCGACTCCTCCCTAAGGTAACCGGGTTCTTGCCCCCGCAGCACCCCGCCTGTTCCCATGGTCGTGGGGTGATGGTGCATGAACGGACTGCGCGTCATACCGACCTGGCGGCACGGTCAGGAACGGCTGTACGTCTGCCTGGCGGACGGCGGCAACGTCGCCTGGTACGACCGTGAGGCGGCCCGGGTGAACCTGCTGAGCGACGACCGCCGGGACGAGGTCCTCGAAGCGCTGGGTCCCTTCCTCACCGGCCCGGTCACGGTCGGCCCGCCCCCGGTCCCGACCCCCGCCGAGCTGGCCCGGCTCTCCCTCCACCCGGACGACGACCTCGCCCCCAACCGGCCCGGCGAGGCGCTCCTGGTCGCCCTGGAACGCGACCCCGGCCCGGCGCACCGGCTGCGGCCCGACCCGCGGCGCCGGGCGCTGGCGGCCGAGCAGTCGGCGGGGGCGGCCCTCGACCGCCTCGCCGGCGCCGGCTGGCACACCCTGCACTCCGTCCCGCTGCCCGGCGGCGACCGCGTCCACCACCTGGTGATCGGCCCCGGCGGTCTCTTCGCCCTCCACCCGCTGCCCGCCCGCGGGCAGCGGGTGCGCATCACCGACCCCCTGGTAGCGCTGGGCCGCCGCGAACCGCTACCCCTGCTGCGCCGGGTCCGCGCCGACGCCGACCGGGCCTCCTACGCCCTGACGGCCGAGGTGCACCCCGTCCTCGTCCTCTTCGGCCCGGCGAACGTGACCGTCACCGCGCCGCCCCGCTCGGTCCGCGTGCTCACGGACGCGGAGCTGCCGGACCTGGCCCGCCTGGGCGGGACGCTGAAACCGGCGGACGTGGAAGCCCTGCACGCCACGGCCCGGGACCGCGCCACCTGGACCCGCCTCTGAGGGCCGTCGCACGTCAGGGCAGGGCCGCCGCCCGCCGCCGCTCGAACAGCGGAGCCAGCAGGTCGCCGTGGTCCCGCACCCGCGGACCGACGTCCTGCGCCCGGAAGACGAACTGCTCCGCCCGCCGGCACCCGGCCACCTCGTCCCAGGTCACCGGCGTGGAGACCGCCGGTACGGACCGGGCCCGCATCGTGTACGGAGCGGCCGTGGTCTTGCGGGCCGCGTTCTGGCTCCAGTCGACGAACACCTTCCCCGGCCGCAGACTGCGCGTCATCCGGTGCACCACCAGCCGCGGCAGGGCCCGCTCCGCCTCCATCGCCAGCGTCTTCGCGTACTCCGACACCCGCTCCGACGACGACCCCCGCACCCCCGCCAGCAGATGGAGTCCCTTCGCCCCGGACGTCTTGGCGTACGCCTGGATCCCGTCCGCCGCCAGCCGCTCCCGCAACCACAGCGCGACCTCGCAGCAGTGCACGACGGTCGCGGGCGGCCCGGGATCGAGGTCGAACACCAGCCGGTCGGCCTCGTCGGGATCGTCCGCGGTCCACTGGTGCGTGTGGAACTCGGTCACCAGGTTCGCCGCCCACATCAGGGAGGCCAGGTCCTGCACCAGCACCATCCGCGCCGGCCCCTCCGACCGGGGCACCTCGGCCGTGGTGACCCAGTCGGGCGTACCCGGCGGCACGTTCTTGGTGAAGAACACCTGGCCGTCCGGGCCGTCCGGATACCGCAGGAAGGACACCGGCCGGTCCCGCAGGTGCGGCAGCAGGACGTCGGCGGTCGTCGCGTAGTAGTGCAGCAGCTCGCCCTTGGTGAGACCGGTCGCGGGATACAGCACCTTGTCCAGGTTGCTGAGGGCGACCCGTCGCCCCTCCACCTCTGTGATAGGCGCCATACCATGAGAATCTCACGAAACACGCACAAACCGCCCGACGGTCACGCGGCGGGTCGGCCGAGCGGAAAGGGTGCTGCACGTGCGATCCATCTGGAACGGCGCCATCTCCTTCGGCCTGGTCAGCATTCCCGTCAAGCTGGTGAACGCGACCGAGAGCCACGCGGTCTCCTTCCGTCAGATCCACACGGAGGACGGCGGCCGCATCCGCTACCGCAAGGTCTGCGAGCTGGAGGACCGCGAGGTCGCCCAGGACGAGATCGGCAAGGCCTACGAGGACGCCGACGGCTCGATGATCCCGATCACCGACGAGGACCTGTCCCACCTGCCGATCCCGACCGCACGGACGATCGAGATCGTGGCCTTCGTGCCCGAGGAGCGCATCGACCCGCTGCAGATGGGCTCCGCGTACTACCTCGCGGCGAGCGGCGCGCCCGCCGCCAAGCCGTACACACTGCTGCGCGAGGCGCTGGGGCGCAGCAACCGGGTCGCCATCGCCAAGTTCGCCCTGCGGGGCCGTGAGCGCCTCGGCATGCTCCGGGTCGTCGGCGACGCCATCGCGATGCACGGCCTGCTGTGGCCGGACGAGGTGCGCGTCCCCGAGGGCGTCGCCCCGGACGCCGGTGTCACCGTCCGCGAACAGGAGCTGGACCTCGCGGACGCCCTGATGGACACACTCGGCGAAATCGACCTGGATGACCTGCACGACGAGTACCGCGAGGCGCTGGAGCAGGTCATCGCCGCGAAGGCCGCCGGTGAGACGCCTCCGGAGACCCGCGAGGAGGCCGCGCCCGGGAAGGTGCTGGACCTGATGGCCGCGCTGGAGAGCAGCGTGCGGGCGGCGCGGGAGTCACGGGGCGGGGAAGGCGCCGGGCCGGCCGAGGAGGCCGAGGTCAGGACCCTGCCGCAGCGCACGCCGTCCCGGCGGACCCCCAAGCGGACCGGCGGCAAGAAGTCGACCTCGACGGCGGCCGGGAAGACGGCGGCGAGGAAGACGGAAGCGAAGAAGCCGGCGGCGAAGGAGACGGAGGGGAAGGAGACGGAGGGGAAGGAGACGGAGGGGAAGAGGACGGAGGGGAAGGAGACGGAGGGGAAGAGGACGGAGGGGAAGAGGACGGAGGCGAAGAAGTCGACGGCCTCCGCCGCCGGGAAGTCGACGGCGAAGTCCGCGCGGCCCGGGAAGAAGACCGCGGCCAAGAGCGCCACGAAGAAGACGACGGGCAAGAGCGCGCCCGCCAGGAGCACCGCCAAGAGCACCGCCAAGAAGACGCCACCGCGCAAGCGCAGCGCCTGACGCCGCCCGGCGCGAGCGGAGCACGGTGACGCTCAGTTGACCGTCCAGGAGGAGGACGCCCGGGGAACGGCGGACGGGACGGGTTCGTAGACCGCGGGGCTCGCGTCGTCCGAGGCCGTCGGCGCGAGAGAGGCGGTGGTGGGCAGGACGGGGCTCTCCTCCAGGTGCTGCCCGATCGTGTCGGCCGGTCCGCCGCCCGGAGTGCCGGAGCCGGTGGACAGCTGCGACCACGCGGTCAGGGCGAGGGCGACCGCGGCGGCCGTGCCGAGCACCCGGCCGACCCGCCGGACCCGGGCACGGGCGTCCAGCGCACGCCAGGCCGGGCCGTGCCACGGATCCTCCGGGTGCCACGGCTCGCCGACCACGCCGGACGGACTGCCCGCGGGTGCGCCCGTGTCCGTGTTCGTGTCCGTGCCCTCCGGGGGCCGGGGGTGCCAACCGGGTGTCCGGTCCCGCGCGGCGGGTTCCCTGATGAGGGCGGAGGCGCGGATGGCGCGCTCGTCGTCCTCCAGGAACTGCCGCCAGACGTCCTCCGGCACGGACGGCGCACCGCCGGTCTGGTCCGGCTGGTCCGGCTGACCCGGCTGACCCGGCTGACCCGGCTGACCCGGCTGACCCGGCTGGTCGGGCTGGCCGGGCTGGTCGGGCTGATCCGGCGTCGCGCCGCTGCCCGGTCCGGAAGCGGTCATGGTCCCGCTCTTCCTCTCTTCTTCGGCCCGTACGGCGGCCGGGCGGGAGCGGGAGGGGAGCCCGCCGACGGTCGGTGTGCCGTCCTGTGCCGCAGCACCGTTTCGGTGTCACTCCTGGGCGCCGTACGGCAGGCGGCCGCAGACCGGCCCCCCGTCGGATCATTGCACAGTGCAAAAACGGATCGCCAGGGGCTCCGGCCGCTCTCTTCCGCCTGCCGCCGAACCCGGGGCCGGGTGGTCATGGCCGGCGGTCTCCGTCGGCCGCGACCAGCCGCACGAACGGGATGGCCCGTCCGGCCTCACGGAACGACGCCTCGCCGCCGTCCACCGCCAATCCCATGAACGCGCAAAGACGCCGGGCGGTTCCCGGATGCCGCCGGGCGTACTCCGCCATGATCCCGGCGCCCTCCTCGGCGGGCAGGAAGCGGGCGGTGACGGCGTGGTGGCGGTTGCCGAACTGGATGACCGTCTTGGGCTGCTGCCGGATGTTCCGGTACCAGTCCGTCTTCGGGCCGAAGCCGGAGGCGACCGTCCAACTCCGTCCGTGCGGCCCACCGGAGTCGTAGGCGACCACTTCGAGGACGACCCGGCGGTCCCGGCCGCTGATCCGGCCGGTGTGGTGCAGCAGGAGCAGCCGCTTGCCGAACAGGGGGCCGAGCCCCCCGCGGAAGAGGAGGATCGGCAGCCGCGCCGCGGTGCGCCGCAGGCCGACGGGCGGCCGGGGCCGACGGGGTGTCGTGTCCGTGCTTGCCATGCCCACCCTCCTGACTCGGGACTCCACCTCCACCTTTGCACAGGGAAAAGGTCGATGGGCAGTACCCGATGCTCCTTTCGCGCCGGTCCGGTCGCCGCGCGGCCCCGCTCGTCCCCGTTCCGCCTGCGGACCAGGTGAGTGAGCGGGGGCTCCGGCGCGGTAGAAAGGACACATGCCGGAGCGTGAGATGCCCGTCGGGGGCCTGGACGATGTCGACGCGGTCACCAAGGCCGTGCTGGCCGCATCGCGTCTGCTGGTGGCCGTCTCCGCGCGGTCGCTCGCCGAGGTGGAGGAGCGGGTGACGCTGCCCCAGTTCCGGATGCTGATGGTGCTCTCCACGAGAGGCGCGACCAAGCTCGTCGCGCTCGCCGACCACCTCCAGGTCGCCCCGTCGACGGCGATGCGCATGGTCGACCGGCTGATCTCGGCCGGGCTCGCAGACCGGCAGACCAACCCCGGCAACCGGCGCGAAACCCTGCTCCGGCTCACCGACGAGGGCCGGCGCACCGTCGCGAACGTCAGTGCCCGGCGCCGCGCCGAGGTCGCCGCGATCGTCGAACGGCTCGCGCCGGGCCAGCGGGCGGCGCTGGTGGAGGCGCTCACCGCCTTCAGCGAGGCGGGCGGCGAGCCCCTCGCCCCGGCACCGGACGACCCTCAGCCGCATCCGCTCGGCTGGGCCGCGGACGTCACCGCGGCCGGGGACGCCTGACAGCTCCGGCGGTCACGGGGCCGCCGGTGCGGGGGCGGGCGTCGGGGAGGCCGTGTTCACGTTCAGGTCGGGCCGCGGCTTGAGCACCAGCACCCGCTCGCCCGGCTGCGGCGGGGGCGGGGTGACCTTCTCCCTCGGCAGCTTCGCCGGGCCGGTCTGCTGGAAGGTGACCTGGTCGTACTCGACCAGCCCGGTCTTCTCCAGCACCGTGATGTGGTCCAGGACGGTGTCGTTGGCCAGGTCGGCCAGCTGGCGCACCAGCGTGTTCTTCGTGGTGGCCCGGATCTTGGCGATCGCCGGGAAGATCTGACCGTGGGTCACCCGCATGATGTTGACCGCCGACGAGTCGAACTCCCTGCCGCTCTTGGACTTCACCGTCGCCACGAAGTCCTCCTGCTGCGGGGAGGCCCGGTTGGGCAGCGTGATGCCCAGCTCGGGGGAGATCTCGCGGCACATCGCGTCCAGACCGGCGTGGCCGACGACCAGGTGCTCGCCGGCCGTCTTCATCGCCTTCGACGCACCGCGCTCCATCACGATCTCGCCCAGCGGGTACTCCCACAGCCCGGCGGCCCGCACCTTGACCACGAAGTCACGGTCGGCCTCGGTGAGCGGCCCGAACTTGGTGCTGGCGACGACCCGGTCCTGGTTTCCGTCGGCCTTGTCCAGACCGAGCATGGCCGGGAAGGCCAGCGCGGTGAGGGTCAGGGTCATCGCACCGAGCAGGACGACGACTCCGATCCTGCTGCGGGACAGGCGCATGATGCCTCCAGGGGCGATGCGAGCGACTCGCACTCGACGTACTCGACTCGTACTCGTTCGCCAGGAGGTACGGAAACGGCGGCCGGATCTATCACCGCTCCGGCACAATTCTCGCGGCCCGCCGACCGCGTCCGTCCGACCGCGTCCGTCCGACCGCGTCCGTCCGACCGCGTCCGTCCGGCCGTTTCCGGCCGGTGTCAGCCGAGGTCGGCCCCGTACACGCGATCCACCGTCATCGTGAGCAGCACACGGCGGTCGGACACCATCGTCATCCGGTACTCGTCCCAGTCCGGGTGCTCCCCGGCGGCGGCGCGGTAGTACTCCACCAGCGCCTCCACCTCCGGTCCTTGCGGGTCGACGCCCGGCCCGGTCAGGGTCGCGACGCCCTCGGCGGTGGCCCAGGACCTGCCGTCCGGGGCGGTCACCTCCAGAGTGGCCCGCGGGTCCCGGCGCAGGTTCGCCGTCTTGGCCAGTCCCTCGCGGGTGGAGACGCGGATGACGCCGGCCTCCGGGTCGTAGGCGGGCATGACGGGGGAGAGCTGCGGGCGGCCGTCCGACTTGATCGTCGCGAGCACGCCGAGCCGGCTCTCCGCCAGCAGGGTGCGGGGGTCGAAACGCGGAGTGGTGGTCATGGGCCGATCATCACCCCTCGCCCCGCGCGCTGTCCCGCGAACCGTCCGCCGAACGCCCCCGCCGGGCGCACGACCGAGTGCTCGGCAAACCCCGACCGAGTACTCAGGCGACCGAGGGCCCGCCCAGGTACCCGCCGTCGCGGTCGTAGGGCCAGGCGTTGGCGACACACCCCTTGAGGCCCTTGATCTGCTGCATCATCGCCGGGGCAGGCAGACCGGGGCCGGGGCAGGTCTCATGACCGTGGCCGATGCGGTGGCCGACCTCGTGGTTGACGATGAGCGCCCGGTAGTCGCCGATCGGGCCGTCGAACTCGGGTGAGCCCAGGACCCAGCGCTTGAGGTTCACCACGACGTCCGTGCCGACCGCGCAGTTCACCTCGCCCCGGGTGAGCAGGCCGTAGGCGCCGCAGATCTCGTCGACGGTGCCCGGCGTGGCGATCTTCACCACGAAGTCGTACGAGCCGGAGCCGACCAGCCGGAAGGAGTTGGTCCCGTCCGCGGTCCAGCCGCGGCGGTCGGCGAGCACGTCGGAAATCTCGGCCGCGGCGGCGCCCGGCCGGATGTCGATGCCCTCCTCGACCAGGACCTTGTACCGGCGTACGCGGCTGCCGGTGCCCACGGTCGCGCCGTCGGCCTCGGCGGTGACGAAGGTGCCGGGGCCGGTGGCGGGAATGGCGATGGTGGAGGGGGAGGACGAAGGCGAGGGGGAGGCCTTCGCCGACGACGGCGCGGAGGCGCTCGGCGCCCCGGACGGTGTCCCGCCGGTGGCGCCCGGTGCGGCCGTGCGCTCGGCGGCGTCCAGGGCGTCGGCGACATCGGCCACCTGGTCGTCCGTCGGCGGGGGCCGGGTGTCCCGCCAGTACGCGACGGCCGCGCCCGCCGCGAGCAGTACGGCCCCGAAGGTCAGCGCGGCCACGACGACGCGCGCGGGACCGCGGCGTTTCCGTCGCCGGGCACGGGACCTGCGCCCGGCGCCCTTCAACTCGGCTCCTCGGCTGGACCGGCGGGCTGTGGTTCGGCCCACGGCGTGCGTCCTCTCTGTGGGTCGGCGGGGTGCGCACGGTGGGTTCCTGTGTGCTTTTGTGCCCCCAAGATCAAAGCGGAAGGACGTGCGAAACCATCCCAGGACCCCAAGTGGGGCTTCTCACACGTGTGTTCGGCTCCGGCGGTACAACCCTTCGGCGTCCTGAAAGGTCCGCGAGCCACGGTCGTCCCGCACGTGCGCACACGTGCGTCGGGGTCGCCCGACGGAAAGTGGGCGACCCCGACGCGGTGGGGGAGACGAGGGGCCGTCAGCCGACGGTGGTCCGCTCCCAGCGGTAGAAGCAGCGCGCCATCGCGTCCTTCGGACCGCGCCAGGTCGCCGGGTCGTACGCCGAGACGTACGGTTCGAGCCGCTCGCTGACCTGGCGGAACTCCGGGTGCCCGGTCAGGCTGCCGATGGTGGGGGCCGGGTCCTCGTCGCTCTCGATGAGGTGCAGGTACACGCCGTCACCGAACTCGAAGAGACTGCGCCGGTTGACGCCCACCAGGTGCGGCAGCTCGCCGCTGTCGGACTCGGCGAACACCTTCGCGATGTCCGGCGCCGCGCCCGGTGCCATCCGGGCGACGATCAGGGTGTGGTGCATGGAGATGCCCTCCGTCGGTGTCGTTCGGTTCGGCGGTGCCGTTCGCCGGTGTCGTCCGGTCGCCGACGCCGTTCGGTTCGCGGTGTCAGTCGGCGAGCACCGAGGCGGTCCGCCGCTCGCCCGCTGCCTGCTCGATCCGGTCCCGGATCAGGGCCATCTGCGTACGCGAGTTGCGGTTGATGTTGTCCGTCATCCAGGCGTCGTCCACGGGCGCGTCCGGCTTCATCGCGAAGTCCTGGATCCAGCGCATCCGCGTGCCGTCGGCGGTCTCGGCGTACTCCCAGACGATGTTCATGTACTGGAAGGGACCGGTCTCCACCCGGTGGGCGCGCACGGTGCGGGTCGTCGGGTCGGCGACGCGCTCGGAGACCCAGCTCCACACCTTGCCGTCCGCGTCCGGGTGCATGGTGAGCCGGAACGTGACGCGGTCTCCGTCGCGCTCGAGCACGTCCACGGAGGCGTACTCGCTGAACAGCCGGGGCCAGTCGTCGATGTCGTTGGTCATGTCCCAGACCAGCTCCATCGGCGCGGCGATGGTGATCTCGTTGTCGGTGCGGCCTGCCATGTCACACTCCCGTCTTCAGGGCGCCGTTGATCAGCGCGAGGAAATCCGCGGGCGTCTTGCAGCGCTCGGCCTGCTCCGGCAGGCCCAGCCCGTACCGCTTCTCCAGCTCGGCCACGATGCCCAGCAGGCCGAGGGAGTCCAGGCCGAAGGTGTCGAAGCCGTCGTCGGCCTGCTGCCGGAGGGCGACCGGGTCGACGTGCACGCCGGCGGTGCGCTTCATCAGCGCGGCCAGCTCCTCGATGGTCACCTGGCAGTCCAGTTGGTCGGTCATGGGTGTCCTCCTTGACTCGGGTAGGCGCTCGCCCGGAAGCGGCGCTCGGTCGGGTTCGGCGTTGGTCGGGTCGGTCATCGGTCCGCGGACGGTGCGGCGTCGCCCTGCCGCAGGACGAGCGCCGAGTTGGAGCCCATGAGCCCGCGGCCGAGGATCAGGGCCGTGCGCGGCTCGGCGGGGCGGGCCCGGCCGGCCACCACGTCCAGGTCGTGGCACACGTCGACCACGTGCGGGGTGGGTGGGATCAGCCCGTGCTCCATGGCCAGCACCGCCGTCGCCACGTCCAGCACCGGCGCCGCGCAGTACGCCCGTCCGGTGCCGGTCTTGGGCGCGGTGACCGGCACGCGCCGCGCGTGCGGGCCGAGCGCGTCGGCGATGGCCAGAGCCTCGGCCCGGTCGGCCTCCGGGACGCCGAGGGCGTCCGCGAACACCACGTCGACCTCCTCGGGCCGGCAACCGGCCTCGGCCAGCGCGCCCTCGATCGCGTGGGCCAGCCCCTGCCGGGACTCCGCCCAGCGGGACGGGCCGGTGAAGGTCGCCGCGTGCCCGGCCACCGTGGCCCGCACCTCCGCGCCGCGGTCCCGGGCCGCCTCCGCCTCCTCCACCACGAGTACGGCACCGCCCTCGGCCGGCGCGAACCCGCAGGCCGCGCCGGTGAACGGGCGGTAGGCGCGGTCGGCTTCGGTGGCCCGGCTCAGCTCCGGGTAGCCCAGCTGGCAGACGATCGAGTACGGGGCGAGCGGCGCCTCCGTCGCGCCGCAGACCACCGTGTCGGTGCCGTTCCGTACGGACAGCGCGGCGTGCGCCAGGGCGTCCAGGCCGCCCGCCTCGTCGGCGGCCACGACCCCGCAGGGGCCCTTGAAGTCGTTGCGGATGGAGATCTGGCCGGTGCTGGCCGCGTAGAACCAGGCGATCGACTGGTACGGGCCGACATACCTGGACCCCTGGCCCCACAGGTTCTGCAGCTCCCGCTGCCCGAACTCGCCGCCACCCGACCCCGCGGCGGTGACCACGCCGACCGAGAACGGAGACTCGATGTCGGCGCGGCCGAAACGCGCGTCGTCCAGAGCCAGTTGGGTGGCGGTCAGGGCGAAGTGCGTGAACCGGTCGGTCTGGACGAGGTAACGCCCCTCGACCGTCTCGGCCGCGTCGAAGCCGCGCACCTCGCCCGCGATCCGCAGCGGCATGTCCTCGCAGCCCTCCCGGGTGACGGGACCGAGGCTGCTGGTGCCGTCCGCGACCGCTTTCCAGAACGCCTCGACCCCGATCCCGTGCGGGGAGACCACGCCCAGTCCGGTGACGACGGCACGCCTGCTTCCGTCCTGTTGACGGCGCCTGGCCCGTTGTGGTCCGGTCATCGCAGCCCTCCTTCGGAACCGCTCAGTACGACGGCGGACTGGAAGCCGCCGAAGCCGCTGCCCACCGACAGCACGTGCCGCAGCGTCCGCTCCCGTGCCTCGCGCGGCACGTAGTCCAGGTCGCACTCGGGGTCGGGGGTCGTGTAGTTGGCCGTGGGCGGCACCACTTGGTGGGCCATTGCCAGCACGCACGCGGCCAGCTCTATCGAGCCGATCGCACCGAGCGAGTGGCCGACCATGGACTTGATCGAGCTCATCGGTGTCGCGTAGGCGTGCTCGCCCAGCGAGCGTTTGACGGCCGCGGTCTCGTGCCGGTCGTTCTGCTGGGTGCCGGAGCCGTGGGCGTTCACGTAGTCGATGCCGGACCCGTCCAGCTCCGCCATGTCGAGCGCGGTGTCGATGGCCCGCGCCATCTCCAGGCCCTCCTTGGTGAGCCCGGTCATGTGGTACGCGTTGCCGAACGTGGCGTAGCCGGAGATCTCGCAGTACACGTCCGCGCCACGGGCCCGGGCGTGTTCCAGGTCCTCCAGCACCAGCACCGCGGCGCCCTCGCCCATGACGAAGCCGTTGCGGTCGGCGTCGAAGGGGCGGGAGGCGTGTGCGGGGTCGTCGTTGTTGGGCGAGGTCGCCTTGATCGCGTCGAAGCAGGCCATGGTGATCGGCGATATCGGCGAGTCCGCCGCGCCCGCCAGGCACACGTCGACGCGTCCCTCGGCGACCGCGTGGTAGGCGTACCCCACCGCGTCCAGGCCGGACGTGCACCCGGTGGACACCGTCTGCACCGGCCCGTGCACGCCGAACTCCTCGGCCACGGCGGACGACAGCGTCGCCGGGGTGAAGGCGCGCTCCAGGTGCGGCTGGGCCCGCCGGTCGTCCACGTCCCACCGCGAGCCGCGCTCGCTGACGAGGACGTAGTCGTGCTCCAGCCGGGTGGTGCCGCCGACCGCCGTGCCGAGCGTGGCGCCGGCCCGCCAGGGGTTCTCCCGCGCCATGTCGAGGTTCGCGTCCCGCACCGCCTCGGCGGCGGCGACGAGCGCGAACTGCACGTACCGGTCGCACCGCTGGACGGTGGCGAGGTCCAGCCCGTGCTCGGACGGGTCGAAGTCGCACTCGGCGGCGATCTGCGAACGCAGCCCGGCCGGGTCGAACAGGGATATGCGGCGCGTCGCCGTACGGCCGTCGGACAGCAGGCCCCAGAACTGGGGCACGCCGATCCCGCCCGGGGCGACGACGCCTATGCCCGTGACGGCCACCCGACGCCGGGTCATGACACCGCCTCGGCCGCGGTGGCGGGACGCTCGTGCCCGGCGCATCCCGCGTGGTCTTGGTCCCGCTCGTGCGGGAGGGCGTTGCCCGCCGCGTCCTCGGTGTCGACGTGGCCGAGCTCCGGCCGCGGGGCCAGCGGCCCCAGGTGGAAGACGAGGCGCGCCTCGACGTCACCGACGTTGCGGAAACGGTGGCGCACGTCCTGCGGGATCAGCAGTCCCTGCCCGGTGGCGAGGGAGTGTGGCACCCCGTCCAGGTCCACCTCCAGCCCGCCCTCGGTGACGTACACGAACTCCTCGGAGTACGGGTGGTAGTGCTCGGCGATGCGGTCGCCGGGCTGCACGATGGCCACGCCCATGAAGCCACTGGTCGCCCCGGCGGTGGTGGGCGTGAGAAGGGCGCGGAGGTCTCCGCCACGGCGGCGGTTCGGCGCGATGTCGCCGAGGGAGACGATGCGTACCTGCTGGTCTGTCATGTCGTTCACTCCGGGCTCACTGGAGGTGGTGGGGGAGGTCGGGGCGGTCGGGGAGTGCCGCGCGGTCCGGCGGGCGCGCCGTCGGGCCCGGCCGGCCGCGTGGTGCGGCCGCGTGGTTTCGGGTGTGTGGTTCGGACGCGTGCTCGGCCCCTCGGTCCGGCCCCGTGGCCTCGGGCCGTGTGGTCGGGCCGTGTGGTCGGGCCGAGTCATCGGGTCGGGTGGTTCGGCCGGGTGGTTCGACCGTGTGGCTCAGGTGGCGGGCGAACGCCGGTCGGTCAGCGGAGTCATACGGGCCCGTGCGAGCAGCTGCGACAGCGTGCGGGTCTCCGTCAGGGGCCCGTCGATGCCGAGGGCGGCCGTGTCCAGCAGCCGCTCGGCCACGGCGACCCCGGCGCCTCCCGTCGCCCCGGGCCCGTCGGCCGGCCCGTGCAGCCCCAGGACGAACGCGAGCGCGTCGTCCGGGTCGCCGTCCATGTCGACGAGCCGTACGACCAGGTTGTCCCGGTGGAACACGGTGGCGGAGAGGACCGGGTTGTCCGGTACGTGCGCCGCGGCCGCGTCCTGGCGGGCCAGCAGCCGGGCCAGTTCCGGACCGGCGCCGGGGCGGACCGGGTAGAGCAGCGCGACGCGTTGCGGGCGACGCGCGTCCGCCTCATCGCCGGACGCCACATGGTGGACGGCCGGCATGGCCGCCCGGGTGAAGAAGCGCCGGGCGTCCCGGGGGTCGCGGAGGTCCCGCGCCTGCTCCAGATACGGGTTGAGGGCCTCCTCGACGGCCCGCACCGCGGGCTGCCGGGCGACGTGGCGCAGGGCGGTCTGCAGGTCGCCCTGCACCTCCACGGCTCGTACGACCCGGTTGCCGTGCAGGAAGACCGAGGTGCGGAGCAGCCGGCCGGAGTCGTCGACGCGGGCGTCCGGCGGCGCGTAGCCGGCCAGCAGCCGGGCGACCTCCTCCTCACTGCCGGACCGCACGGTGAAGGTCAGGGCGTGCCGTACGACATTGCTCCCGATCCGGGGAGCGGTCAGAAGCGGCTCACCGGCCGCGGCGGACGGGGTCTGTTCGCCGGCGGTCTCCCGAAGGACGCTGTAGCGCAGGGAGTGGGTGTCGCGGACGTAGTCCTGCAGCGGCTCGACGGTCTCCAGGTGCTCTTCGCTGTTGACCCAGGCCAAAAAGGGTTCCGCGCTCTCCCACTCACTGGTGAGGAGCCACTGGGTGGGATTGTCCACCGACTGGCACAGCTGGTCGCTCACGTGTCCCGGGACGGCGGCGACCCGGTCGCGGATGCCGTCGTAGGCGTCCAGGAACTCCTGCTGCATTCCGTCGTGGATGTCCAGCATCAGGACGACCCGCACGCGGGATCCGTCGAACGCGGATACCGATACGCCGACCGCGCTCGCGGTCGACGCCGCCGTGGCGTCTGTGGTCATGGCATCTGCCGACACGGTATCCGTCGCTACGACGGGAGAGACCGTCATCCGGCCCACCTCTTCTCCGGGAACTTCCTCGCGGACTGGGGCGACCGTCGCGGCGTGCGCCATTGCTCCGGCGTGGTGCGGCGGTCGCAGTAAGCACGATCGTGAGCCGTGCCCGCGGGGACCGCGAACCAGGAGGGGTAAGCGGGTGAAGCCTGAGCCGCCGCGGGCCGCAGGGGGCATGCATGAAGACCCCCGGCGCACACCCGCCGCGGGGCGAGACACGCGACGACGGTCCGACGTACGGAGCGCGCACGTCCGTCACCACCGAGGACGACGTACGTCACGACGAAGGGCCACGTCCGTCACAACGGAGGACGACGTCCGTCACGACACCGGACGAACGTCCGTCACAACGGAGGACGAACAATGAACGAAAGAGCCGATCGGTCCGGCGGAGCCGCCCCCGGGGGCGGGGCCCACCGCGTCCCGGTCCTCGTCGTCGGCGGATCCCTCGTGGGCCTGTCGACCTCGGTCTTCCTGGGGCGGCTGGGCATCCGGCACACCCTGGTGGAGCGCCACGCCGGCACCTCCATCCACCCCCGCGGGCGCGGCAACAACGTCCGCACGATGGAGCTCTTCCGCGTGTCCGGCACCGAGCCGGACATCAGGAAGGCCGCCGCCACCCTGGCCGAGAACCACGGCATCTTCCAGACACCCACCCTGGTCGGCGACGCGGGGGAGTGGCTGTTCAAGGAGATGGACGCGGGGGGCGGACTGGCCCGCTTCAGCCCCAGCTCCTGGTGCCTGTGCTCCCAGAACGACCTGGAGCCTGAACTCCTCACCCACGCCACGAACCTCGGCGGCGACCTGCGCTTCGGCACGGAACTGCTGTCGTTCGAGTCCGACGCCGAGGGCGTCACCGCGATCGTGAAGAGCCGGGAGACCGGCGAGCACACCACCATCCGCGCGGACTACATGGTCGCGGCCGACGGCCCCCGCAGCCCCGTCCGCGAGCAGCTCGGCATCGGTCAGAGCGGCCCGGGCGACCTCTTCCACAACGTCAGCATCACCTTCCGCTCCCGCCGCCTCGCCGATGTCGTCGGCGACCGCCGCTTCATCGTCTGCTACCTGACCAGCGAGGACGCGGACGGCGCCCTCCTGCCGGTCGACAACCGCGAGAACTGGGTCTTCCACGCCCCCTGGCACCCCGAACAGGGCGAGACCCTCGAGGACTTCACCGACCAGCGCTGCGCCGACCACATCCGCCGCGCGATCGGCGACCCCGGCCTCGACGTCGAGATCACCGGCAAGGCCCCCTGGCACGCCGCCCAGCGCGTCGCCCGCAGCTACCGCTCCGGCCGCGTCCTCCTGGCCGGCGACTCGGCCCACGAGATGTCCCCCACCGGCGCCTTCGGCTCGAACACCGGCATCCAGGACGCCCACAACCTCGCCTGGAAACTCGCCGCGGTCCTGGAGGGCTGGGCGGGCGACGGTCTCCTGGACACGTACGACGCGGAACGCCGCCCGGTCGCGGAGGCCACCAGCGCCCGAGCCGCGGGCCGCTCGGTGGAACACAGCCACCCGGGCTTCGCACCACCGCCGGGGATGGGGGGCGCGGGGCCGGCGGGCGGCCCTCCGGCGGGTGGTCCCCCGGCGGGTGGTCCCGGCGGTGGTCCTGCGGGTGGTCCCCCGGCGGGCGGTTCTGGCGGTGGTCCGGCGGGCGGTCCCCCTGCGGGCGGTCCTGGCGGTGGTCCGGCGGGCGGTCCGGGCGGTCCCCCTGCGGGTGGTCCCGGCGGTGGCCCTGCGGGCGGCCCAGGGGGCGGCAACGCGGGCGGCCCCACGGGCGGGCCAGGCGGCGGCCCCGGTGGAGGCCCGCAGCGCGGCATCCTCAACGTCGCCCTCGGCTACCGCTACCCCCAGGGCGCGGTGGTCGGCGCCGACCCGGGAACGCCGGTCGTCCCGGAGGGCCTGGACCTCACCGGCGCCCCCGGCAGCAGGGCCCCCCACCTCTGGCTCCGCCGCAGCGACGACAGCGGCGCCCGCATCTCCACCCTGGACCTCTACGAGGACTCCCTGGTCCTGCTCAGCGACGCGGCACAGCCCACCGGTTGGCACGAGGCGGCGACGCACCTGGCGGCCGACATGCGGGTCCCGCTGAAGTCGTACCGCGTGGGCGGAACACCGGAGGCCGACCTGACCCCGGACGACGACGCCACCGACTGGGCCAAGGCCCACGGAGTGACCCGCGGCGGCGCGGTCCTCGTCCGCCCCGACGGTTTCGTGGCATGGCGCTCCCCGGGCCCGGCCCCGGACCCGGAGTCGATGCTGCGCCAAGTCGTGGGGACGGTCCTGGCCCGGACGTGACCTGACAGCCCGGCCCGCCCCACCCCGAACGTGGACCACTCCCCGGTCACCTGCCGGCGTCCCGCTGGAAGATCAGCCGGGGAGCAGTCCCCGTTACATGTTGTTCGGGAGGGGCGGGCATGGTGGACAGGCGGTCACGGCGTGGTGCTGGGCGGAGGAGGCCTGACCGCCTACGCGTGGCAGATCGGCGCACTGGCGGGCCTGGCTGACGCCGGCGTGGACCTGACGGGCACCGACGTCCTCGCCGGCACGTCGGCGGGCGCACTGCCGGCGCTGGACCTGGCGGGCGGATCGGCCCCGGCCGACCTGGACGCGGAACAGGCCGAGCGCAGACAGCCCATGCCGGACGTGGACTTCACCTTCGCGACGACGGCCAATTGCCTGTGAGCCGCGCTGGGTTCACGCGACGAACGAACTCATGACGGAGCGTGAGTGTCCGGCGACGAGTGGCTTGTGCCTGGTCGACGCACGCCGTCAGACCCTGATCACTGTGCTGCGTCCGCCGCACAGCGCTGTGACGTCCTCAGGGTCGGAGGTGAGGATCGTGACCGGGCCGGGCGCCATGAGGGCGGTGGCGCTGAGCATGGCGTCGATGGCGTACTTGTGGCCGTGGAGGCCGGTGTCGGCGAGGAGGGTGGCGGCGTGCCGAGCGATCGACTCGGTGACCGGTTCCACGACGAGGCGGGAAAGGGTCCACTCCAGCGCTGGGCGGTTGATCCGGGGATGGATCACTTCCACGAGAGTGGCCGCCGAAGTGATCACGCGCAGGTCATCGGCGCGGGCCAGGGCGAGCCAGCCGGTCACCGCGCGGTCGCGCCGGGCAGCCTTGGCCAGCCCTTCGCTGTCGAGGACCAGAGTGCCGCCGGGTACGGCGGGTGAACGGGTCACGCTGCGTGCGCTCCGCCCTGCGTCTGCTGCTCGCGTGCCTGGTGGAGCTGGTCCCGCAGGGACTGGATCTCTCCTTCTGTGATGGGGCCGTGCTCGGCCTCGGCCACCTGGATCAGTTCATTGAGGTTGTCCCGTTCGATCTGGCGGGCGACGGCCGCGGCCACATAGGCGGAAAGCCCCGAGTGACCGCTGCGGGCCTTGGCGGCTTCGGCGATGTCGCGCGGCATGGTGATCGAGTACTTACCGGTAGGCTCACTCATGCTACAAATCCTACCTCTTGTAATCCCACGTCGGGTTGATGCACTCTGCCCGTGCCGGCCTTGCTGCTGCTAGTGATGCGTCGACCTCGGGAGAGGCGGTGACCATGCGGAGACTCCGCAGGCAACGGGATGGGATGGGATGGGATGGCACGGTTGCGGCCGCTGAGACACAAGGGCGCAAGCGCATGACGTTCGTGACGCGGTGTGGCAGGCGGCCGATCGGCACGAGCTCCCCGCCGACGCCTTCCCGACATAAGCCGGCGGATCACAGAGAGAAGCGTCAGGCAGAGGTCCCGGGTGGTCGTCCGCCCCGTACGGCAGCCCGGAACCTGCTCCGCGCGGGCACCAGGTGTCAGCGGATACCGGCGCGTGCCAGGCCGTTGGGGGAGCGGAGGCGGGGACGCTTCCACCGTGCCGGGGTGTGACCCATCAGGGGCAACGGCCCGCGCCTCCGTCTGACATGGCCTGCAGCCGATGGGTGAACCTGGAGGTCGGAGAACTCCTGACCTCGAAGCGCGCGATGCGCGTGGAGCTCATGCCCCGCGAGCCTGCGTGTCACGGGATCGGACACGCCGGAGTTCGCGGGCCCGACGTGGTGAATGGCCCAGGGCAGGGTGGTATCGCCGAGGTAGGCGACAGTCAGCTGGGCCGTGTGCGTTCCAGTATGCGCAAAAAGGCCCTGACCGGCGTTACCACTGGTCAGGGCCTTGATTTCCGGTGCCCCCGGCAGGATTCGAACCTGCGCACACGGCTCCGGAGGCCGTTGCTCTATCCCCTGAGCTACGGGGGCGTGTCGGTCGCGTTCGGTGTTGCTCGCGGCGACGGGTAGAACACTACCAGCTCGCCCGGAGTGGTCATGAACGGGTTTTCGCGGGTCGCGCCGCCCGCCGGGGCGTCAGTCGAGGGGGCGTTGTCCCCCGCACGGGGTGGAAGTGGGGAAAACCCGGACGCGGTGGCCGGTCCGGACCTACTCTCGAGTTGTGCCTAGGGCGTCTGGCCGGGTTCTTGTTGTGGACGACAACAAGGTCATCCGGCAGTTGATCAGGGTCAATCTCGAGCTGGAGGGCTTCGAGGTCGTGACCGCGGCCGATGGTGTCGAGTGTCTTGATGTCGTCCATCAGGTGCGGCCCGACGCCGTCACGCTGGACGTGGTCATGCCCCGGCTGGACGGGATCAGGACCGCCGTGCGGCTGCGCGCCGATCCGCGCACGCGGGACCTTCCGCTCGCCATCGTCAGTGCCTGTACGCAGTACGAGGTCGAGGCCGGGTTCGACGCCGGGGTCGACGCCTTCCTCTCCAAACCCTTCGAACCGGCCGAGCTCGTCGGGCTCGTACGGCAGTTGGTCGAGTGGAGGGGCCGCGGAGTCGGTGCGGGGAGTGAGGGGGCGGGGTCCTCCTCGGCTTCTCGTCGCGGCGTCCTCGGCTTCCCCGGGGAGAGTGAATCGCCCGCTCAGGCCTAGTTGCCTCTGGGGGCGGTGCCAGACGCGTCCTCACGAGTGGTCCGCCGGCCGCGTACCTGCGGTTCCCGTCCACATCCCGGGACTGCCACAAACCGGTTCGCCTACCCACCCCCCTCCTCCCATACGCTTGACCCGTGACCCCCGTAGAGCTCTCCCGCACCGTGCTGCACGCGGTGCGGCGCGCTGTCGACGCGGGTGAGCTGAACGTGACCGTCCCGGCGCGGGCCGTGGTCGCTCCGCCGGGGCCCGGAGGGTGCGGGGACTACGCCACCAGCATCGCCCTCCAGCTCGCCCGGCCGGCCGGGCAGCCGTCCCGCCGGGTCGCCGAGGTGCTGCGGCCGTACCTCGTGGCCGCCGACGGCGTCACGGACGTCGTCCTCACCGGGCCGGGGTTCCTCAACATCAGCCTCCACGGCACCGCGCCCGCCGACCTGGTCGCGGAGATCCTGCGGCACGGGCCCCGGTACGGGTACGGGTACGGGTACGGGCAGGGGCGTGCCGACGGCAGCGGCGGGGCAAGCGGCCGCATCGTGCGGCTGCACTGCCCCCACGAGCTCCGTGCCGTCGTCGTCGCCGAGGCCGCTGCCCGCATCCTGCGCTCCCAGGGGGCCCTCGTCCGCACCAGCTGCACCGCCCCGCCCGAGCCCGAGTGGACCGCCATCCTCGGCGTGCGTGTCGACGCGGCCGGTCCGGCGTCCGCGGCTCCGCCGGTCAACGTCCGGCCCGTCCCCGCCCCCGCCGACCCGCTCCGCCTCGGTCGTGACGCCGGTCGCTGGGCCCTGCTCCACCCCGCCGCCCACGACCGGCCCCGGATCGGCGACGAGCACCTCGTCCAGCGTGAGGGCAATCCGCTCTTCCGCGTGCGGTACGCCCACGCCCGCACCCGCGCCCTCTCCCGCAACGCCGCCGACCTCGGCTTCGCCGCCGAACCCGGTCCCGTCTCCGGCACGGCGCAGGAGCTCCTCGTCGCCCTCGCCGACCACCCGCGCGTCCTCGCCGCCGCGGCGGAGCACCGCGCCCCCGACCGGCTCGCCCGGCACCTCGTCACCGTCGGCGACGCCGCGCTGCCCTTCCTGCCCACGGTGCTGCCGCGTGGCGGGGAGAAACCCTCGGCCGCCCACCGTGCCCGGCTGGCCCTCGCCGAAGCCGTCGGGGCGGTGCTGGCCGGCGGCCTGTCCCTTCTCGGTATCGACGCACCCGACCACCTCTGAGAGAGCACAGAAGACGCCATGAGCCGTTCCGCACACCCCGCCGGGCCCCGTCACGCCGACGTCCTCACCGAGGGGCACTACTCCGCACCGCCCGCCGACCTCAACGCCCTCGACCCCAAGGTCTGGGCCCAGACCGTCGAGCGGGACGCCGACGGAGTCGTCACCGTCGGCGGGATGGCCGTCACACGGCTCGCCGAGGAGTACGGCACCCCCGCGTACGTACTCGACGAGGCCGACTTCCGGGCCCGGGCGCGGGCCTGGCGTACCGCCTTCGGGACGGATGCCGACGTCTTCTACGCGGGCAAGGCCTTCCTGTCGCGCGCGGTCGTGCGGTGGCTGGACGAGGAGGGGCTGAACCTCGACGTGTGCTCGGGCGGTGAGCTGGCCACCGCGCTCTCCGCCGGGATGCCCGCCGACCGCATCGCCTTCCACGGCAACAACAAGTCGCCGGAGGAGATCGAGCGGGCCGTGCGCGCCGGGGTCGGGCGGATCGTGCTCGACTCGTTCCAGGAGATCGTGCGGGTTGCCCACATCGCCCAGTCCCTCGGGGTCCGGCAGCGGGTGCAGATCCGGATCACGGTGGGCGTCGAGGCGCACACGCACGAGTTCATCGCCACGGCCCACGAGGACCAGAAGTTCGGGATCCCGCTGGCCGGCGGGCAGGCGGCGGAAGCCGTGCGGCGGGCGCTCCAGCTGGACGGGCTCGAGGTGATCGGGATCCACTCGCACATCGGGTCGCAGATCTTCGACATGTCCGGCTTCGAGGTCGCCGCCCACCGGGTGGTCGGGCTGCTCAAGGACATCCGCGACGAGCACGGGGTCGAGCTGCCCGAGATCGACCTCGGCGGCGGGCTCGGGATCGCGTACACGAGTGACGACGACCCCCGTGAGCCGCACGAGATCGCCAAGGCGCTGACCGAGATCGTGACGCGGGAGTGCGAGGGCGCGCGGCTGCGTACGCCTCGTATCTCCGTCGAGCCCGGGCGCGCCATCGTCGGGCCCACCGCCTTCACGCTCTACGAGGTCGGCACCGTCAAGCCCCTCGACGGGCTGCGTACGTACGTCTCCGTCGACGGCGGCATGTCCGACAACATCCGCACCGCGCTGTACGACGCCGAGTACAGCGTCGCCCTCGTCTCCCGCGCCTCCGACGCCGAGTCCATGCTCGTGCGGGTCGTCGGCAAGCACTGCGAGAGCGGGGACATCGTGGTCAAGGACGCCTTCCTGCCGGGCGACCTGGCGCCCGGTGACCTCATCGCCGTACCGGCGACGGGGGCGTACTGCCGTTCCATGGCCAGCAACTACAACCACGTGCTGCGTCCGCCCGTCGTCGCCGTACGGGACGGCGAGGCGCGGATCATCGTGCGGCGGGAGACCGAGGAGGATCTGCTGCGTCTCGACGTCGGATGAGGGCGCGGCCGGGACCGGGTGGCGGTCCCCCGCGGGGGACGCAAGATCTTTCGTCCTCCGCCCCTGCGAAAATGAAATAAACGTCTCACGATCCGGACGAAAGGCAGAAAATCCCGTCCGGTGCGTGAGACTGGTCCAACCGTAGACGGTATGAGGAAACGAGGTCGGATGATGCGTACGCGTCCGCTGAAGGTGGCGCTGCTGGGCTGTGGAGTGGTCGGCTCAGAGGTGGCGCGCATCATGACGACGCACGCCGACGACCTCGCCGCCCGGATCGGGGCCCCGGTGGAGCTCGCGGGCGTGGCCGTACGGCGGCCCGACCGGGTGCGGGAGGGCATCGCCCCCGACCTCGTCACCACCGACGCCACCGCCCTGGTCAAACGCGGGGACATCGACGTCGTGGTCGAGGTCATCGGCGGGATCGAGCCCGCCCGGACCCTCATCACCACCGCCTTCGAGCACGGCGCATCCGTCGTCTCCGCCAACAAGGCCCTTCTCGCCCAGGACGGTGCCGCGCTGCACGCCGCGGCGGACGCCAATGGCAAGGACCTGTACTACGAGGCCGCCGTCGCCGGTGCCATCCCGCTGATCCGGCCGCTGCGCGAGTCCCTCGCCGGCGACAAGGTCAACCGGGTGCTCGGCATCGTCAACGGGACGACCAACTTCATCCTCGACGCCATGGACACCACCGGCGCCGGGTACCAGGAGGCGCTCGACGAGGCCACCGCCCTCGGGTACGCGGAGGCCGACCCGACCGCCGACGTCGAGGGCTTCGACGCCGCCGCCAAGGCCGCCATCCTCGCCGGGATCGCCTTCCACACGCGCGTGCGCCTCGACGACGTCTACCGCGAGGGCATGACCGAGGTCACCGCCGCCGACTTCGCCTCCGCCAAGGAGATGAACTGCACCATCAAGCTCCTCGCCATCTGCGAGCGGGCGGCGGACGGGGCGTCGGTCACCGCGCGCGTGCACCCCGCGATGATCCCGCTCAGCCACCCGCTGGCGAACGTGCGCGGGGCCTACAACGCCGTCTTCGTCGAGTCCGACGCCGCCGGGCAGCTCATGTTCTACGGGCCCGGCGCCGGCGGCTCGCCGACCGCGTCCGCCGTGCTCGGCGACCTCGTGGCCGTCTGCCGCAACCGGATCGGCGGCGCGACCGGACCCGGCGAGTCCGCGTACGCGGCGCTTCCCGTCTCCCCGATGGGCGACGTCGTCACGCGGTACCACATCAGCCTCGACGTGGCCGACAAACCGGGCGTGCTCGCCCAGGTCGCGACCGTGTTCGCGGAGCACGGTGTCTCCATCGACACCGTGCGGCAGTCCGGCAAGGACGGCGAGGCCTCCCTCGTCGTCGTCACCCACCGTGCGTCCGACGCCGCCCTCGGCGGTACGGTCGAGGCGCTGCGCAAGCTCGACACCGTGCGGGGTGTCGCCAGCATCATGCGGGTTGAAGGAGAGTAACCAGCAATGACCCACCAGTGGCGCGGAATCATCGAGGAGTACCGGGACAGGTTGCCCGTCTCCGACAGCACGCCCGTCGTGACGCTCCGCGAGGGCGGCACGCCGCTCGTGCCCGCGCAGGTGCTCTCCGAGCGCACGGGCTGCGAGGTCCACCTCAAGGTGGAAGGTGCCAACCCGACCGGGTCCTTCAAGGACCGCGGCATGACCATGGCCATCAGCAAGGCCAAGGAGGAGGGTGCGCAGGCCGTCATCTGCGCGTCCACCGGCAACACGTCCGCCTCCGCCGCCGCGTACGGGGTGCGGGCCGGGATGGTCTCCGCCGTCCTCGTGCCGCAGGGCAAGATCGCGCTCGGCAAGATGGGCCAGGCCCTCGTGCACGGCGCGAAGATCCTCCAGGTCGACGGCAACTTCGACGACTGCCTCACGCTCGCCCGCGCGCTGAGCGACAACTACCCCGTGGCGCTGGTCAATTCGGTCAACCCAGTGCGCATCGAGGGGCAGAAGACGGCCGCCTTCGAGATCGTGGACATGCTCGGCGACGCCCCCGACATCCACGTCCTGCCGGTGGGCAACGCGGGCAACATCACCGCGTACTGGAAGGGGTACCGGGAGTACGCCGCCGACGGGGTGAGCACGAAGGCGCCGCGCATGTGGGGGTTCCAGGCCTCCGGCAGCGCCCCGATCGTGCGCGGCGAGGTCGTCAAGGACCCGTCGACCATCGCCACCGCCATCCGCATCGGCAACCCCGCCTCGTGGGACTTCGCGCTCGCCGCGCGGGATGAGTCCGGCGGCGCCATCGATGAGGTGACGGACCGTGAGATCCTGCGCGCCTACCGGCTGTTGGCTTCCCAGGAGGGCGTCTTCGTGGAGCCCGCGTCCGCCGCGTCGGTGGCCGGTCTGCTGAAGGCCGCCGAGCAGGGCAAGGTCGACCCGGGGCAGCGGATCGTGTGCACCGTCACCGGCAACGGGCTGAAGGACCCGGACTGGGCCGTCGCCGGTGCCCCGCAGCCGGTCACCGTCCCGGTCGACGCGGCGACGGCGGCCGAGCGGCTCGGACTGATCTGAGAGCCCGGTCCGTGCCGGGCCCGGGAAGGCCCGTGCCGGGCCCGGAAACGCGCCCAGCGTAAGAAGAGGGCGTAAGAGGCGCCCAGCCGGGAAAGTCACCTTTGGGAGGGTGCACAGGGGGCTTACGACACGCATCGTGCGCCTCCTGTGCGCCCTATGTCGCCACAGAACCTTCCTTCGATAGGCTGTACCGAACCCGCCCGCCGCATATGCCGCGGTGCCGCGCCGTCTCCACGGTCGGGAAGCGGCCGGGAGCCGTCGGCCGTTGGGTAGGCAGCGGTCGGTCGCCCGGCAGCCAGTGGCGAACCCGAGGTTCCGTACGTCATCGAATGTCATTCGACAGTCACGCAGCTCAAGGAGAGTCATCAAGCGATGGCCGGTCCAGCGTTCCGCGCCGCCGCCGTCCGGGTGCGCGTCCCCGCCACCAGCGCCAACCTCGGTCCGGGCTTCGACGCCCTCGGGCTCGCGCTGGGTTTGTACGACGACGTGGTCGTCCGGGTGGCCGACTCAGGGCTGCACATCGACATCGCGGGTGAGGGCAGCGAGACGCTGCCGCGCGACGAGAAGCACCTCCTCGTCCGCTCCCTGCGTACCGCCTTCGACCTCCTGGGTGGTCAGCCCCGCGGCCTGGAGATCGTCTGCGCCAACCGCATCCCGCACGGCCGTGGCCTCGGCTCCTCCTCCGCCGCCATCTGCGCCGGCATCGTGGCCGCGCGCGCGGTGACCATAGGCGGCGAGGCCCGCCTCGACGACGCCGCGCTGCTCGATCTCGCCACCGAGATCGAGGGTCACCCCGACAACGTGGCGGCCTGTCTGCTGGGCGGTTTCACCCTGTCCTGGATGGATTCCGGCGCCGCCCGGGCGATCAGGATGGAGCCCGCCGATTCCATCGTTCCGGTGGTTTTCGTGCCCGGAAAGCCGGTACTGACGGAGACCGCGCGCGGTCTGCTCCCGCGCAGCGTCCCGCACGTCGACGCCGCCACCAACGCCGGCCGCGCCGCGCTGCTCGTCGAGGCGATCACCAGGCGCCCCGAGCTGCTGCTGCCGGCCACCGAGGACCGCCTGCACCAGGAGTACCGCGCCCCGGCCATGCCGGAGAGCGCGGCACTGGTGGAGCGGCTGCGCGGCGACGGCATCCCCGCGGTGATCTCGGGTGCCGGGCCCACGGTGATGGCACTGGCCGACGCCGACACGGCCGACAAGGTCGAGGCGCTGGCCGGGACGGAATGGGCGGCCAACCGGCTCAGCCTGGACCAGCAGGGCGCGAGCGTCCTGCCCCTGGCAACCTCCAGCGACATTTAGACGCGCACGGTTGCCGGATTTCGAGAGGGGGAATGTTTGTTGGATCCGGTAGTGTTAACCTCAAGTCTGCACCCGACCCCACCATGGCGAGGTGCCTCGTGTCCCCCTCCGGGACAGACATTCTTCCGGGAGCCCCCCAAGCCGCATTGTGCAGTGGATGCCGTACGTGATCAGTACGGCCGACACGGACACTGAGCGGCCCGCCGGGCACGTTTCGGAGCCGGTGCGACCACGCCGCATGACACAGACACTGGGTGCCACGGCTAGGGGAAGCGCCATCACCAGATATCTCTTCCGCCGTTCAGGCGGACCACCGCCCCGGCTCGGTTCGCACAGCAAGGACCGATGCCGGACAGCACAACCGGTCGCCGAGCCAGACAGGCCGACGTCCGCTCCAGGGAAGGACCCTTCGTGAGCGACACCACCGATCTGATGGGCGCACGTGTCGAGGAGACCGCTGCCGCGCCCTCCACGGACGCCTCCGCGCCTGCCACCGGTGCCGGCTCCCGGCGGCGCCGCGGTACCGGCCTCGAGGGCATGGTGCTGGCCGAGCTGCAGCAGGTCGCATCCGGCCTCGGCATCAGGGGCACCGCGCGGATGCGCAAGAGCCAGCTGATCGAGGTCATCAAGGAAGCGCAGGCCGCGGGGGGAGCCCCCGCCAAGGCCGCGCCCGCCGCGGACGCCGCCGGCGAGACCAAGCCGAAGCGCCGCAGTACCTCCCGGTCCCGTACGGGTGACGAGGCCCCCGCCGAGAAGGCGGAGAAGGCCCGCAAGGCCGAGAAGAAGGCGGACAGGACGGCCGCCGACAAGGCCGCCGCCCAGCAGCAGATCGACATCCCCGGCCAGCCGTCCCCCAAGGTCTCGCCCTCGGCCGACCAGGCCGGCGCCCCCGCCGACGACGCCCCCTCCGAGCGCCGTCGTCGCCGGGCCACCGCCGACGCGGGCAGCCCGTCCGCCGCCACCGAGACGGTGGCCGTCGAGACGAAGAGCGAGCCGAAGGCCGACTCCTCCGCCCAGCAGCAGTCGCAGGGCCACCAGCAGGGCCAGGGCGACGCCCGCTCCGACGGTGAGGGCGGCGAGGGCCGCCGCCGCGACCGCCGGGACCGCGGCGACCGCGACCGCGACCGTGGTGACCGCGACCGCGGTGACCGCGGACGTGACCGTGGTGACCGCGACCGCCGCAACAAGGGCGACGACCAGCAGAACCAGGGCGGCGGTCAGCGCCGTCAGCAGGGCGGCGGCCAGGACCGTCAGCAGCAGCGGGCCGACGAGGACGGGGACGACTTCGAGGGCGGCCGTCGCGGCCGTCGCGGCCGCTACCGGGACCGCCGTGGCCGCCGTGGGCGCGACGACATCCAGCAGGAGCCGCAGATCAACGAGGACGACGTCCTCATCCCGGTCGCCGGCATCCTCGACATCCTCGACAACTACGCGTTCATCCGGACCTCCGGCTACCTGCCCGGCCCGAACGACGTATACGTCTCCCTCGCCCAGGTCCGCAAGAACGGCCTGCGCAAGGGCGACCACCTCACCGGTGCCGTGCGCCAGCCCAAGGAGGGCGAGCGCCGCGAGAAGTTCAACGCGCTGGTGCGCCTGGACTCCCAGAACGGCATGGCGCCCGAATCCGGGCGCGGGCGGCCGGAGTTCAACAAGCTCACGCCGCTGTACCCGCAGGACCGCCTCCGCCTGGAGACGGACCCCGGCGTCCTCACCACCCGCATCATCGACCTCGTCGCGCCCATCGGTAAGGGTCAGCGCGGTCTGATCGTGGCCCCGCCGAAGACCGGCAAGACCATGATCATGCAGGCGATCGCCAACGCGATCACGCACAACAACCCCGAGTGCCACCTGATGGTCGTCCTGGTCGACGAGCGTCCGGAAGAGGTCACCGACATGCAGCGGTCGGTGAAGGGCGAGGTCATCTCCTCGACCTTCGACCGTCCGGCGGAGGACCACACCACGGTCGCCGAGCTCGCCATCGAGCGCGCCAAGCGCCTGGTGGAGCTGGGCCACGACGTGGTCGTCCTGCTCGACTCGATCACGCGTCTGGGCCGTGCGTACAACCTCGCCGCCCCGGCCTCCGGCCGCATCCTGTCCGGTGGTGTCGACTCGACCGCCCTGTACCCGCCGAAGCGCTTCTTCGGTGCGGCCCGCAACATCGAGGACGGCGGCTCGCTGACCATCCTCGCCACCGCCCTGGTGGACACCGGGTCCCGCATGGACGAGGTCATCTTCGAGGAGTTCAAGGGCACCGGCAACGCCGAGCTCAAGCTCGACCGGAAGCTCGCCGACAAGCGCATCTTCCCGGCGGTGGACGTCGACGCGTCCGGCACCCGCAAGGAAGAGATCCTGCTCGGCAGCGACGAGCTCGCCATCACCTGGAAGCTGCGCCGGGTGCTGCACGCGCTCGACCAGCAGCAGGCGATCGAGCTGCTCCTCGACAAGATGAAGCAGACCAAGTCGAACGCGGAGTTCCTGCTGCAGATCCAGAAGACGACTCCGACGCCCGGCAACGGCGACTGAGGCGCAGCCGCCCCACTCCGGCGCGGTCCGAAGTCCCGCCCCGTCACACAGGTGACGGGGCGGGACTTCTGCCTTGTAGGATCAGCGCACTGCAGTGGGGGGGAACGTATTTTCGGGTACGCCCACGGGCGATTCGCGCTGCCTGCACGGGCCTGCGCCTGCCGGGCTCTTCCGGGCCTGCGCCTGCCGGGCTCCTCTCTCCTGCGAGCAATCACTTCGACAGGAGACCTGAGTGACATCAACTCCCCGAAGAGCCCGCCTGGCTCTTCCCGCGGCCACCGCCGCACTCGCCCTGTCGGGCGCGGTCCTCGCGGCCGCCCCCGCCCAGGCGTCGGGCACGACCCCGGGCCCGCCCCAGCCGACGGTCACCGAGCAGCCGGCCGCCTCCCGGGTCGAGCTGCTGCAGCGCGTCAAGGGCTCGGGGGCCGCGCTCAGGGGCGACACCGCCGCCGCTCCCGGGCAGCCGAAGCCCACGCCGAGCGCCGAGGCCCCGTCCACCGCCGCCGACCCGAAGATCATCGGCGGCAAGGACGCGACCATCTCCGAGGCGCCGTGGATGGTGCAGCTGCACTACTACGACGACAAGGGCACCGCGGACACCGCCGACGACGACGGCTACTTCTGCGGCGGCACCCTGGTGGCCCCGGCGAAGGTCCTGACCGCCGCGCACTGCGTGTACGGCCTGGACTGGTCGGAGAACGGAGCCGTCCTCGCCGGCACGGCCAAGCTGCCCGAGGGCGACGACCTGCACGGCGGCCGGGTCGCCGGCGTGTGGCGCCAGTGGGTCAACCCCACGTACCGGCCGAGCACCATCGCGGGCGGTGACCTCGCGGTGCTCACGCTGACCGAGGCGCTGCCGTACAAGACGCTCCGGCCGACCTCGAGCAGCGACACCGCCTCCTACGCCAACGGCACCCCGGCGACCGTGTACGGCTGGGGGCGCACCAGCTCCACCAGCGACGACATCTCGCCGACGCTGAAGAAGGCGACCGTGCCGATGCGGTCGGACGCCGCCTGCACCTCGTACTGGGGCTCCGACTTCGTGGCCGGCCAGATGGCCTGCGCCGGCGACCCGGCCTCCGGTCAGGACGCCGGCACGGTCTCCCCGTGCAACGGCGACTCCGGTGGCCCGCTCGTGGTCAACGGCCGGATCGCCGGCGTCGTTTCCTGGGGCGTCACGGACTGCGTCGCGTCGGGCGCCTACGGCGTCTACGCCAAGACCCGCACCTACGCCGGCGAGGTCAACGCCCGCGTCGACGACACCGACCTCGACTTCGACGGTCTGGCGGACCTCTTCGTCCGCACGCCCGGCGGCAAGGCCTACGAGTACTACTCGCTCGGCAACCGGTGGCCCTACCTGGGCGGCCGCGTCGAACTGGGCGACTGGAGCGGGCTGAGCCTGGTCCGCCAGGGGGACCTGGACCGCGACTTCTACCAGGACTACCTGTACCGCACCCCGGACGGCGTGCTGTACACCTTCGCGTTCAACGGCTCCGACCGCTACGAGCCGATCCGCGTCGGCGGCGGCTGGAACGCGATGAAGGACATCCGCGTCCCGGGCGACCTGTCCGGTGACGCCCTGCCCGACCTGGTCGCCAAGGACAAGTACGGCGTCCTGTGGCTCTACCCCGGCAAGGGCGACGGAGTGTTCGGCACCCGCGTCCGGATCGGCGGCGGCTGGGCCAAGTACACGATCACCGGCAAGGGCGACTACAACCGCGACGGCAAGTCCGACCTGCTGGCGCGGGACGGCTCCGGCGTCCTGTGGCTGTACCCGGGCACCGGCAAGGCCTCCCCGGCGCTCGGCAGCCGGAGCAGGGTCGGCGGCGGCTGGTCCGTGTACAACGCCTTCGCCGCCGCCGGTGACGTCACCGGCGACGGCAGGCCCGACCTGCTCGCCCGGGACACCTCCGGGGTGCTGTGGCTGTACAAGGGCACCGGGGGTACGGGTTCGGCGACGTTCAAGGACCGCAGCAGGGTCGGCGGCGGCTGGGGGGCGTTCGACCTCTTCGGCTGATCCCGCCGGGACCGGCCGATTCCGTGCCAGGGGCCGTCTCCGTCCAGGGGGCGGCCCCGCGCGCTGGGATCTTCACCACATGGGCCGGTGCCGCCACCGTCCGTGGGTACCCGCAGGAGTGCCCGCGGATCCCCAGGTCAGCCCCGCGAGTGTGGCCATACCGAGTACGGTCCGTGACCATTTCCCCACCCGGCCGCCACAGACCGTTGTGCAACCCTGTCCCGAGTTCCGCCGTCTCAGCTACGGAGGGACGATGGTGAGGTACCGGTGGAAACCGCCGGAGCCCACCGACCCGACCCTGAGCGCAGGGGGTAACCGACCGGACGAACACCCGAGGAGCACATGTCCGCCGAGAGCACGCCGGATCCCGCGATACCCGGCCCCGGGGAGTCCCGCACCGCCGACTCCCGCCGCCGGGGCAAGGGCCGCCGCCGCAGGCCCCGCGCCAAGCGGCGCAAGGCACTCCTCGTCGCGGCCTGGAGCGCCGCGGGCATCGTCGTCCTGGGCGGCACCGGAGCCGGGGTCCTGTTCTTCAAGCTCAACGGCAACCTCACGAGCCTCGACATCGACCAGGCCCTCGGCACCGACCGGCCGGAGAAGGCCGACAACGGCTCCCAGAACATCCTCGTCCTGGGCTCGGACACCCGCTCCGGCGGCAACGAGAAGCTCGGCGGCGGCGCCGACGACGGCACCGCCCGCTCCGACACGGCGATGGTCGTGCACGTCCACAAGGGACACAAGAAGGCCAGCGTGGTCTCCATCCCGCGCGACACCCTCATCGACCGCCCCGAGTGCACCGACACCGACGGCGGCGAGCACCCCGCCGCCCACGACGTCATGTTCAACTCCGCCTACTCCACCGGTGGCGCCGCCTGCGCCGTGAAGACCGTGGAGTCGATCAGCGGGCTGCGCATGGACCACTACCTGGAAGTCGACTTCAGCGGCTTCCAGAAGCTCATCGACAACCTCGGCGGCGTCGACATCACCACCACCGAGGCGATCAAGGACCCCGACAGCCACCTCGACCTGCCGGCCGGCGCCCACACGCTCGACGGTGAGCAGGCCCTCGGCCTGGTCCGCACCCGGCACGGCGTCGGCGACGGCTCCGACCTCGGCCGTATCCAGCTCCAGCAGGCCTTCGTCAAGGCCCTGGCCGACCGAGTCAAGGACATCGGACTGCTCGGCAACCCCAAGAAGCTGTACGACGTCGCCGACACCGCCACCAAGACCGTCACCACCGACTCCGACCTGGGCTCGGTGAACTCCCTGATGTCCTTCGCGAGCGGTCTCAAGGGCATCGGCCCGGACAGCATGAACATGGTCACCATGCCGGTCGTCTACGACCCCGCGGACCCGAACCGGGTCCTGCTGGAGGAGGCCAAGGCGGACCAGGTCTGGAAGGCTCTGAAGAGCGACGAGCCGATCCCGGAGAACGCCACCGAGGGAACGGCGACCGGCGGGGCCAAGGGTGTCGTGAACGCCGCGGAATAGATGGCGGCGGCCCCCGGTTTTGGGAGTGGACCCCAGTCCTGGCAGACTGGTACGTCGGCTCCGGTTCACGCTCCCGCATCCCGCGGCAGCGACCCGGCGCCCTCCCGGAACACTAGGAGACACCTTGAAGCGCGACATCCACCCCGAGTACGTCGAGACGCAGGTCAGCTGCACCTGTGGCGCGTCGTTCACCACCCGCAGCACCATCGAGTCCGGCACCGTCCGGGCCGAGGTCTGCTCCGAGTGCCACCCGTTCTACACGGGCAAGCAGAAGATCCTCGACACCGGTGGCCGCGTGGCCCGCTTCGAGGCCCGCTTCGGCAAGGCTTCCGCCGGCTCCAAGAAGTAGCGAGCCCCCAACCGCCGGTCCACGGCCGCGCCCCCAGCCGGGGGAGCGCCGGGACCGGCGTTTTTGGTCGCCCGCCTTCCCCTTCCCAAGCAGTAGCAGGAGCCCAAGATGTTCGAGGCCGTCGAGGAACTCGTCGCCGAGCACGCCGACCTGGAGAAGAAGCTCGCCGACCCGTCGGTCCACTCCGACCAGGCCAACGCGCGCAAGCTGAACAAGCGTTACGCCGAGCTCACCCCGATCGTCGCCACGTTCCGCTCCTGGAAGCAGACGGGCGACGACATGGAGACCGCGCGCGAGCTGGCCGCCGACGACCCGGACTTCGCCGCCGAGGTCAAGGAACTGGACAAGCAGCGCGACGAGCTCACCGAGAAGCTCCGCCTGCTGCTCGTCCCGCGCGACCCCAGCGACGACAAGGACGTCATCCTGGAGGTCAAGGCGGGCGCGGGCGGCGACGAGTCGGCGCTCTTCGCCGGTGACCTGCTGCGCATGTACCTGCGCTACGCCGAGCGGGTCGGCTGGAAGACCGAGATCATCGACTCCACCGAGTCCGAACTGGGCGGCTACAAGGACGTCCAGGTCGCCGTGAAGACCAAGGGCGGCCAGGGCGCCACCGAGCCGGGACAGGGCGTCTGGGCGCGGCTGAAGTACGAGGGCGGGGTGCACCGCGTGCAGCGGGTGCCCGCGACCGAGTCCCAGGGCCGTATCCACACCTCCGCGGCCGGCGTGCTCGTCACGCCCGAGGCCGAGGAGATCGACGTCGAGATCAACCCCAACGACCTGCGCATCGACGTCTACCGGTCCTCCGGCCCCGGCGGCCAGTCCGTCAACACCACCGACTCCGCCGTGCGCATCACGCACATTCCCACCGGAGTCGTCGCCTCCTGCCAGAACGAGAAGAGCCAGTTGCAGAACAAGGAGCAGGCGATGCGTATCCTGCGCTCCAGGCTGCTCGCGGCGGCGCAGGAGGAGGCGGAGAAGGAGGCCGCGGACGCCCGGCGCAGCCAGGTCCGCACCGTCGACCGCTCCGAGAAGATCCGTACGTACAACTTCCCGGAGAACCGCATCTCGGACCACCGCGTCGGCTTCAAGGCGTACAACCTGGACCAGGTCCTGGACGGCGACCTCGACCCGGTGATCCAGGCCTGCGTCGACGCCGACTCGGCGGCCAAGCTCGCCGCCGCCTAAACGCCACCACCCGCACCGGACCACAGCTCAGCCCCGGAGGACCAGCGTGAACCTGCTGCTCATGGAGGTGGCCCAGGCCACCCAGCGGCTGGCCGACGCCGGCGTGCCCTCGCCGCGCACCGACGCGGAGGAACTCGCCGCGTATCTGCACGGCGTCAAGCGGGGCGAGCTGCACACCGTGCCGGACGCGGACTTCGACGCCCGGTACTGGGAGGTCGTCGCCCGCCGTGAGGCGCGCGAGCCGCTCCAGCACATCACCGGCCGCGCCTACTTCCGCTACCTGGAGCTCCAGGTCGGCCCCGGCGTCTTCGTGCCCCGCCCCGAGACCGAGTCGGTCGTCGGCTGGGCCATAGACGCCGTGCGCGCCATGGACGTCGTCGAGCCCTGCATCGTCGACCTGTGCACCGGCTCGGGCGCCATCGCGCTCGCGCTCGCCCAGGAGGTGCCGCGCTCGCGCGTGTACGCCGTGGAGCTGTCCGAGGACGCCCTGGTGTGGACGCGGAAGAACATGGAGGGGTCCAGGGTCGAGCTGCGCCAGGGCGACGCCCTGACGGCGTTCCCGGACCTCGACGGCCAGGTCGACCTGGTCGTCTCCAACCCGCCGTACATCCCGCTCACCGAGTGGGAGTACGTCGCTCCCGAGGCCCGCGACCACGATCCCCAGCTGGCCCTGTTCTCCGGCGAGGACGGCCTCGACCTGATCCGCGGCCTGGAACGCACCGCGCACCGCCTGCTGCGCCCCGGCGGGGTCGTCGTCGTCGAGCACGCCGACACCCAGGGCGGCCAGGTGCCGTGGATCTTCACCGAGGAGCGGGGCTGGGCCGACGCGGCCGACCACCCCGACCTCAACAACCGCCCCCGCTTCGCGACGGCCCGCAAGGCGCTGCCGTGAGCACCGCCCCGACTTCAACCCCGCAGTACGTGTACGAGGAGGCCCGCTAGATGGCACGGCGATACGACACCAACGACGCGACCGACCGTGTGACCGGTCTGCGCGAGGCCGCGTCCGCCGTCCGCCGTGGCGAGCTCGTGGTGCTGCCGACGGACACCGTGTACGGCATCGGCGCCGACGCGTTCACCGGGGAGGCCGTCGCCGACCTGCTGGACGCCAAGGGCCGGGGCCGCAACATGCCCACCCCCGTCCTCATCGGCTCGCCGAACACCCTGCACGGCCTGGTCACCGACTTCTCCGAGCTGGCCTGGGAGCTGGTCGACGCCTTCTGGCCGGGCGCGCTGACGCTGGTCGCCAAGCACCAGCCGTCCCTCCAGTGGGACCTCGGCGACACCCGCGGCACGGTCGCCGTCCGCATGCCGCTGCACCCCGTCGCCATCGAGCTGCTCACCGAGGTCGGCCCCATGGCCGTCTCCTCCGCCAACCTCACCGGCCACCCGGCGCCGGAGGACTGCGACGCCGCCCAGCAGATGCTCGGCGACTCCGTCTCCGTCTACCTCGACGGCGGCCCCACCCCCGGCAACGTCCCGTCGTCCATCGTCGACGTCACCCGCGAGGTGCCGGTGCTGCTGCGCGCGGGCGCGCTGTCGGCCGAGGAGCTGCGCAAGGTGGTACCCGACCTCGAGGTGGCGAATTGACGGCCCCTGGGACGGGGCGTGGCATAGGCAACGGGGAACGCGCCGCGGAGATCACGACGACGTTCGTCGGCCTTCCGCGCGACAGCTTCCGCATCCTCCACGTCAGCACCGGCAACGTCTGCCGCTCGCCCATCACCGAGCGGCTGACCCGGCATTTCGTGACGGAGCGGCTCGGCGTGCTGGGCGGCGGCCTCATCGTGGAGAGCGCGGGCACCTGGGGCCACGAGGGCGCGCCCATGGAGACCAACGCGGAGACGGTCCTCGCGGACTTCGGCGCGGACGCGGCCGGCTTCACCGGGCGTGAGCTGCTGGACGAGCACGTGATCCGCGCGGACCTGGTGCTGACGGCGACGCGGGACCACCGCGCCCAGGTCATCTCCATGGGGCACTCGGCGGGGCTGCGCACCTTCACCCTCAAGGAGTTCACCCGCCTGGTGAACGCCATCGACCCGGCCACACTGCCCTCCCTGGACGAGGGCGTGGTCGCGCGTGCGCGTGCCCTGGTGCGTGCCGCGGCGGCTCTACGCGGGTGGCTGCTGGCGCCGACGGCGGAGGCGGACGAGGTGTACGACCCGTACGGGGCGCCGCTGCCCTTCTTCCGGTCGATCGGGGACGAGATACACCAGGCGCTGGATCCCGTGGTGACGGCGCTCACGGGGGTACCCACGAGGACGTGAGGGGCGCGACGGCCGAGCGCACCGCCGGCGCCGGGCCTACATTGGTCGTACGTCACCGTCGACGCACGCCCGGAGCGCATCATGTCGGTCACCCACGACATCCTTGAGGCCGATGACAGCACGCTGGGGGTCCTGCTGCGCCAGGACCCCCAGCTGGCCGAGATCCTGCGCGCCGAAAGCCGCCGGCAGTCGACGACCCTCCAGCTGATCGCCGCCGAGAACTTCACGTCCCCCGCCGTGCTGGCCGCCCTCGGCTCCCCGCTGGCCAACAAGTACGCCGAGGGCTACCCGGGCGCCCGGCACCACGGCGGCTGCGAGATCGTCGACGTCGCCGAGCGGCTCGCCGTCGAGCGCGCCCAGGACCTCTTCGGCGCCGAGCACGCCAACGTGCAGTCCCACTCCGGCTCCTCCGCCGTGCTGGCCGCCTACGCCGCGCTGCTGCGCCCCGGCGACACCGTCCTCGCCCTCGGCCTGCCGTACGGCGGCCACCTCACGCACGGCTCACCGGCGAACTTCTCCGGCCGCTGGTTCGACTTCGTCGGCTACGGCGTGGACGCGGAGACCGGCCTGATCGACTACGACCAGGTGCGCACCCTGGCCCGCGCCCACCGCCCCAAGGCGATCGTGTGCGGCTCGATCGCCTATCCCCGCCACCCCGACTACGCGACCTTCCGCGACATCGCCGACGAGGTGGGCGCCTACCTCGTCGCGGACGCCGCCCACCCGATCGGTCTGGTCGCCGGGGGAGCGGCGCCCAGCCCGGTGCCGTACGCCGACGTCGTCTGCGCCACCACGCACAAGGTGCTGCGCGGGCCGCGCGGCGGCATGATCCTGTGCGGGAGCGAACTGGCCGAGCGGGTCGACCGGGCCGTGTTCCCGTTCACCCAGGGCGGCGCGCAGATGCACACCATCGCGGCCAAGGCGGTCGCGTTCGGCGAGGCGGCAACCCCGGCCTTCGCCGCGTACGCCCATCAGGTGATCGCCAACGCCCGCACCCTCGCGGCCCACCTGGCCGCCGAGGGACTGGTCGTCACCACCGGCGGCACCGACACCCACCTGATCACCGCCGACCCCGCCCCGCTGGGCGTCGACGGGAGAACCGCGCGGGGCCGGCTCGCGGCGGCCGGAATCGTCCTGGACTGCTGTGCGCTGCCGCACGACGACGCCCGCGGCCTGCGCCTGGGCACGGCGGCCCTCACCACGCAGGGCATGGGGGAGCGGGAGATGCGGGCGGTGGCCACCCTGCTCGCGGAGGTGCTCCGGGGTGGCACGGACGCCGCCGCGGCGCGGGACGACGTACGGGATCTGGTCACGGGATTTCCACCGTATCCGGACTGAGGCGGGGTAGGCGCACACGCGTGCACCGCCACACGTGCAACCATCGTCGCTACCCGGAAGTCCCCAACCACATGCGCGCATCGCTAGGGTGGTGGGCCGGGAATGGCCAGCGAGACCTGTGGGGAAGCCCGTGCGTGAATACCTGCTGACGCTCTGCGTCACGGCCGCGGTGACGTATCTGCTGACAGGGCCGGTACGTAAGTTCGCGATCGTGGCGGGGGCGATGCCGGAGATCCGGGCACGTGACGTGCACCGGGAGCCCACTCCGCGCCTCGGCGGGATCGCGATGTTCTTCGGACTCTGCGCGGGCCTGCTGGTCGCCGACCACCTCACCAATCTCAGTGAGGTCTTCGAGACCTCGAACGAGCCGCGGGCCCTGCTCTCCGGGGCGGCCGTGATCTGGCTGATCGGCGTCCTGGACGACAAGTTCGAGATCGATGCCCTGATCAAGCTGGGCGGGCAGATGATCGCCGCCGGCGTGATGGTGGTGCAGGGTCTGACGATCCTGTGGATTCCCCTCCCGGGCGTCGGCAACGTGGCGCTGACCCAGTGGCAGGGCACCCTGCTGACGGTGGCGCTCGTCGTCATCACCATCAACGCGGTCAACTTCGTGGACGGCCTCGACGGTCTCGCGGCCGGCATGGTGTGCATCGCGGCGGCGGCGTTCTTCATGTACGCCTACCGGATCTGGTACTCGTACGGCATCGAGGCGGCGGCGCCCGCCTCGCTGTTCGCGGCCATCCTCATGGGCATGTGCCTGGGCTTCCTGCCGCACAACATGCACCCCGCCCGGATCTTCATGGGCGACTCGGGGTCGATGCTGATCGGCCTGGTGCTGGCGGCGGGCGCGATCTCGGTGACGGGGCAGGTGGACCCGGACGCGATGCGGCTGTTCTCGGGGTCCGAGCGCAACACCGTGCACCAGATGGTGCCCGTCTACATCCCGCTGCTGATGCCGCTGACCATCATCGCCATCCCGGCCGCCGACCTGATCCTGGCGATCGTCCGGCGCACCTGGCGCGGCCAGTCGCCGTTCGCCGCGGACCGCGGGCACCTGCACCACCGGCTGCTGGAGATCGGGCACTCGCACAGCCGCGCGGTGCTGATCATGTACTTCTTCTCGGCGCTGATCGCGTTCGGCGCGCTCGCGTACTCCGTGAACGCCGCTTCCATGTGGATCGTGCTGAGCGTCGTCTTCCTCAGCGCGATCGGCCTGGTCCTGCTCCTGCTGCCGCGCTTCACACCCCGCGCCCCGCGCTGGGCAGAGCGCTTCGTTCCGCCCCGCTACCGCCGCCGCGGGGCCCCGGCGGCCGTCGAGTCCGAGCCCGCCGTGGTGGCGGACGAGACGGACGGGACGGATGAGCGCGTCCCGGTCGCCGCGGGTGTCTCGGGCGTCAACGGGGCAACCGCCGTCGGCCCCCGTTCGCGCGCAAGGTAAGAATCTGACTAGAGCATTGCCAACTCGTGGGGGAACGAAGCACCCCATTACCAGACAAGTAGGTGCAGTAATCGCTCAGGCGCGCACTGTCACTCTCATGTGTGACAGTAAGCACACCGGCAGGTAAAGACCTCATCAAATAGTTTGTGATACGGTTCACGAGAACCCGGGTAGAGCCGAAGGACCGCAGTGCGACGGTCTCTTGGGCGTGAGGACTCCGTTCGGCCCGGGATTACGCTCGTCCATGACGACACCTGCCCCCTGTGTGTGAAAGCGGAGTTGCCGCCATGCCGTCCAATGACGTCCGGATCCTGCTTCAGGCTGCCGTGCCCACGGCTGCCGTCGGCGCTGTAGCCGCCGTCGTCAGCGCCGTGGTCGCCGGTGGCAAGGGGGCGATCGGTGCCGTGGTGGGGACGCTCGTGGTGATCCTCTTCATGGGGCTCGGTCTCTACATCCTGCAGCGCACCGCCAAATCGCTTCCGCACCTCTTCCAGGCCATGGGCCTGATGCTCTATGCGGCACAGATTCTTCTGCTGTTCATTTTCGTCGCCGCGTTCAAGAACACGACGCTGTTCAACTCCCGGGCCTTCGCGCTCACCCTGGTCGCCGGCACCCTCGCCTGGATCGCCGCCCAGACGCGCGCCCACATGAAGTCCAAAATTCTCTACGTCGAACCCGAATCTTCGGGCGAAAAGCCCGAAAAGACGGGCCACTCGTCGTGAGGGGTAGGGCCGGGATAAAGAGGCATGTGAAGTCCTGCTATCGTCCGGTGCCAACTGCGGCATCGCGGGCGCGGGCATCCCAGCTGACGCCTGCTCAATCGCGAGGCGAGATGCCCCACAGCCGCCCCCACACCCGTAACACCAGTCCCGTGCCGAACTGCGGCCCCGCGCCGCGCCGACACAACGAGGTTGCCGTACCCATGCGCCACGATGAAGGAGCCCGCGGTGAGTGCTGACCCGACACAGGTGCTCGCCTTCGACACCAACTGTCACATCTTTGACGGCTGCGGCTTCGCCGAGGTCTCCCCGGGCCTGCACTCGTTCCTGTTCCAGCCCCTTCTGGGCGATGGGGACAGCAACCTGTACTTCAACAAGACGATGCTGCTGGCGCTGCTCGGCTCGATCATCATCGTCGGCTTCTTCTGGGCTGCCTTCCGCAAGCCGAAGGTGGTCCCGGGCAAGCTCCAGATGACGGCCGAGGCGGGGTACGACTTCATCCGGCGCGGTGTCGTCTACGAGACCATCGGCAAGAAGGAGGGCGAGAAGTACGTCCCTCTCGTGGTCTCGCTGTTCTTCTTCGTATGGATGATGAACCTCTGGTCGATCATTCCGGTCGCCCAGTTCCCGGTCACCTCGATCATCGCCTACCCGATGGTCCTGGCCCTGGTCGTCTACGTTCTGTGGGTCTCGCTCACCTTCAAGCGGCACGGCTTCGTCGGCTTCTGGAAGAACGTCACCGGCTACGACAAGTCGCTCGGCGCGGTGCTTCCGCTGGCCATGCTGATCGAGCTCTTCTCGAACCTGCTGATCCGGCCGTTCACCCACGCCGTGCGACTGTTCGCGAACATGTTCGCCGGGCACACCCTGCTGCTCCTGTTCACGATCGCCAGCTGGTACCTGCTGAACGGCGTCGGTATCGCCTACGCGGGCGTCTCGTTCGTGATGGTCATCGTGATGACCGCGTTCGAGCTTTTCATCCAGGCCCTGCAGGCGTACGTGTTCGTCCTGCTCACGTGCACCTACATCCAGGGCGCGCTGGCCGAGCACCACTGAGCCGGCCCTCAACCCGCCCTCAACCAAGTCGTCCGGTGGCCAACCCCCACCGGTCCGTAAAGGAAAAGGAAGAACTGGCATGTCCCAGACCCTTGCTGCCGTCGAAGGTTCCCTCGGTTCCATCGGTTACGGTCTCGCCGCGATCGGCCCCGGCGTCGGCGTCGGCATCATCTTCGGTAACGGCACCCAGGCCCTGGCCCGTCAGCCCGAGGCTGCCGGCCTGATCCGTGCCAACCAGATCCTCGGCTTCGCCTTCTGTGAGGCGCTCGCCCTGATCGGTCTGGTCATGCCGTTCGTCTACGGCTACTGATCGCTGACACAGACCAGCCGACTAGACGAAAGGCACCCCCATGAGCCAGCTGCTCACGATCGCGGCATCAGAGGGTGAGAACCCTCTCATTCCGCCGATCCCCGAGCTTGTCATCGGCCTGATCGCCTTCGTCATCGTCTTCGGCTTCCTCGCCAAGAAGCTGCTCCCGAACATCAACAAGGTTCTGGAAGAGCGTCGCGAGGCCATCGAGGGCGGTATCGAGAAGGCCGAGGCCGCGCAGACCGAGGCCCAGAGCGTCCTTGAGCAGTACAAGGCCCAGCTCGCCGAGGCCCGGCACGAGGCCGCGCGCCTGCGTCAGGAGGCGCAGGAGCAGGGCGCCACGCTCATCGCCGAGATGCGCGCGGAAGGCCAGCGGCAGCGTGAGGAGATCATCGCCGCCGGTCACGCCCAGATCCAGGCCGACCGCAAGGCCGCCGCGTCCGCGCTGCGCCAGGACGTCGGACAGCTGGCCACTCAGCTGGCCGGCAAGCTCGTCGGTGAGTCCCTCGAGGACCACGCCCGGCAGAGCCGCGTCATCGACCGCTTCCTGGACGAGCTGGACGACAAGGCGACGAAGGCAGAGGCGACCCGATGAACGGAGCGAGCCGCGAGGCCCTAGCCGCCGCACGTGAGCGTCTCGACGCGCTGACGGACTCCACGTCCGTGGACGCCGGCTCGCTCGCCGACGAGCTGGCCGCAGTCACCGCGCTGCTCCACCGCGAGGTGTCGCTGCGTCGGGTCCTCACCGACCCGGCGCAGGCCGGCGAGGCCAAGGCCGAGCTCGCCCAGCGCCTCCTCGGCACCCAGGTCAGCGGTCCCGCCGCCGACCTGGTGGCCGGCATGGTGCGCTCCCGCTGGTCGCAGTCGCGCGACCTGGTGGACGCGCTGGAGGAGCTGGCGAACACCGCCGACCTCACCGCCGCGCAGAAGGCGGGCCGGCTCGACGACGTCGAGGACGAGCTGTTCCGGTTCGGCCGGATCGTCTCCTCGAACACCGAGCTGCGCGCCGCGCTGACCAACCGCTCGGCCACCACCTCGGCCAAGGGTGAGCTGCTGCGCAGCCTGCTCGGCGGCCGGGCGGTCGTGACCACCGAGCGTCTGGTGACGCGCCTTGTCACCGTGCCGCGGGGACGTAGCCTGGAGTCGGGACTCGAATCCCTGTCCAGGCTCGCCGCCGACCGGCGGGACCGGATGGTCGCCGTCGTCACCTCGGCGGTGCCGCTGAGCGACACGCAGAAGCAGCGCCTCGGCGCGGCCCTCGCGAAGGTCTACGGCCGCCCGATGCACCTCAACCTCGACGTGGACCCCGAGGTCCTCGGCGGGATCCGGGTGCAGGTCGGTGACGAGGTCATCAACGGCTCCATCGCGGACCGCCTGGAGGACGCCGGCCGCCGGATGGCGAGCTGACGGCCCCGAGACAACAGCACAGCAAGCAGTACGTACTTACGACGGCCCTGGTTGGGCCGTGCAGAGGATTCACCTCTTTTTGGGGGGAGTCCCCGACTCGTGGAATACCCCCCAAGTGAAACTTCGGGCCCAACAAGGAGAGCAGGGAACTCAGATGGCGGAGCTCACGATCCGGCCGGAGGAGATCCGGGACGCGCTGGAGAACTTCGTCCAGTCGTACAAGCCGGACGCGGCCTCGCGCGAGGAAGTCGGTACGGTCACCCTTGCCGGCGACGGCATCGCGAAGGTCGAGGGTCTTCCCTCGGCCATGGCCAACGAACTGCTGAAGTTCGAGGACGGCACCCTCGGCCTCGCCCTCAACCTCGAGGAGCGCGAGATCGGTTGCGTGGTCCTCGGTGAGTTCAGCGGTATCGAGGAGGGCCAGCCGGTCACCCGTACCGGCGAGGTCCTGTCGGTCGCCGTCGGCGAGGGCTACCTCGGCCGTGTCGTCGACCCCCTCGGCAACCCGATCGACGGCCTCGGCGAGATCGAGACGGAGGGCCGCCGCGCCCTCGAACTGCAGGCCCCCACGGTCATGCAGCGCAAGTCGGTGCACGAGCCGATGGAGACGGGCTACAAGGCCGTCGACGCCATGACCCCGATCGGCCGTGGTCAGCGTCAGCTGGTCATCGGCGACCGCCAGACCGGCAAGACCGCGCTGGCCGTCGACACGATCATCAACCAGCGTGACAACTGGCGCACCGGCGACCCGAGCAAGCAGGTCCGCTGCATCTACGTCGCCATCGGCCAGAAGGGCTCGACGATCGCGTCGGTCCGCGGCGCGCTGGAGGAGAACGGCGCGCTGGAGTACACGACCATCGTGGCCGCCCCGGCGTCCGACCCGGCCGGCTTCAAGTACCTGGCGCCGTACACCGGCTCGGCCATCGGCCAGCAGTGGATGTACGAGGGCAAGCACGTCCTGATCATCTTCGACGACCTGTCGAAGCAGGCCGACGCCTACCGCGCCGTGTCGCTGCTGCTGCGCCGCCCGCCGGGCCGCGAGGCCTACCCCGGTGACGTCTTCTACCTGCACTCCCGTCTGCTGGAGCGCTGCGCGAAGCTCTCCGACGCCGAGGGCGCCGGTTCGATGACGGGTCTGCCGATCGTCGAGACCAAGGCCAACGACGTGTCGGCGTTCATCCCGACCAACGTCATCTCCATCACCGACGGCCAGTGCTTCCTGGAGTCCGACCTGTTCAACGCCGGTCAGCGTCCGGCCCTGAACGTCGGTATCTCGGTCTCCCGCGTCGGTGGCTCCGCCCAGCACAAGGCCCTGCGGCAGGTCTCCGGCCGACTGCGCGTGGACCTCGCCCAGTTCCGTGAGATGGAGGCGTTCGCCGCCTTCGGTTCCGACCTGGACGCCGCGTCGAAGGCGCAGCTTGAGCGCGGTCAGCGCATGGTCGAGCTGCTGAAGCAGGACCAGTACCAGCCGATGTCCACCGAGGACCAGGTCGTCTCCGTCTGGGCCGGCACCACCGGCAAGATGGACGAGGTGCCGGTCTCGGACATCCGCCGCTTCGAGAAGGAGCTCCTCGAGTACCTGCACCGCCAGGAGCAGGGCCTCATGACCTCCATCCGCGAGGGCGCCAAGATGTCCGACGACACCTTGCAGGCCATCGCCGAGGCGATCGCGGCATTCAAGAAGCAGTTCGAGACCTCGGACGGCAGGCTGCTCGGCGAGGACGCCCCGTCCGCCGCCAAGTGACGTAAGGAAGGGACCTGACTCATGGGAGCCCAGCTCCGGGTCTACAAGCGTCGCATCCGATCCGTCACCGCGACCAAGAAGATCACCAAGGCGATGGAGATGATCGCCGCCTCGCGCGTCGTCAAGGCGCAGCGCAAGGTGGCGGCCTCCACGCCGTACGCGCAGGAACTGACCCGCGCGGTCACGGCGGTCGGTACCGGTTCGAACACCAAGCACCCGCTGACCACGGAGGCGGAGAACCCGACCCGTGCCGCGGTCCTGCTCCTCACGAGCGACCGCGGTCTGGCCGGCGCCTTCAACTCCAACGCCATCAAGGCGGCGGAGCGGCTGACCGAGCGCCTCGAGCGTGAGGGCAGGCAGGTCGACACGTACATCGTCGGCCGGCGCGGTCTCGCCCACTACAACTTCCGCGAGCGCAAGGTCGCGGAGTCGTTCACGGGCTTCACCGACGAGCCCTCGTACGCGGACGCCAAGAAGGTCGCGGCGCCGCTGATCGAGGCCATCGAGAAGGAGACGGCGGAGGGCGGCGTGGACGAGCTCCACATCGTCTACACCGAGTTCGTCTCGATGATGACGCAGACGGCGGTCGATTCCCGGCTGCTGCCGCTGAGTCTCGACGAGGTCGCGACGGAGTCGGCGACGAAGGACGAGATCCTTCCGCTGTACGACTTCGAGCCGTCGGCGGAGGACGTCCTCGACGCCCTGCTGCCGCGCTACGTCGAGAGCCGCGTCTACAACGCGCTGCTGCAGTCGGCCGCTTCCAAGCACGCCGCCACGCGGCGCGCGATGAAGTCGGCCACCGACAACGCGGGCGAGCTGATCAACACGCTCTCCCGTCTTGCCAACGCGGCCCGCCAGGCCGAAATCACCCAGGAAATCAGCGAGATCGTCGGTGGCGCCAGTGCCCTGGCCGACGCGAACGCGGGGAGTGACAACTAATGACCACCACTGTTGAGACCGCGACGGCCACGGGCCGCGTCGCCCGGGTCATCGGCCCGGTCGTCGACGTGGAGTTCCCCGTCGACGCGATGCCGGAGATCTACAACGCCCTCCACGTCGAGGTCGCCGACCCGGCGCAGGCGGGCGAGCTGAAGAAGCTGACCCTGGAGGTCGCCCAGCACCTGGGTGACGGCCTGGTCCGCACCATCTCGATGCAGCCCACCGACGGTCTGGTCCGCCAGGCCGCGGTGACCGACACGGGTTCGGCCATCTCCGTCCCCGTCGGCGACTTCACCAAGGGCAAGGTTTTCAACACCCTCGGTGAGGTGCTGAACGTCGACGAGCAGTACACCGGTGAGCGCTGGCCGATCCACCGCAAGGCGCCGAACTTCGACGAGCTCGAGTCGAAGACCGAGATGTTCGAGACCGGCGTCAAGGTCATCGACCTGCTGACCCCGTACGTCAAGGGCGGCAAGATCGGTCTGTTCGGCGGTGCCGGCGTCGGCAAGACGGTGCTCATCCAGGAGATGATCTACCGCGTCGCCAACAACCACGACGGTGTCTCCGTGTTCGCCGGTGTCGGTGAGCGCACCCGTGAGGGCAACGACCTCATCGACGAGATGAGCGAGTCCGGCGTCATCGACAAGACCGCGCTGGTCTTCGGTCAGATGGACGAGCCGCCGGGCACCCGTCTGCGCGTCGCGCTGGCCGGCCTGACCATGGCCGAGTACTTCCGTGACGTCCAGAAGCAGGACGTGCTGTTCTTCATCGACAACATCTTCCGCTTCACCCAGGCGGGCTCCGAGGTGTCGACCCTGCTCGGCCGCATGCCCTCCGCGGTGGGCTACCAGCCGAACCTGGCCGACGAGATGGGTCTCCTCCAGGAGCGCATCACCTCGACCCGTGGTCACTCGATCACCTCGATGCAGGCGATCTACGTCCCCGCGGACGACCTGACCGACCCGGCCCCGGCCACCACCTTCGCCCACCTCGACGCGACGACGGTGCTCTCCCGTCCGATCTCCGAGAAGGGCATCTACCCGGCCGTGGACCCGCTGGACTCGACGTCCCGCATCCTCGACCCGCGGTACATCGCGGCGGACCACTACCAGGCCGCGATGCGCGTGAAGAGCATCCTGCAGAAGTACAAGGACCTGCAGGACATCATCGCGATCCTCGGTATCGACGAGCTCGGCGAGGAGGACAAGCTCGTCGTCCACCGTGCCCGTCGCGTGGAGCGCTTCCTGTCCCAGAACACCCACGTCGCCAAGCAGTTCACCGGCGTCGACGGGTCGGACGTCCCGCTGGACGAGTCGATCGCGGCCTTCAACTCGATCTGCGACGGCGAGTACGACCACTTCCCGGAGCAGGCGTTCTTCATGTGCGGTGGCATCGAGGACCTGAAGAACAACGCCAAGGAGCTCGGCGTCTCCTGAGCCTCGTGCTCATCGTGAGCCCCAGGGCTCGCACCGGAGGGGGCGGGCACGTCCCGCCCCCTCCGTCACGCCTATTAGACTTGTAACCAACACCCGGCTCTCCGGCCGGGTGGTGACCCGAGGAGCCACCTTGGCTGCTGATCTGCACGTCGCGCTGGTCGCGGCCGACCGAGAGGTCTGGTCCGGCGAGGCCACCCTGGTCGTCGCGCGCACCACGTCCGGCGACATCGGCGTCATGCCCGGTCACCAGCCGCTGCTCGGTGTGCTGGAGTCGGGCCCGGTGACCATTCGTACGAGTGACGGTGGGACGGTCGTCGCCGCGGTGCACGGCGGTTTCATCTCGTTCGCGGACAACAAGCTGTCGCTGCTGGCCGAGATCGCCGAGCTGTCGGACGAGATCGACGTCCAGCGCGCGGAGCGGGAGCTCGAGCGCGCGAAGGCGGAGGGCGACGCCCACGCCGAGCGACGCGCGGACGTCCGACTGCGCGCGGCGGCGGGGCGCTGATCCAGGGCGCTGTGCTATGACGTCACTCAGCCGCGGCTGGGACCGGAGCTATCCGGACCCGGCCGCGGCTGAGGCAGATCCGGGTGGTTTTTCCGTTCCGTTACCTAGGAGACGAGGAGGTCGGTGTCGATGGTCCTCGCTCTGACTGTGTGCGGAATTGTCGTCGCCCTGGTGGTGATCGGGCTCTTCGTCTTCGGTCTGCGCCGCCGGCTGATCCAGCGATCGGGTGGCACCTTCGACTGCTCCCTGCGCTGGGACGCCCCCGAGGAGGGCGACGGCGCCGGCAAGGGCTGGTCCTACGGAGTGGCCCGCTACAACGGTGACCGGGTCGAGTGGTACCGGGTCTTCTCGTACTCCCCCCGCCCGCGCCGGGTCCTGGAGCGCTCCGCGATCGAGGTGGCCGGCCGCCGTGTCCCGGACGGCGAGGAGGAGCTGGCGCTGCTCTCGGACGCCGTCGTGCTCGCCTGTCTCCATCGGGGCACGCGGCTCGAACTGGCGATGAGCGATGACGCGCTGACCGGATTCCTCGCGTGGCTCGAGGCAGCCCCGCCCGGACAGCGAGTGAATGTGGCGTAGCCACATTCACTCGCTGGGTGGGGGTCCTCCCGGACGAAGTCCGGGAGAGCGTCAATGTCGCTTAGGTGACTCTTCCGAGTACTACTTCAGCCCGCTGTCGATGGCGCTCACCAGCTCGCCGTTCGCGGTGTCGCCGCTGAACTCCCAGAAGAAGGCGCCGCCCAGCTTCTGCTGCTCGGCCCAGTCCATCTTGGACTTGACGGTGGCCGGAGTGTCGTAGGACCACCAGTTGCTGCCGCAGTGCGCGTACGCGGTGCCGGCGACGGTGCCGGTGGCCGGGCAGCTGTTCCTGAGGACCTTGTAGTCCTCGATGCCCGCCTCGTACGTGCCGGTCGCCGGGCCGGTCGCCGTGCCGCCGGGCGCGGACTGGGTGACGCCGGTCCAGCCGCGGCCGTAGAAGCCGATGCCGAGGAGCAGCTTGGCGGCCGGCACGCCCACCGCCTTGAACTTCGCGATCGCCTCGGCGGAGTTGAAGCCCTGCTGCGGGATGCCGTTGTACGAGGTCAGCGGCGAGTGCGGAGCGGTCGGACCGTTCTTCGCCCAGGCGCCGAAGAAGTCGTACGTCATCACGTTGTACCAGTCGATGTACTGCGCGGCGGTGCCGTAGTCGGCGGCCTCGATCTTGCCGCCGTCGGAGGCGTCGGCGGTGACGGCCGCGGTGACCAGGTCGTCGCCGAACTCGGTGCGCATGGCCTTCATCATGGTGCTGAAGGCGTTCGGTGCGCTGGTCGTGTCACAGCTGAGACCGCAGGCGTTCGGGTACTCCCAGTCCAGGTCGATGCCGTCGAAGACGTCGGCCCAGCGCGGGTCCTCGACCAGGTCGTGGCAGGACTTCGCGAAGGCGGCGGGGTTCTTCACCGCGTCGGGGAAGCCGCCGGACCAGGTCCAGCCGCCGAAGGAGAACAGCACCTTGATGTGCGGGTACTGGGCCTTCAGCTTGCGCAGCTGGTTGAAGTTGCCGCGCAGCGGCTGGTCCCAGGTGTCGGCGACGCCGTCGACGGACTGGTCGGCGGTGTACGCCTTGTCGTAGTCGGCGTAGGCGTCACCGATGGTGCACTTGCCGCCCTGGACGTTGCCGAAGGCGTAGTTGATGTGGGTGATCTTCTCGGCGGAGCCGGAGGTGACCAGGTTCTTCACGTGGTAGTTGCGCCCGTAGACGCCCCAGTTGGTGAAGTAGCCGAGCTTGACCTCTTCGCCCGGCTGCGGGCCGGGGCCGCCGCCGCCACCGGTGGTGGTGACCTTCACCGCGCCGCTGACCGGTCCGGTCTGGTCGGCGGTGTCGCGGGCCTGGACGGTGTAGGAGTAGTCGGTGCCGGCGGTCAGGCCGGTGTTGGTGTAAGTGGTGCCGGTGACCGTGGCGACCTTGGCGCCGTCGCGCAGGACGTCGTAGTTCTTGACGCCCTTGTCGTCGGTCGCCGCGGACCAGGACAGTTTCACCGAGGTGTCGGTGATGCCGGAGGCGGTGGGTGTCCCGGGAGCCGAGGGTGCCTTGTCGCCGGGTACGGAGGTGCCGTCGCAGCTGCCGCCGTTGAGCTTGCAGTTGGACGGGGAGCCGGGGCCGCTGCCGTTGAAGCCGAAGGAGACCGACGCCCCGGGGGCGAGGGTGCCGTTCCAGCCGACGTTCTTGGCGGTCCAGTGGTTACCGGAGTTGGTGACCGTGGCGTCCCAGGCGGAGGTGACCTTGGTGCCGGAGGGGAAGTCCCACTCGACGTTCCAGGAGTTGATGGTGGTGGTTCCGGTGTTTTTCACCGTCCACTTGCCGCCGAAGCCGGTGCCCCAGTCCGAGGTTTTGGCGAAGACGGCCGTCGCACTCGTCGCGGCCTGGGCCGGACTCGCGAGGCCGACCAGACCGGCCAGCGGGAGCGACAGCGTCGCGACCAGTGCCGCGACTCTGTGTCTGAAGCGCATGCTGCGCCTCCTTATGTGGGGTTGTGTCGTGGGCATGACTGAGCCTCATGCCCGCAGTGCCGCGAGAATAGAAAGGTCTGGACCATAGGTCAATAGGTCTGGACCAGTGCTCCATTGTTTCCGGGCGTGGGAGAAGCTGTCTCCGGGCGTGGGAGAAGCTGTCTCCGGGCGTGGGAAAAGCTAGATCCCCAACTCCTGCGCGAGCACCGCCGCTTGCACCCGGCTGCGCAGCCCCAGCTTCCCCAGCAGGCGGCTGACGTGCGTCTTCACCGTGGCTTCCGCCATGTCCAGCCGCTCGGCGATCGCCGCGTTGGACAGCCCCTCGCCGAGACAGGACAGCACCTCGCGCTCGCGCCGGGTGAGGTCCTCCAGCACCGACGGATCGGCGGTCGGCTCCCGGACCGGTTTCGCGGCGAACTCGGCGATCAGCCGCCGGGTGACGGCCGGGGCGACGATCCCCTCACCGCCCGCCACCGTGCGCACGGCCGCGAGGAGGTCCTTCGCCTCCGTGTTCTTCAGCAGGAACCCGGCGGCCCCCGCCCGCAGCGCGCCGAAGACGTACTCGTCCAGGTCGAAGGTGGTCAGTACGAGCACGTCGGCCAGCTGCTCGGCGACCACTCGCCGGGTCGCCGACACCCCGTCCAGCCGGGGCATCTGGACGTCCATCAGCACCACGTCCGGACGCAGTTCCCGGGCCAGCGCCACCGCCTGCTCGCCGTCCGCCGCCTCCCCGGCCACCTCGATGTCCGGGGCGCTGCTCAGGATCAGCACCAGTCCGGCGCGGACGGCGGACTGGTCCTCGGCGACGAGGACGCGGATCATGCGAGGTCTCCTTCGGTCAGGGGCAGGGTGGCGCGTACGGTCCAGATCTTGCCGCCCGTCGAGCCGGGGTCCGCCACCGGCCCGGACTCGAACGTGCCGTGCAGCAGCGCCGCCCGCTCCCGCATGCCGACCAGGCCGGCACCGGAGCCGGGGGCACGCGGCGCCTCCCGGTCGCCGTAAGGGCTGGTGACCAGGACGCGCAGCACGTCGTCGTGCCGGGCCAGCTCGACCCGTACCGTCCCCTGGGAGGCGTGCTTGAGCGCGTTGGTGAGCGACTCCTGCACGATCCGGTACGCGGCCAGCTCGACCGGCGCGGGCAGCCCCTCGCCCGGTGCCGCCTCCAGGGTGACGTCGAGGCCGTTGGCGCGGGCGCCGTCGGCCAGCGCGCCGAGCCCGTCGAGGGTGGGGGCGGCGGCCGGTTCGGTGTCCTCGCCGGTGTCCCGCAGGATGCCGATCAGGCGTCGCATCTCGGCCAGTCCCTCGACGCTGTTCTCGCGGATGACGCCGAGCGCCTGCCGGGTGGTGGCCGGGTCGTCCAGGGAGAGCGCGGCCGTGGAGTGGATGGCGATCGCGGAGAGGTGGTTGGCGACCATGTCGTGCAGCTCGCGGGCCATCCGGGAACGCTCCGCGGTCACCGCCTGGACCCGGTCCATCTCGGCCAGCAGCGCGGTCTGCTCGGCGCGCAGCAGGGCGGCGTCGGCGGCCTCGCGGTGATTGCGCACGATCAGGCCCGTGGAGGCGGGCGCGAACGACACGACTCCGACGGCGACACCGATCAGCAGCGCCTCGGGCACCCGCCACAGCGCGAACGGCACGATGGTCCCGGCCACGGTGAGCAGCCCGGTGATCCACGGGATGCGGCGGGCCGAGGCGGGCGGGCCGTACAGCACGGCGGCGTACATCAGGTCGGTGTACATGATCACCGTGACCAGGCTGCCCTGCGTGAACGTGTCCCCGATCAGCGCGGCCGTGCCGATCAGCAGACCGGTGCGCGGCGCGGCCCGGCGCAGCAGCTCGCAGCCCGCTATGACGGCGAGCGGGACCAGCAGCGGCCAGCGGCCGTCGAACAGCACGATCGGTGCGTCGGCGGGCCGCACACCCAGGCCGATGCCCCACAGGAGCAGCCCGCCGAGCAGACCGGCCGACGCGGCGTACACGTCGAAGCGGCGCGGGCGGGGGAGTCGTACGGCCATGCCACCATCCAACACGCCCCCCGCCCCGCCCGCCTGGTCCCGGGGAACGGTCCGGCACTGCATCCTTCGATGTACCGGAGGTTCGTCACCGGCGACGACGATCCGACCGCTCCGGCGGGAGAGCCTGGAAGGGCGATCGAGAGGAGCGAACCGTGATCGTCACCCTGATCATCGTCTGTGAGATCGGCTTCTGGGTACTGCTGGCGGCCGGACTGGCCGTCCGCTACCTGCTGAAGATGCCGCGCGCGGGCATGGCGCTGCTGCTGTGCGAGCCGCTGCTCGAGGTCGTGCTGCTGGTCGTCACCGCGCTGGACCTGAGGAACGGTGCCGACCCGAGCTGGAAGCACGGCCTGGCGGCCCTGTACATCGGTTACACGGTGGGGCACGGCCACCGCACCGTGAAGTGGCTCGACGGCCACGCCGCCCACCGGCTGGGCGAAGCGCCGAAACCGGTCGGCCCGCCGCGCTACGGCATGGCCCGCGCCCGGCACGAGGGCAAGGTGTGGCTCGGCACGCTGCTCGCCGCCGCCGTGGCGACCGGACTGCTCCGGATCGCCATGTGGTACGTCGGCGACCCGAGCCGCACCGGCTCCCTGGAGAGCTGGCAGGCCACGGCCTGGCGCGCCGCCGGCATCCACGGGCTGATCGCGCTGACCTACGCGGTCTGGCCGAAGAAGGCCCCGGCCGGGACGGCGGCGGTCTCACCCGAGGCGACGAAGGAACCGGAGGACGCGCGCCGATGAGGTACCTGCCGGAGCGGAACCTGTGGGAGGGCGGCGCCACCTTCGTGGCCGGCCTCGCCCTCTCGCTGTTCGCCGGGGGCGTGGAGGTCCCCGTCGTCGACCTGACGAAGGCCGGCATCGTGATGATGTGTGTCGGCGGCGCGCAGACCGTCTGGGGCCTGTTCCGGTCGGCGCGCCGACAGGCCTAGCGCTCCCCGCCCGGCACCCACAGCACGTCCCCGACCTCCTTGTTGGCCACGCGGGCGAGGATGAAGAGCAGGTCGGAGAGACGGTTCAGGTAGGTCGCGGTGAGCGCGTTCATCGACTCGCCGTGGACCTCCAGCGCCGCCCACGTCGAGCGCTCGGCCCGCCGGACCACCGTGCACGCCTGGTGCAGCAGGGCCGCGCCGGGCGTGCCGCCGGGCAGGATGAAGGAGCGGAGCTTCTCCACGTCGGCGAGGAAGCGGTCGCAGTCCGCCTCCAGCTTGTCGACGTAGAACTGCTCGACCCGCAGCGGCGGGAACTCCGGGTTCTCCACCACCGGCGTCGACAGGTCCGCGCCCACGTCGAACAGGTCGTTCTGGACGCGGACGAGGACCTTGACGACCTCCTCGTGCAGGCCGCCGAGGGCGATCGCCGTGCCGATCACCGCGTTCGCCTCGTTGGCGTCGGCGTACGCGGAGATGCGGAGGTCGGTCTTGGGGACCCGGCTCATGTCGCCGAGGGCGGTGGTGCCCTGGTCGCCGGTCCGGGTGTAGATGCGCGTCAGGTTGACCATGGGGCCAGCGTAGTTAGGCTCCGGCGGTACGGAACACGCGTGTGCCCACCGTCACGGCCAGCGCGGTGAAGGCGAGGGCGACCAGGACGCCGTAGAACATGTGCGGCGTCGCGTAGCTGCCGACGTACGCGTCCCGTACCGCGTCGACCAGATAGCGGAACGGCATCAGGTGCGAGAGCCCGTCCAGCCACGCCGGCCCCAGCGTCATCGGCAGCATCAGGCCGGACAGCAGCATCGACGGCATGGTCAGCGCGTTGACGGCCGGCCCGAACTCCTGCGGCGTACGGACCTTCATCGCCAGCGCGTACGACAGCGACGCCAGCGAGACCGTGAGCAGGGCGACGAAAGCGAAGCCGATGAGCACGCCGGGCAGGGGCGCGCGCAGGCCCATCACGACCGCCGCCAGCACCAGCAGCACTGCCTGGAAGACGAAGACCGTGGCGTCCCGCAGCACCCGGCCCAGCAGCAGCGCCAGGCGGCTGACGGGCGTGACGCGCATGCGCTCGACCACCCCCTGGCCGTTCTCGATGATGACCGAGAAGCCTGCGAAGGACGCACCGAACAGGCCGAGTTGGAGCAGCAGGCCGGGGACGAGCACCTGCCAGGAGCTGCCCTGTCCGCCGAGCGGCAGATCGGTCAGCAGGGGGCCGAAGAAGAGCAGGTACAGCAGCGGCATCAGCACGCCGAAGAGCAGTGCGAAGCGGGAGCGCAGGGACTGGCGCAGGTAGCGGCCGAAGATGAGGCCGGTGTCGTGGAGCAGCATCGGGGGTCCTCGGATCCTGGGAGTTCTATACGGCTACGGGGGTGACGTCGGCCGGTGCCGCACTGCGTCCGGTGACCGCGAGGAACGTGTCCTGGAGCGAGGCGTCGAGCGAGCCGCCGTACTCCAGCTTCAGGGCGGCCGGCGTGCCCTCGGCGGCCACCACGCCCCGGTCCACGACCACCAGGCGGTCGGAGAGGGCGTCGGCCTCGTCGAGGTAGTGGGTGGTCAGGAAGACCGTGGTGCCGTGCTCGTCGCGCAGCCGGCGGACCAGGTCCCACAGGCCGGCACGGCCGGCCGGGTCCAGGCCGGTGGTCGGCTCGTCCAGGAAGAGCACCCCGGGGCGGTGCGTGAGCGCCATCGCGATGTCCAGCCGGCGCCGCTGACCGCCGGAGAGCGCGCCGCACCTGCGGTCGAGCAGCTCGGTCAGGTCCAGGTCGCGGGCCAGCTCCCCGGCGCGCTCGACGGCCCGCGCCCTGGACAGGCGGTACAGGCGGCCCTGGGTCACCAGTTCCTCCCGCACGGTGATCTGCGCGTCCACGCCGCCCGACTGCGCCACGTATCCACACGTCGCTCGCACTCCGGCCGGGTCGGTCGCCAGGTCGTGGCCGGCGACGGTGGCCGCGCCGCCGGTGGGGGCGAGCAGCGTCGTGAGCATCCGGAGGGTGGTGGTCTTGCCGGCGCCGTTGGGGCCGAGCAAGCCGAGGATCTCGCCCTCGCGGACGGTCAGGTCGATGCCGCGCACCGCCTCGACCGGGCCGCGCTTCGTCGCGAAGGTACGGGCCAGGCCGGCCGTACTGATGATTGCCATGCGATCCAGAAAAACAGAGTCAACTGAAATTTTGCAACGGCCCCAAGTTTTCAGCGATACCAGAGAGAGGCGCCGGCGAAGCTAGGATGCGGGGATGGCCGAGGGACTCAGGGAACGGAAGAAGCGGCAGACCCGGCAGTACATCTCGGATGTCGCCACGGGCCTGTTCCTGGAACGCGGCTTCGAGGCCGTGACGGTGGCGGAGGTCGCGGACGCCGCGAACGTCTCCGTCAACACCGTCTACAACTACTTCCCGGCCAAGGAGGACCTCTTCCTCGACCGGTCCAAGGGTGTGATCGACCGGCTCTCCCGCTGGGTGCGCGGGCGCCGTGACGGCGAGTCGGCGGCGCGGGCCGTGCTGCGCGAGCTGCGCGAGGAGGTCGAGACGGTCTCGCCCCGGGTCGGCCTGATGGACGGTTACGCGAAGTTCATGAAGGTGATCCAGGATTCGCCCGACCTGCGCTCACGGATGTGGGCGATCGGCCAGGAGGTGCTCCTGAACCTGGAGCAGACCCTGCGCGAGGAGACCGGCAGCGCGGACGACGACATGACGCCCGCCTTGATGGCGGGTCAGGTCAACTGGCTGCACGGAACCGTCATCGCGGCCATCGGGCAGCGGATGCTCGCGGGCGGGAGGCCGTCGGAGGTCTCCCGCGACGTCCTGCTGCTGCTGGACGAAATGGAGGAGCTGTTGAGCGAGAAGGTGCTCAACTACGCCGTACGGGGCGCGGTCTGACACCCGAATGGCACCCCTCGGTGTGATGTCCGTCATCTGAGACGTGACGCGCGTTACTAACCGGTCACACAGCCCCTCACGCCCGCTAATCTCCGGCCGAGAGAAGAGAAACAGCGCGTATCAGGGGAGTCGCACAGTGGCACGGAAGCTCGCCGTCATCGGAGCCGGTCTCATGGGGTCCGGAATCGCCCAGGTCTCCGCCCAGGCGGGCTGGGACGTCGTCCTGCGCGACGTCACCGACGAGGCGCTCCGGCGCGGCACCGACGGCATCAAGGCGTCGTACGACAAGTTCGTCGCCAAGGGGAAGCTCGCCGCCGACGACGCCGAGGCCGCCCTCGCGCGCATCACCGCCACCACCGACCTGGAGGCCGCCGCCGACGCGGACGTCGTCGTCGAGGCCGTCTTCGAGAAGCTGGAGATCAAGCACGAGATCTTCCGCGCCCTCGACAAGCTGGTGAAGGACGAGGCGATCCTCGCGTCCAACACCTCCGCCATCCCGATCACCAAGATCGCGGCCGTGACGGAGCGACCCGAACGGGTCGTCGGCGCCCACTTCTTCTCCCCGGTCCCGATGATGCAGCTGTGCGAGCTGGTGCGCGGCTACAAGACCAGCGACGAAACGCTCGCCACCGCACGGGAGTTCGCCGAGTCCACCGGCAAGACCTGCATCGTCGTCAACCGCGACGTCGCCGGCTTCGTGACCACCCGTCTCATCTCCGCCCTCGTGGTCGAGGCCGCGAAGCTGTACGAGTCGGGCGTCGCGACCGCCGAGGACATCGACCTTGCCTGCAAGCTGGGCTTCGGCCACGCCATGGGACCGCTGGCCACCGCCGACCTGACGGGCGTCGACATCCTGCTGCACGCCACCGGCAACATCTACACCGAGTCCCAGGACGAGAAGTTCGCCCCGCCGGAGCTGATGCGCCGGATGGTGGACGCCGGTGACATCGGCCGCAAGAGCGGGCAGGGCTTCTACAAGCACTGAGGTCGCATCGGCCCCGGGAAACGTCACACGCCGGGGTGAATTCGGTATCGGTTCGCTTACAGGCGGCAACCTCCGATCGTTTCGGCCAGTCAGAGGTTGCAACACCTGATATCGCCGAGAGATCACGCAGAAGAATCGACGAGACGAAACAGAGACGCACGCCGGGGAGCGCATATGTACATCAGGGGCGACCACGTCGAGCTGGTCGTCGGGGGCCGCCTCGACGTCCGCAGCGCGGCGGACGCCCGTACGGTCCTGCACTCGGCCGTCGATGACGGAACCGGCGACCTGGTGCTGGACCTGTCCGAACTGGACTCCTGGGACGCCACCGGACTCGGCGTGATCATGGGGGCCCACCGGCGGGCCGGACGCTGCGGCCGGCGGCTGGTGCTGCGTGACGTACCGCCGCAGATGCAGCGCCTGCTGGTGGCCACACGGCTGCACCGGATCCTGGCCATCGAGGGCGGCATCGGCGTGGAGACCCTGCCCAGGGTGTGACGCCACGGGCCGGTGTGGTCCGGTGGACCGGGGGGACCCGGACACCGCTCGGCGAAACGCCCGACGCGCGCAATCCTCACGAGACTGTGACGTCTCGGACGGGCCGGTACCCCGGGCTGTCGGAGATACTGAGCGAAGGTTTAGGGTCTGGCTGCCCGCCCTCTTGCGAACCCATCTGGCGGGCCCGGACCAGAAGCGACAGCGCGGTGTGCGGCAAGGCCGGGAGAGGGTGGTCCCGACCGGGGCCCTGCACACGACGCTTTTGGGGGGCTTGAACCTATGGACCCGAACAACCGGGGACCCGAGGAGCACGGCCGAGACGGCGACCACCAGGCGCCGCGCCCACGCCCGCCCAGGGACTCCCTCACAACCGACCTCGGACAGCACGTGCCCGCGCCGGCCCGCACGGTGCAGCTGGTGTCCGGCGACTTCCTGCTCACCGTCAACCCCGTCGACGGCAGCGAGATCGAGGTCTGCCCGCCCGCGGAGCGGCCCGCCCGGCCCGAGAAGCTCACCGCGGCCGAACGCGCCGAGGCGGAGCGCGCCGGGAGGCCGCCCGTCCCGCCGGGACCGGTCCGGACCGTGCTCGGCCTGCTGGCCCGCGAGGACGAGCGCGAACGCCTGGTGCGGCTGCTCGCCCGCGGCCGTTCCGTCCGCCTCACCGGCCCCGCCGGCTCCGGACGCACCAGCCTCCTCGACGTCGTCGCCGAGGACTGCGCGGGCCTCGCACCCGACGGCGTGGTCCGGCTCAGCGGCTTCCGCCGCACGGCCGACGACCTCCTGTACGACCTCTTCCACGCCGTCCACCGCGCGCCGCTGCACCGCCCGGACCGGGAGGAACTGCTCGGCCGTCTGAGGGACGTCGGCGCGGTCGTCGTCCTGGACGACGTCGAGTTCGGCGGCACCGCCCTCGACGAGCTGCTGGACGCCACCCCCGAGTGCGCCTTCCTCATCGGCGCCACCCCGGACGTGCCCGCGCCCTCCGCCGACTCGGCCGTCGAGGAGGTCTTCCTCACCGGCCTGGACCGCTCGGACGGCGTGGAACTGCTGGAGCGCGCCGCCGGCCGGACCCTCACCGAGGAGGAGGCCAACTGGACCGGCGACCTCTGGTTCGAGTCCGAGGGCCTGCCGCTGCGCTTCGTCCAGGCCGGTGCCCTGCTGCGCCGGCGCGACCGGCAGCGGGCCGGCGCCGACGCCGTCGACGAGTTCGGCGTCTTCGTCGACGCCCGTCCGGCCGACGACACGCCCTACGACGCCGCCGAGGCCGACGAGGTGCCCCTGCCGTCCCTCGGTGAGGCCGCGGCGCCCGCGCCGCTGCTCGCCTCCCGGCTCAGCGCCTCGGCCCGCTCCACCCTGGAGTTCGCCGTCGCGCTCGGCGGCGAGGTGCCGCACCAGGCGCACCTGCCCGCCCTGGTCGGCGACACCCACGCGGACGCCGCCCTCGGCGAGCTGACCGACTGCGGACTGGTCTCGCCGGTCGGCTCCCGCTACCGGCTGGCCGCCGGGGTGCTCACCCAGCTGGAGAGCGCCGGATACGCCGACGACGTACGGGAGAGGGCGCTGGCCGCCGCCCAGCACTACGCCTGGTGGGCCGGCCACCCCTCGGTGACCCCGGAGCGGGTCTGTGCCGAGGCCGACGCCGTGCTGAGCGCCCTGGCCGTGCTGGTGCCGACGACGACCCCGCCCGCGGGCGACGAGGAGAGCCCCGCCGTCCAGCTGGCCCGCACCGCGGCACCGGCATTCGCCGCCGGGCTGCACTGGAGCGCCTGGCAACGGGCGCTGCGCTCCGGTACCGAGGCCTCCCGGCTCGCCGGTGACGTCGCGGAACAGGCCTACTTCCACCACGAACTCGGTGTCCTCGCGCTGTGCGAGGGCCACCTCGACCGGGCCCGCGCCGAGCTGGAGGCCTCCATCGGGCTGCGCGGCGCGCTCTCCGACAAGCGCGGCGCCGTCGCGGGCCGCCGTGCCCTCGCGCTGGTCGCCGACCGGAGCGGGGACACCCCCGGCCTCGGCACCGGCGCCGGCGCGTTCGGTGGAGCGGGGGCCGCTGCCGGGTTCGGCGTCGCCGGTCTCGGCCCGACCGCGGGGGAGGAGGTGCCCGACGCCCGGAACGAGGAGTCGGCGTCGCCGCCCGCGGGCGTACCCGCGCCCTTCCCGCCCCTCCAGCCGCCCCCGCAGTCGTCGACCCTGGTCACCAGCCCGGAGGCGTCCACCGGGCCGTCCCGCAAGGCGGGCGTCGGTATCAAGGGCTTCGCGCGGCGCAACCTCGTCGCCGCCGGAGCGGGCGCGCTGCTCGTCGCCGTGCTCGGCACGGTGGTGACCCTCGGCGCCACGTCGGAGAACGACGCCGGCGATCCCTCGGACCAGGTCGGTGTCAATCCGTCGGCCAGCCAGGGTGTCGACGACGGCGGCCTGGGCGCGGACCGGCCGTCCGACGACGGCGCGAAACCGGGAGACACCGGCCGGCCCGCCGACCCCGGCCCGGACGGCACCGTCGGCACGTCGGACGACCCGACGCCGAGCGAGTCGGCGGGCCCGTCGGACGGCCCGAGCGACTCGGGCGAGCCCGACGACCCGAGTTCACCGGACCCGGGCGACTCGAACGAGCCGGACGACCCGTCCTCGCCGTCCAAGCCGCCGACGTCCGACAAGCCGTCGGATCCCCCTTCGTCGCCGGAGCCCAGCGACTCCGAGACGGAGACCGATCCCGGAACGCCGACGCCCACCGACCCGAGTCCCAGCGAGAGCCAGACCACCTCGCCGTCGGTCCCGGAGACGTCCAACAGCGCCACCGGCCCCGGCACGTCCCCCACCGCCGCCAGTTCCCCCGCCGACAGCACCGCGACCGCCTCGCAGAGCAGCACCGCGACCAGCGGCACGGGCACCGGCACGGGAACGCCGAGCGGCTCGGGCCCGGCGACGGGTCAGCTCATCTGACGTTCCCCGGAACAGGCACGGAACAGCACAGGAGGGCCGGGTCCGCCAACGCGGACCCGGCCCTCTCGTACGCCGTGGGCGACGCCCGTTCAGAACAGCCGCAGCTTGTCGTCCTCGATGCCCCGCATGGCGTTGTAGTCCAGCACCTGGCAGCCGATGCCGCGGTCCGTGGCGAGGACGCGGGCCTGCGGCTTGATCTCCTGGGCGGCGAAGACGCCGCGCACCGGGGCGAGATGGGGATCGCGGTTCAACAGCTCCAGGTAGCGCGTGAGTTGCTCCACGCCGTCGATCTCGCCGCGCCGCTTGATCTCGACCGCGACGGTCCGGCCCTCGGCGTCCCGGCACAGGATGTCGACGGGGCCGATGGCGGTCATGTACTCGCGGCGGATGAGCGTGTAGCCCTCACCCAGCGTCTCGATACGGTCGGCGAGCAGCTCCTGGAGGTGCGCTTCCACGCCGTCCTTGATCAGGCCCGGGTCGACGCCCAGTTCGTGCGAGGAGTCGTGGAGGATCTCCTCCATCGTGATGATGAGCTTCTCGCCCGCCTTGTTGACGACGGTCCAGACGCCCTCCTCCTCGCCCGTGCCCTCCTTCAGGGCGCAGGGCGGCGACATCCAGTTGAGGGGCTTGTAGGCCCGGTCGTCGGCGTGGATCGAGACGCTGCCGTCAGCCTTGACCAGGATCAGCCGGGGAGCCGAGGGCAGGTGGGCGGTGAGCCGCCCGGCGTAGTCGACGGAGCAGCGGGCAATGACGAGACGCATGGTCGGCAACGCTACTCGACGTGCCGGGCCCGACGCGATTCGCCCGTGCCCCGGCGGCCCCGGGCGCTGTCCCACTTCTCCCATTGGCCCCGTCTTGCGCACTGGCCGATTGTGTGCCTACCGGATGGTGCCCATATAGGCATTCTCCTGGTGCGGTCACGATCGGTTGCTTACGGTATTGAACGGGAGGTCGCGAGGTGTGTACGCAGCGTGTCCGAAATCGCGCTCCCTTTAACTGTCCGGCAACCCCTGCCAGTCGGGGGTGCGAGAGGAGAACCCATGTCGCTCGACGTCTCACCGGCCCTACTCGAACAGGCCGAGCGAGGCGAGGTCGACGAAGCAGCCTTCGTCGACTGCGTCCGGACTTCCCTGCCTTACGCATGGGAGATGGTCAGCTCCCTGGTGGCACAGCTGAAGGTCGACGGCGGAGCGTTCGCCGACAACCAGACGCCCCCGCCGGACGAGCAGGCGCGCGGCCAGCTGCTGCGTGCGCTGGCGAGTGACGCCATCCGCGGTGCACTGCAGCGCCACTTCGGGGTGCGGCTGGCCTTCCAGAACTGCCACCGGGTGGCGGTGTTCCCGTTGGACTCCTCTGTCGACGAGAAGCTGACCCGCTTCACCTCGGTACGCAGCCAGGTGCTGAACCAGTCGCCCGAGTTCCGCGACTGCTGACGCCACGGTCGTCCGCTTGCCGTTCCGTACGCGGGAGGTGCAGTTCTGTACCGGAGCGGCAAGCTCCCCGCCCACTTGCTCAGCGGAGCTGGGGGAGGACCTCGGCCCCGAGCCGCCGTACGTTCTCCTCGGTCGCCGCGAGGTCTCCGGACCCCTCGACGAGCAGGGCGAAGCGGTTGATGCCGGTCCGCTCGCCGGTCGCCGCGAGCCGGTCCGCGCAGAGCCGGGGCGGGCCCACCGGGTGCAGTCCGCAGAGCAGTTCGGTGTACGCGTGCGGGTCGCGCATCCGCCGGGCGCGGCCGTCCACCGTGACGTGGGCGCCCAGGCCCTGACGCAGCCAGCCGGGCATCGCCTTGAGCAGGGTCTCCGCCGCGTCGACGCGCCGGTCCGCGATCTGGCAGACGCCGGCCGAGACATGGGCCGCGCCGTGGATCTCCGCCGCCGGCCGCCCGGCCGCGCGTGCGTGCTGCCGCCACAGGGCGACCATCTCGGCCTTCTCCTCGTCGCCGACGTGCATGCCGAGCAGCATCGGCAGCCCCCGCTCGGCCGCCATGCGCACGCTGGCCGGGGAGGTGCAGGCGACGACGACCTCGGGGCCCGCCCCTTCGGTGAGGGACTCCGAGGGGCGCGGGACGACGGGCACCTCGCGGAACCGGAAGCGTTCGCCCGAGGCGCCGACGGCCGGTTCGCGCAGCCAGCGGACCAGCAGATCGAGTGACTCCGGGAAGCCCTTCTCGTACGCCTCCAGGCCCGCGCCGAACACCTCCAGGTCCACCCACGGGCCGCCCCGGCCCACGCCCAGCGAGAACCGGCCGCCGCTCGCGACGTGGAGCAGCGCGGCCTGCTCGCCGAGGGCCACGGGGTGGACGGTGGGCAGCACGCTGACCGCGGTGCCGACCCGGATGCGACGGGTGCGGCCCAGCAGCAGCGCGGCCAGCGTCACGGCCGAAGGACACGTGCCGTACGGCACGAAGTGGTGCTCGGCCAGCCAGACCGTGTCGAGGCCCGCCTCCTCGGCGACCTCGGCCGAGCGGACCGCGCGGTGCAGCGCCTCACCCTGGCCCTGGCCCGGGAACTGGGCGCCCAACACGAAACTTCCTACGCGCATTGCTCTTCCTGCTTCCTCGGCTCCGACCCGGAGCTCCCCCACAGGGCATAACCGTCTGACACGTGCCGAGGACACGGCCGGGCGGAGAGATTTGCGGATTGTCTGCAGAATCGGCCGTTGTGGAGGGTCTTCGACGGTTTTCGACGGCCCCCGCAGCAGCTCCACTCGGGGGAGTCGCGGTGGTTCGCGGCGTACGCGTACCCCTGTCCGTGCCGCGTAGGCTGGTCGCCGCCCGTATTCCCTGTATAGCTCCGTGAGGTGTCCTGTGTCCCCGCGTCGCAACCGACCCAAGGGAGCCGGTTCGTCCGGCCGGAGCGCCGAGGACGACGGCTCCGGGCGCTACGGCGGCTGGCAGTCGTCGGAGAACTGGCAGGGCGAGGACTGGAGCGTACGGCACGTGGCGGGCGCGAGCGCGCAGGGGAAGGCGTACCGCTGCCCGGGCTGCGACCAGCTGATCCCGGACGGTGTCCCGCACGTGGTGGCCTGGCCGGCGCACTCGGGCGTCGACGACCGCCGGCACTGGCACAAGTCCTGCTGGAACGCGAAGGACCGCCGCACCACGCGGGTGCAGCGGTCCCGTAACGCGCCGAAGTTCTGAACCCCTCTACACGTCCCGCTTCTCCAGCAGCGCGAACGCGCCGGCGAACGCGGCGGCCGTCACGCCGAGCATGATCCACAGCGGGTCCCAGCCGGACGGGCCCGAGTCGCTGAGCGAGTTGGCGTAGAAGATGCTCATCTGGTTGGGGATCGAGTACTCGAACAGGGCCTGCTGTACGCGATTCAGCGACTCCGCGAACATGAACAGAGCGATCACCAGCGGGGCGAGCAGCGTGCCGACCATGATCGTGATGGCGCCCGCGGAGTGCCGGATGATCGAACCGATGGCGAGCGAGAGCAGTCCGAGCAGCGCGACGTAGAGCGAGACACCGACCGTGGCCTTCAGCCACTCGCCTCCGGTGGGCTCGTCGGCGCCGTTGCCCTCCAGGAGCGCCATGTGCATGAGGGCGACGAGCGCGGCGGACACCAGCGTCACGACGAACGCCACCAGGAAGAACACGATCCCCTTGGCCGCGAGGACCCGGCCGCGGCTCGGGCAGGCGGTCATCGTGGTCCGCACCATGCCGGTGCCGTACTCCGACGCGGTGGTCATCACGCCGAGCGTGATGACGCAGATGCTGCCGAGGAGCAGTCCGAAGAAGCCCAGCTCCAGCGAGTTCGAGCCGGCTAGGTCGGTCGAGGAGCTCGCCACCACCAGGCCGGTCAGCAGGCCGATGCCGACGACCAGCAGGACGAACACGCCCAGCGTCCACATCGTCGAGCGCACCGACTTGATCTTCGTCCACTCGGAGGCGAGCGCATGCCCGAGGTGCGTGCGCACCACCGGGATCGGCGACGTGTACGTCGGGTACGGCGACCCGGGCGACGCCTGCCACTCGGGTGCGGCCTGCTGCATCGGGGGCTGGGGCGTGCTCATCGGGCGTCCTCGGGCTTGGTCGGGTCGGTGACGGGCGCGGGGGCGGAAGCGGGCGAGGGGGCGGAAGCGGGCGCGGGGGCGGCGCCGAGCGGTGCCGAGGCCGGGGCGGGCGCCTGCGGGGCCTGCGGGGCCGCGTACGGGTTGACGGGCTGACCGCCCGGCACCGCACCGGGCGCGGCCGGGGCGCCGTACGGTCCCGCCGGGGCCTGGCCCGGCGCGCCCTGGGGCGCGGGGAAGGGCTGACCGGCCTGCTGGGGCGGCGGCGGGGCGTACCAGTCGGGCTGGCCCTGTCCGGGCACCGGCATCGGCGGCTGCGCGCCGGGCGGCAGCGGCTGCTGGAGCCCGGCCTTCTGGTCGGCGGTCGACCGGTAGTCGACGGCGCCCTGCGTCATCCGCATGTACGCCTCCTCCAGCGAGGCCTGGTGCGGCGACAGCTCCCACAGCCGTACGTCGGTGCCGTGCGCGATGTCGCTGATCCGGGGGAGCGCCAGCCCGGTCACCCGCAGCGCGCCGTCCTGCTCGGACATCACGTGCCCGCCCGCCTCGGTCAGCGCGGACGTCAGCTTCTCGCGCAGCTGCGGCTCGCTGTCCGGTGTCCGCACACGCGCGAAGTCGGCGGAGTTGGCCGAGATGAAGTCCTTCACGCTCATGTCGGAGAGCAGCTGGCCCCGCCCGATGACGATCAGGTGGTCTGCGGTCAGCGCCATCTCGCTCATCAGGTGCGAGGAGACGAAGACGGTACGGCCCTCCGCAGCGAGCGCCTTCATCAGGTTGCGCACCCAGTGGATGCCCTCGGGGTCGAGGCCGTTGACCGGCTCGTCGAACAGCAGTACCTGCGGGTCGCCGAGCAGCGCGGCGGCGATGCCGAGCCGCTGGCCCATGCCGAGGGAGAAGCCCTTGGAACGCCGCCGGGCCACGTCCTGGAGGCCGACCACGCCGAGCACCTCGTCCACGCGCCGGGCCGGGATGCCCGACAGCTGGGCCAGGCTCAGCAGGTGGTTGCGGGCGGAGCGGCCGCCGTGCACCGCCTTGGCGTCGAGGAGCGCGCCGACCTGGCGGGCGGCGTTGGGCAGCTTGCGGTAGGGGTGGCCGCCGATGGTCACGTGTCCGGCGGTGGGATTGTCCAGGCCGAGGATCATGCGCATCGTCGTCGACTTGCCCGAGCCGTTGGGCCCGAGGAAGCCGGTGACGGCGCCGGGCCGCACCTGGAAGGAGAGGTTGTGCACTGCGGTCTTGTCGCCGTAGCGCTTGGTCAGGCCGACAGCCTCGATCATGCTCCGCACCCATCGGAAGGTTCAGGACAGCAGGGCACACGCCCCCGTAAGGGTTAGGAGGATATCGAGGCGCTGACGGTTCCGTTCAAGCCCGGGCAAAATCCGGGCTCGGACGGAACACTTCCAGCGTCTGCCCGATCCTCGTCAGGCGTCCCGCCTCTTCAGCACAACGTACCCGCCGACGAGGGCCGCGATCACCCACAGTGCCATGATCCCGAGGCCGCCCCACGGGCCGTAGGGGACGTCGTCGTCGATCGGCGCCACCACCTGCATGATCTTGCTGCCCGCCTGGTCGGGCAGGAACCGGCCGACCTTCTCCGTCGCCGGGACGTTGCCCAGGATGTTGGAGATCAGGAAGAAGAAGGGCATCAGGATGCCCAGCGACAGCATCGGCGAGCGCAGCATCGCGGCGACGCCCATCGAGAACACCGCGATGAGCGTCATGTACAGGCCGCCGCCGATGACCGCGCGCAGCACGCCCGGATCGCCGATCGACGCCTTCAGGTCGCCGAGCATCGCCTGGCCGAGGAAGAAGGTGGCGAAGCTGGTGACCATGCTCACGACGAGGGCGAGAGCGGTGGCCACCGCGATCTTGCTGAACAGGAAGGTGCCGCGCCGCGGCACGGCGGCCAGCGAGGTGCGGATCATGCCGGAGCTGTACTCGTTCGCCACCACCAGCACCCCGAACACGATCATCGCCAGCTGACCGAGGCTCGTTCCGGCGAAGCTGATGAAGGTCGGGTCGAAGGTGAGCTGGTCCCGCTCGCCCAGGTTGCCGAACTCGCTCTTCGACAGCGCCGAGATCAGCATGCCGAGGGCGATGGTGACGACCACGGCGAGGCCCAGCGTCCACACGGTGGACGCGACCGACCGGATCTTGGTCCACTCGGACCGTACGACCTGTGTCGCCGCCATGCTCATCCCTTCCTCCAGTCGCTGCCCCACTGCTGCTGCCCCTGCTGCCGTCCTTGTTGCTGCTGGTGCGGCGGCACCGGACCGGGCGGCTGCCCGTCGTGCGCGTGGTACTCCACGGACTCCGCGGTCAGCTGCATGAACGCCTCCTCCAGCGAGGCCCGCTGCGGGCTCAGCTCGTGCAGCACGATCTGGTGCCGCGCCGCCAGCTCCCCGATCGCCTCCGACTTGTCGCCGTCCACCTCCAGGACCTCGGACCCGGGCTCCGCGACCGTGATGCCGTCCCCGTGCAGTACGTCGAGCAGCCGCTCGCGCTGCGGAGTGCGGATCCGGACGTAGCTGCGCGAGTTCTCCGCGATGAACTCGGCCATCGAGGTGTCCGCCAGCAGCCTGCCCTGGCCGATGACCACCAGATGGTCCGCCGTCAGCGCCATCTCGCTCATCAGATGGGAGGAGACGAAGACCGTACGGCCCTGGGAGGCCAGGGTCTTCATCAGATTGCGGATCCAGTGGATGCCCTCGGGATCGAGGCCGTTGACCGGCTCGTCGAACATCAGGATCCGCGGGTCGCCGAGCAGCGCGCCGGCGATGCCGAGCCGCTGGCCCATGCCGAGGGAGAAACCCTTCGTCTTCTTCCGGGCGACCGCCGAGAGCCCCACCGTGTCCAGCACTTCGCGCACCCGGTTCGCCGGGATGCCGTTGCTCTGCGCGAGGCACAGGAGGTGGTTGTAGGCGCTGCGCCCCCCGTGCCAGGCCTTGGCCTCCAGCAGTGCGCCGATGTACGTCAGCGGGTCCTTGAGCTGGTCGTAGTGCTTGCCGTCGATCCGGACGTCCCCGGCGGTGGGACGGTCCAGGCCCAGCACCATCCGCATGGTGGTCGACTTGCCCGCGCCGTTGGGACCCAGGAAGCCCGTGATGATGCCGGGTCTGACGGTGAAGGAGAGATTATTGACCGCCACCTTCTCGCCGTACCGCTTGGTCAGCCCCTCGAGCTCGATCATGGCGCCCACGCTAAAACGCGACGAAGCCCTCTGCCACCCCAGTGACAGAAGGCTCCGTACTTGTTACGCCCTTGTTGGGTCGGCGTACGTCCCGGGTCAGCGGGACTGCTGGGCCGGCACCCCGCGGGAGACGGGCTCGTCCTCGGCCGGCGTACCGGCGGCGGCCACCGCGGCGCCCGTGAGGGTCGCCAGCATCTCGCGCACGTTGGTCAGCTGCGCGTTGATGGAGTCGCGGCGGTTGGTGAGGGCCGCCAGCTCGCGCTCCGATTCCGAACGGATGCGGTCCGCCTTGGCGTTGGCGTCGGCCACGATGTCCTCGGCCTGGCGCTGTGCCGTCTCGACGGTCTGGCGGGCGCGGCGCTCGGCGTCCGTGCGCAGCTTCTCCGCCTCCAGGCGAAGCTGCTCCGCGCGGTGCTCGATCTCCGCGAGGCGCTTCTCGGCCTTGGCCTGACGGGAGGCCAGGTCGCGCTCGGACTGCTCGCGGCGCTTGGCGAGGTTCGTCTCGAAGTCGGCGGCGGCCTGCGCGGCCTTGGCGCGGGTCTCCTCGAAGAGGGCGTCCGCCTCCTCGCGCTTGGACTGCGCGTCCTTCTGCGCCTCGGAACGCAGCTGCGAGGCGTCGCTCTTGGCCTTCTCGACGATCCGGACGCCCTCGTCCTCGGACTTGGCCTTGCGCTCGGCGGCGTACGACTCCGCGTCGTTGCGCACCTGCTGGGCCGCCGACTCGGCGAGCTCGCGGTGCTGCTCGGCCGCGCGCCGGGCCTCCTCGCGCAGGTCCTTCGCCTCTTCCTCGGCGAGGCGCAGGATCTTCTCGACCCGGGCGCCGAGACCGGCGTACGACGGCTCGGCGTCGTTGACCTGGGCCTGGGCGTTCTGGGTTTCGAGGTGGAGCTCCTCGATGCGCTTTTCCAGAGCGGTGATGCGGGCGAGAGCGCTGTCACGGTCGGAGACGAGCTTGGAGATACGTTCGTCCACCTGAGCGCGGTCGTACCCACGCCGCACAAGCTCGAAGCCGTAGGGGGAAGTGTCGCTCATGGGGTTCCTGTCGAAAGAGACCGGTGAGGTGATAGAGGGAATCCTAGGCGCCGATGCGGTGTGTCATCGAGCGGATGCACGTTTGATACGGAGAATGACACCTCTTTTGAGTGGCTGACCCACGGATGGCTTGCCAAAGTTCTGGTCAAGGGTCTGGTCAGGACTCCGGCCAAAGGTCTCCAGCAGATCATTGAATCCACCCCGGGCGCTAGCCGTCTGACGACTTGCCACCCGAACGTGGGGCGCCCACCGTGGCACCGGCCTTGACCCCGTTGTCCTTGCCGCCGCCCGTCGGCGCCTCGAAGGACTCCAGCGCCTCCAGCACGTCCTGCACCCGGGAGATCTCCGCGTTGATGTCCTCGCGGCGCCGCACCAGGATCTCCAGCTCGCGCTTGCCCTCCTCGACCGTCTGCCGGGCCTCGCGGACCGCCTCGGCCTTGAGCTCCTCGGCCTCCCGGACCAGGGACGCCTTCTTCTGCTCGGCCTCCTTGAGCAGCCCCTCCGCCTTCTTGACGGCGGCGATGCGCACCTTGCCGGCCTCGGAGTTGGCCTCCGACACCAGCTCCTTGGCCTTCGCCTCCGCCTTGGCGAGCTGCTCCTCGGCGGCCTTGATGAGCGCGTCGCAGCGGTCGCCGGCCGACTTCATCGTCTCGGCGGCCTCGCGGCGGGCCCGCTCGTGCAACTCCTCGATCTCGGAGGTGAGCCGCTCGCGCAGCTCCTCCGCGCGCTCCCTTATGGCGGTCGCGTCCCGGCGGGCGCCGACCAGCAGCTCGTCCGCGTCCGTACGGGCCTTCTCCACCCGGGTGTTGCCCTCGACCGTCGCCTGCGCGACGATCCGGTCGGCCTCCGTGCGCGCCGCGCCGACCATCGTGTCGGCCTGCGACTCGGCCTCCGCGGTGGCCTTCTGGGCCTGCTGCTGGGCCTCGGTGAGCAGCTTGTCGGCCTCGGCCGTGGTCTCCGTGATGAGCGTGTCGACCTGCTCGGCCGCCTCGGAGCGCCGCTTGTTGGCGTCCTTGCGGGCCTCGTCGAGGGTGCGCTCGGCCTCCTCGCGGGCGGCCGCGGTGACCCGCTCGGCCTCCGCCGCCGTCTCGGCCCGGAGACGCTCCGCCTCGGCGCGGACGCGCTCGGCGTGCTGCTGCGCGGAGCCGACCGTCTCGGCGGCCTCGGCCCGCAGCCGCTCGGCCTCGCCGGTGGCGTCCGAGACCAGCTGCTCGGCCCGGGCACTGGCCTCGGTCCTGACCCGGTCCGCCTCGGCGACCGTCTCGGTCCGCAGCCGCTCCGCCTCGTCGGCCGCCTCCGTCCGGACCCGCGCGGCCTCGTTCGCCGCCTCGGTGCGGACGCGCTCCGCCTCCGCGACCGTCTCCGTCCGGATCCGGTCGGTCTCGGCCGCGGTCTCCGTGGTGAGCCGCTCCGCCTCGGAGCGCGCCTCGGTGATCAGGGTGTCCGCCTGCGTCGCCGCGTCGGACCGGATGCGGTTGGCGTCCTCGCGGGCGTCCGCCCGGGTCCGCGACGCGGACTGCTCGGCCTCGGCGATGGCGTCGGAGGCCTCCGTGCGCACCCGCTGGGCGTGCTCGGAGACGTCCGTGCGGATCCGCTCGGCCTCCGTGATGGCCTCGGACACCGTCCGCTCGGCCAGCGCCTTGGCGGCCTCCGTCTCCTCCCGCGCCTCGCGCCTGAGCCGTCCGGAGTCCTCGCTCGCCCGCTCCCGCTCCGCGTAGGCGTCGGCGCGGACCCGGTCCGCCTCCTCCTCGGCCTCGCGCCGGGTGCGCTCCGCCGCGTGCTCGGCGGCGCTGCGCAGCCCGGTGATCTCCTCCTGGGCCTGCTCGTGCAGCCCGGCGACCGACTCCCGTACCTGCTGGGCGTGCTGCTCGGCGGCCGACACCATCTCGGTCGCGCGCCGGTCGGCCTCCTCGACCAGCCTGGTCGCCTCGGCCTGCGCCTCCTCCACGCGGTTGCGCGCCGAGGCCAGCAGCTCCTCGCTCTGCTCGCGGGCCCGCTCGCGCTCCTGGTCCGCCTCCTGCCGGGCGTCGGCGAGCAGTTCCTCGGCCTCGCGCCGGCGCCGGGCGGCCTCCTCCTGCGCGGCGGCCAGCGCCTCGGACGCCTCGGCGGCGATGCGCTCGGCGGCGGACTGCGCCTCCGCCCGCACCCGGTCGGCGCTCTCCTGCGCCTCCGACTTCAGCCGCTCCGCCTCGCTGGCGGCCTCCGACCGCAGGCGTACGGCGATGTTCTCGCCCTCCGCGCGGGAGGCGGAAGCGTCCGCGGCGGCCTCGGTGCGCAGCCGCTCGGCCTCCGTCTCGGCCTGCTGCTGGAGCGTACGGATCCGCTCCGCCGCGTCCGTGCGCAGCCGCTCGCTCTCCTCGGCCGCCTCGCGGCGGATCCGCTCGCCCTCCTCACGGGCCTCGGTCAGCGCCTGCTCGGCGGCGGTGCGGCGCTCCTCCGCCTCGGTGTGCAGCCGCGTCAGCTCCTCGGCGGCCTCCACCCGCCGGGCCTCGACGGCGCGCTCGGTCTCCTCGCGCAGCTCGCGGGCGGCCCGCTCGGCCTCCGCCTGGAGCTCCTCGGCGAGCTCGGCGGCCTCCGCGCGGTGCCGCTCGGCCTCGGCGCGGGTGCGCTCCAGGGTCTCCTCGGCCTGCCGGCGCAGGGTCGTCGCCCGCTCGATGGCCTCGGCGCGGACCTTCTCGCCGTCCGTCGTCGCGGTCTGCCGCAGCTCGTCGGCGTCCGCCTTGGCCTTGGCGAGCAGCTCCTCGGCGGTCTTCGCCGCCTCCTCGATCTGCGCCACGGCCTCCTTGCGGGCCTCGGCGCGGATCTTCTCGCCCTCGGCGACGGCGTCGGCGCGCAGCTGCTCGGCCTCGCCGCGCAGCCGGCGTGCCTCCTCCTGCAGCTCGACGGTCTTGGCGCGGTACTCCTTGGTGTCGTCCTTCGCCGCGCCCTTGAGCTCGGCGGCGATGTCGTGCGCCTCGGCGCGCAGCCGGTCCGCCTCGGCCTCGGCCTCGGTGCGGATCCGCTCGGCCTCCTCGGTGGCGGCCTTCGTGGTCCGCTTGGCGTCCTCAGACGCCTTGTTCAGCACGTCCTCGGCGGTCTTGGCCGCCTTCGACAGCTGGGTGGCCGACTCCTCGGCGGTGAGTGTACGGGCCTTCTCGACCGCCTCGGCGACGGTCTTCTCGGCCTCGGCGCGGGCGTCCGCGACCAGCTGCTCGGCCTCGCTCTTGGTGGTCTCGGCGTCCTTGGTGGCCTCGCCGACCAGCCGGGCGACCTGCTCCTTGGCGGTGCGGGTGCGCTGCTCGTTGGTCTGCTCGGCGCTCGCGAGGGCCTTGGCCGCGGACTCCTTGGCCTCGGCGACCACCTTCTCGGCCTCGGCCTGCGCCTTGCGCAGCGCCTCCTCGGCCTCGGACATCCGCTGCTCGGCGGCCCGGCTCAGCTCCTGGACCTGGCGGCGGGTCGACTCCGACTCGGTGGCGGTGGAGCTGCGCAGCTGCTCGGCGTGGTCGGTGGCCTCCTGCGCCTGCGTGGAGGCGGCGTTCAGCAGCCGCTCGGCGTCGGTGCGGGCGCGGCGCAGGATCTGCTCGGCCTCGCTGCGGGCGCTCTCGGCGTCGTCCCGCAGCCGCTGCCGGGCCTCGGACGTCAGCCGCTTCGCCTCGGCGCGGGCCGCGGCCAGGGACTGCTCGGCCTCGGCACGGGACTCGTCGAGCAGCCGGCGGGCCTGCTGTTCGGTGCGGGCACGCAGCTGCTCGGCCCAGGCCACGTTCTCGTTGACGTGCGACTCGACGGTCTGCCGGCGCTCGGCCAGCTCCTGGTCCAGCTGCTGGCGGCGGGTCACCGCCTCCTGGTGCAGCTCGGCCTGGAGCCGGGCGGCCTGCTCGGCGTGCTCCTGGAGGATGCGCTGCGTCTGCGCGCGGGCCTGGCTCAGCTCCCGCTCGGCGTCCGAGCGCAGCTGGTCGGCCTGCGTCTGCGCGTTGCGCAGCAACTGCTCGGCCTGGTACCCGATGTCGCCGCCGTCGAAGGCGGGCCGGGACATGATGGTGCGCCGCGCCTCGTGCAACTTGGCGCGCAGCACCTCGACCTGGTAGCCGAGGTCCTCGGCGTGCTGGATCGCCTTTTCCCGCTCGGTCTTCAGCCGCTTCATCTCGGCCTCGAACCGAGAGAGGTGGTCGACGTCAGCCGCCGGCTCTCGCTCCTGGCTCTCGTAGCCCCGCACTGCGCGGTCCCATCCGTCCCCTGGTCGCAAATCTTCCCGAACGAGCTCCGTCCGTCCAACGGACGGGGCCCCCGGGGAATGGTGTCAGATCAACGGCGGAGCATGCGCTTCTGCCCCGGCGTCCGCCCCCCGAAACACGACCCCGGCGGTCCCGCCACCACAGACGACAGGACCGGGTCACCCTGGACTGAGCGGCGACCGCGCCCAACCCTACCGGCCCATATGTACGAGAGTCAGTGCTCAGGTGACTCAACGGCCGCCGAAGTGACCAGTTCTGTCAGTACGCCATGGCAGTCCTTGGGGTGCAGGAAGGTGATCCGCGACCCCATGGAACCGCGCCGGGGCTCGTCGTACAGAACGCGTACGCCCTTGCCCCGGATGTCCGCGGCGTCGGCGTCCACGTCCGCCGTACCGAAGGCGATGTGGTGGACGCCCTCGCCGTTCTTGGCGAGCCACTTCCCGACCGCGGAGTCCTCCCGGGTCGGCTCCAGCAGCTGGAGGTACGAGGCTCCGCCGTCCGACGTATCGTTGATCTTGAGCATGGCCTCACGTACGCCCTGCTCCTCGTTGACCTCGGTGTGGAACACCTCGAAGCCATAGGTGGCACGGTAGAACTCGACGGTGGTGTCGAGGTCGCGGCAGGCGATTCCGATGTGGTCGATTCGCGTCAGCATGGATTCAGTGCAGCGCTCCGGAGGTGGTTACGCAACGTGCGCGCGATCACACCGACCGCCGGGTGACGGGCGGGATACCGCTCAGTACATTCGAGTAAACCCTCGTTCACTCCTCGGCCTGTGCGGGCCGGAAAAGGGGATCGCAGCTCATGTCTTCTGGAATCTCTGAAACCTCTGGAACGAACGGCACGACCTCCGTCATCGTCGCGGGTGCCCGTACCCCGATGGGGCGGCTCCTCGGCTCGCTGAAGTCCTTCTCCGGGGCCGACCTCGGCGGCTTCGCGATCAAGGCCGCCCTCGACCGCGCGGGGATCGGCGGCGACCAGGTCCAGTACGTGATCATGGGCCAGGTGCTCCAGGCCGGCGCGGGGCAGATCCCGGCCCGCCAGGCCGCCGTCAAGGCCGGCATCCCCATGGACGTCCCGGCGCTCACGGTCAACAAGGTCTGCCTCTCCGGCCTCGACGCCATCGCGCTCGCCGACCAGCTCATTCGCGCCGGTGAATTCGACGTGGTCGTGGCCGGCGGCCAGGAGTCCATGACCAACGCGCCGCACCTGCTGCCGAAGTCCCGCGAGGGCTACAAGTACGGCGCGGTTCAGATGGTCGACGCCATGGCGTACGACGGTCTGACCGACTCCTTCGAGGGCGTCGCCATGGGCGAGTCCACCGAGAAGCACAACACCCGCCTCGGCATCGAGCGCGGCGTCCAGGACGAGATCGCCGCCCTGTCCCACCAGCGCGCCGCCGCCGCCCAGAAGAACGGCGTCTACGAGGCCGAGATCACCCCGGTCGAGATCCCGCAGCGCAAGGGCGACCCGGTGCTGTTCAGCACGGACGAGGGCATCCGCGGCGACACCACCGCCGAGTCGCTGGGCAGGCTGCGCCCGGCGTTCTCCAAGGACGGCACGATCACCGCGGGCTCGGCCTCGCAGATCTCCGACGGCGCCGCGGCCGTGGTCGTCATGAGCAAGGCCAAGGCGCAGGAACTGGGCCTGGAGTGGATCGCGGAGATCGGCGCCCACGGCAACGTCGCCGGGCCGGACAACTCTTTGCAGTCGCAGCCGTCCAACGCCATCCGGCACGCCCTGAAGAAGGAGGGCCTTCAGGTCGAGGACCTCGACCTGATCGAGATCAACGAGGCTTTCGCGGCCGTCGCCGTGCAGTCAATGAAGGACCTCGGCGTCTCCACCGAAAAGGTGAACGTCAACGGCGGCGCCATTGCCCTGGGCCACCCCATCGGCATGTCCGGTGCCCGGCTCGTGCTGCACCTGGCGCTGGAACTGAAGCGGCGCGGCGGCGGGGTCGGCGCGGCGGCGCTGTGCGGCGGCGGCGGCCAGGGTGACGCGCTGATCGTGCGGGTACCCAAGGCCTGAGCGCGCGATACGCCTTCTGGCCTTCCCGCCTTCAACACCGAACGAAGCCGAACGGAGCTGTGATGCAGGACGTCTCCTCGCTGGTCGCCCAGGCCAGGGAAGGCCGGCCGCGGGCCGTGGCCCGGCTGATCTCCCTGGTGGAGGGGGCGTCCCCGCAGCTCAGGGAGGTCATGGCGGCCCTCGCGCCGCTGACCGGCGGGGCATACGTGGTCGGTCTTACCGGCTCGCCGGGTGTCGGCAAGTCCACCTCCACCTCGGCGCTGGTGACGGCGTACCGCAAGCAGGGCAAGCGGGTCGGCGTGCTCGCCGTCGACCCGTCCTCCCCCTTCTCCGGCGGCGCCCTGCTCGGCGACCGCGTCCGGATGTCGGAGCACGCGTCCGACCCGGGCGTCTACATCCGCTCGATGGCGACCCGCGGCCACCTCGGCGGCCTCGCCTGGGCCGCGCCGCAGGCGATCCGCGTCCTCGACGCGGCGGGCTGCGACGTGATCCTGGTCGAGACGGTGGGCGTGGGCCAGTCGGAGGTCGAGATCGCCTCCCAGGCCGACACCTCCGTCGTCCTCCTCGCCCCGGGCATGGGCGACGGCATCCAGGCGGCCAAGGCCGGAATCCTGGAGATCGGCGACGTCTACGTCGTCAACAAGGCCGACCGCGACGGCGCGGACGCGACCGCCCGCGAGCTGAACCACATGCTGGGTCTCGGCGAGTCCCGCGGCCCCGGCGACTGGCGCCCGCCCATCGTCAAGACGGTCGCCGCGCGCGGCGAGGGCGTGGACGAGGTCGTCGAGGCCCTCGAGAAGCACCGCGCGTGGATGGAGGAACGGGACGTCCTGGCCGAACGCCGCCGCACCCGCGCCGCCCGCGAGGTCGAGACGATCGCCGTCACCACCCTGCGCGAACGCATCGGCGACCTCCACGGCGACCGCCGCCTGGGCGCGCTGGCGGAACGCATCGTCGGGGGGGAACTGGATCCCTACCGTGCCGCGGACGAGTTGGTGGCAGGGCTGACGAAGGGCTGAGCGGACGCGGGCGGCTTTCTGGCTGGGGCTTCCCGCGTCCCCGCCGCGGCCCCGGGCGCGCCTGGTGCGACACGGCCTCGCATCCTCCCGTCCCGAAAGGGAAGGGGATTCCCGGCTCGGGCCGCCTCCTGGAGCGGCGCTCCAGGAGGTCTTGTGCCATCGACTGAGATGTCCTGGTGGGCCTTGGCGCGGGAGCGGCCGAAGTCGCCGGGTGATCCCCTGCCGGGGAACGCACGAGCCCGCCCGCGGCCACGGCGTACGGGCGCGGGCCTCGGTCGGTATCCCGTCGATCCCGCAACCGCCACCTCGGCCGGCGACCCCACGCACACACGTTCGCGTCGCCTTTGCGTGCCGGGACGTCCGGCGGGCGCGGTCGTCCGTGGGCCGCCGGACGTGCCGGGGCGCTGTCAGGAGGCGGCGCGTCGCGGCCGGTGGTCCGCCGAGCGGCCGGGGCCGATCAGTCGTCGTCCGAGCCGGAGTCGTCCGAACCGGCGGAGTCCGAACCGCCGGAGTCCGGGCCGTGCGAGCGGTCGGCCGTGACCTCGCCGGACTTCAAGCCGACCCGCCAGTCCCGCTCGCCGTTGCCGGAGGACCGCGTCTCGACCTCCCAGGCCGCCCTGCCGTCGCCGTAGTGGCCGTCGTCGTCCAGCTCCACGGAGGTCACGGTGCCGTGGCCGGCCGCCGCCTGCGCGGCCTCGGCGGCGTCCACGGACGAGCCCTTCAGGGCGGCCCGCACCTCGTCGGTGTCGTCCTCGTCGTCCGTCTCCGAGCCGAGGACCTTGCCGTCGGCCGGGTCGATCCGCACGCTGTGCCAGGTGCCGTCACCGGCGAGGACGTCGACCTCCCAGGCCGCGCGCTCACCGTCGTCGTCGCCGTCCTCGTCGTCCAGTTCGGCGGAGACGGCGGTGCCCGGCGCCTTCTTCAGGGCGGAGGCGATGGCGTCTGCCGCCGTCACCTTCGCGGAGGCGGCGCGCTCACCGTCGTCGTCACGGTCGCGGGAACCGTCCCGGTCACCGGCGTCGTCGTCCGTCCCGTCACCGGCGTCGTCGTTCGCGTCGTCGTCCGAGGCCCGGACGTCCGCCTGCCGCGTCGTACCCGGGTCGTCGTTCCCCGAGGTCGCCAGAGCCGTCGCCGTACCGCCTCCGATCAGTGCGGCGGCGGTGACGACGGCGATCACGATGTTGCGCTTCATGCGGTTCCTCCCGGGACATGGAAGTCGTACGAGTTCGTTCGAGTCGATGTGATTTCGACGCCTTCACTGTCGCGGACCGACGCTGAGGCCGAGCTGAAGCCGCCTGAAGGGAACTTCAGCTTGGTTTTGGGACCCTCTACCCATGCGCCTGTTGATCGTGGAGGACGAGAAGCGTCTCGCCGTGTCGCTCGCCAAGGGCCTCACCGCCGAGGGCTACGCCGTGGACGTCGTCCACGACGGCCTGGAGGGCCTGCACCGGGCCGGCGAGGGCACGTACGACCTCGTCATCCTCGACATCATGCTGCCCGGCCTCAACGGCTACCGGGTCTGCGCCGCCCTGCGCGCCGCCGGGCACGACGTGCCGATCCTCATGCTCACCGCCAAGGACGGCGAGTACGACGAGGCGGAGGGGTTGGACACGGGCGCGGACGACTACCTCACCAAGCCCTTCTCGTACGTCGTCCTCGTCGCCCGGGTGAAGGCCCTGCTGCGGCGCCGGGCGCAGGGCGCGGGCGCCTCGCCCGTGCACGTCCACGGCGACCTGAAGGTCGACACCGCCGCCCGCCGGGTCTTCCTGGGCGAACGCGAAGTCACCCTCACCGCGAAGGAGTTCGCCGTCCTGGAGCAGCTCGTGGTGCGGGCCGGACAGGTCGTGTCCAAGGCGGAGATCCTGGAGCACGTCTGGGACTTCGCCTACGAGGGCGACCCCAACATCGTCGAGGTGTACGTCAGCGCCCTGCGGCGCAAACTGCGCGCAGGTCTCATCCGCACCGTGCGCGGCGCCGGCTACCGGCTGGAGGTCGAGCGATGAGCCGGCTCCTCGGGTCGGTCCGGGCCCGGGCCACGCTGGGCGCCACCCTCGTGGTCGCCGTCGCCCTCGTCGCGGCCGGTACCGCCGTCCTGCTGTCCCTGCGCTCCAACCTGCTCGGCGAGGCCGGCACCCAGGCGGAGCGCTCCGCGCGGGAGGTCGCCACCGAACTGGCCGTCGGGACGCCGTACGCCGAACTGTCGCTGGACGTGGACGACCGTCCGGTGCAGGTCGTCGACGAGGACGGCGGGCTGGTCGCCGCCAGCGAGGACCTGGAGCGGATCAGCGGTACCGGTGTCGACGCGGTGAAGCCGCAGCCCAGTCCCACCGGCGACGACGACTCGGACGACGACTCGGACGACGACGACTCGGACGACGACGACTCCGGCGAGTCGCTGGCGCCCGGCGGGATCGGCGAGCGAACCACCGTCAGCGACGGTTCCGCGACGATCGACGGCGACACGGAGGACTACCGCTTCGCCGCAGTGCCCGTGCAGAACCGGGCCGGGGAAGACCTCACCGTCTACGCCGGCGCCCCGCTGTCCGCCGAACACGGCGCCGTGAACACCGCGCTGACCGTCATGCTGATCGGCTTCCCGCTGCTGCTCGCGGTCGTCGGGTGGGTGACCTGGCTGGTCACCGGGCGCGCGCTGCGCCCCGTGGCGGGCATCCGCCGGGAGATGACCGCGATCACCGCGAGCGAGGACCTCGCGCGCCGCGTCCCGGTGCCGGACACGCACGACGAGGTCGCCCGGCTCGCCTCGACGACCAACCGGACGCTGGCCGCCCTGGAGTCCTCGGTGGAGCGGCAGCGGCGTTTCGTCGCCGACGCCTCGCACGAGCTGCGCAGCCCGATCGCCTCGCTGCGCACCCAGCTGGAGGTGGCCGCCGCCCACCCGGAGCTGCTCGACCTCGACGGCGCCGTGGAGGACACCGTACGGCTGCAGCGGCTCGCCGCCGACCTGTTGCTGCTGGCCAGGCTGGACGCGGGGGAGCGGCCCGCCGACGCGCGCGTCGACCTCGCGGCGCTCGCGCGGGAGGAGGCCGGGGGCCGGAGCGGGGTGAGCGTGCGGGCCGAGGACGATGTCGCGGGCGAGGTGACGGTGGCCGGGTCGCGGGGGCAGCTGGGGCGGGTGCTGGCCAACCTGCTCGACAACGCGCAGCGGCACGCCCGCTCGGCGGTGGAGGTGTCCGTCCGGCGGGACGGCGGCACGGCCGTGGTCGCGGTGGCCGACGACGGGGAGGGCGTGCCGGCGGCCGACCGGGAGCGAATCTTCGAGAGGTTCGTACGGCTCGACGCCGCCCGCAGCCGCGACGACGGCGGGGCGGGGCTGGGGCTGGCCATCGCCCGTGACGTCGCCGTGCGGCACGGCGGCACGCTCACCGTCCACGAAGCACCGGCAGGCGGCGCCCTGTTCGAGCTCCGCCTGCCGGGTGCCTAGGCCGCCTTCACGGCCCGCGAGGGCGTGATCAGGGGCGTCCTCGCTGCCCGCGCAGGTGCTCCGCGATCGGCTTGAGCGCCTTGTCGAGCTCGGTCAGGGCCTCGGGGGCCAGCAGGTCGATGAAATGCCTGCGCACGGACGCCACGTGGTGCGGCGCGACCTTCCGCATCGTCTCCAGGCCGTGCTCGGTGAGGACGGCGTAGAGACCGCGGCGGTCGGACTCGCAGTTCTCCCGCCGGACCAGGTCCGCGTTCTCCATGCGGGTGACCTGGTGGGAGAGGCGGCTCTTGGACTGCATCGTGGCAGTGGCCAGGTCGCTCATCCGCATTCTGTCGCCCTCCGACTCGGAGAGGTTCACCAGGATTTCGTAGTCGTTCATTGTCAGGCCGAACGGCTGCAGGTCCTTCTCGAGCTGGTGCGTCAACAGCTTGTTGACCTCCAGGTGGGTGCGCCAAGCACACTGCTCCGTATCGGTCAGCCAGCGGGTGGCCGTCTCGGTCTCCATGAATGAAGTCTACCTAAAAGGTTGAAAGGCGAACTAGTGAAGGGTTTTCCGTGACGGTGACGAGTGCGCACGCGTTCGATGTCACACTCCGCAGATTACCGCTCACAGCCCGAAGCGGCGCTGGAGGTCCCCCAGCTGTCCGGGAAGCCCCGGTACCCCGGACCGGCCTCCGGCCGCTCCGGACGCGCCACCGCCGGGCACCCCCGCCTGTTGCGGAGTGGCCCCCGTGGCCTGCTCCGCCATCAGCGCCTCGCTCGACTGCAGCAGCACCGTCCCCGCCCCCACGAACTCGAACTGGTGCTCCTCCCCGGAGGCCCCGCCGAGCCCCGTCATCGCACGTAGACCGCCCATCAGGCCGGTCATGTACCCGTGGTCGTAGTGATGGCACGGCGACGGGCAGTCGGCCCAGCCGACCAGGGCCTGGGGGTCGACCCGGATCGGGGGTTCCATGAACACCACCGGGCCGTTCGACGCGGCCACGAACTTTCCGGTTCCGACGAGTGTCAGGAAACCCGGCACGATCGACTGCTTGAGGGCGAGACTTGGCTGAAATGCAAGCAAGTTGCCCGAGCGAATGGTCAGGTTGCCGTCTTCAAGGTCATATGAATTCACATCGAAGGCCCGGTCGGCGAGGAGCATCTTGCCCGAGCCCTCCGCCACGACCCAGTCGCTCGCGTGCAGAGGCGAATGGAAGGACGTGCGCATCAGACGGTCCAGCCGGCCGTGCCCGATCCCGTTGAACTCGATCGTCCCGTAGTAGGCGATCATCTTCCCCTTCTGCAGGAACCACTGGCTCCCCCTGAGCTCCACGCAGAAGGTGTACGCGTTGACGTTGTCGTCGGCCGGCAGCGTCGCCGGGTCGTGGTGGACCGTGCTCAAAGCTTCTCCTCGGACGCCTGGACGAACACCGTGCCGCTGCCGCTCAGCTCCAGCTGGAACGCCTCGCCGGAGCCGCGCCCCACCATGTCCCGCCAGCCCATCGCCGTGGACAGCTTGTTGCGTACGTCGCCGTGGTGGGCGACGTAGGCCTGCGGGTCGACGCGCACCGGGCGCTGCGGGGTGATGGGGATCTCGAAGACGCCCCCGTGGGCCATCACCGCCACCGAGCCGTGGCCCTTCAGCGTCGTCGTGAACAGCCCCTGACCGCTGACCTGCCCGCGCACCATGCCCATGACCCCGCCCTGCGACCCCAGGAACACGGTGCCCTGCTCCAGGGTGCCCTCGAAGGCGAGGAGGCGGTCCGCCTCGACGTACAGGGTGTCGCCGGCGAGGCCGATCACCTGGACGTGGTGGCCGCCGTGCCCGAAGAGCACGGTGCCGCTGCCCTCGACGGTCATCAGCGGCGTGTCCTCGTTCGCCACCCGGCGGCCGATCATCGACATGACGCCGCCCTGGCCGCCGGACATGTTCGGGGTGAAGGACACGTCCCCCTGGTAGGCGAGCATCGCGCCGCGCTGACTGAACAGCCGCTGTCCCGGCGCGACGGTCGCCTGCACCATCTTGGAGTTGATCTCCTGGAAGGCCATGGTCAGACATCCCCCGCGATCGTGTTCCGCTCGCTCGGCTGCACGTACACCAGACCGTCGCCCTCGAAGCGGATCTGGAAGGCCTCGCCGCCGCCCTCACCGAACAGCGTGTGGAAGGTCACACCCGACTGGAAGGACTGCCGCAGGTTCCCCTGGTGCGCGACGTACGCGCCCGGGTCGACCGTCAGCGGGTACTGGGCGCTGACCCGCAGCACCACCGCCGGCCCGTCCGACATGATCGCCACCTGCCCGTGCCCCTCCACGGTCGTGGTGAACAGCCCGTTGCCCTGGGAGGCCCCGCGCGTTCCCGTGAAGCTGGTGCCCGTCCGCAGCCCGGCGTCGGCCGCCAGGAAGTTGCTGGACTCGACGTACAGCGTGTCGCCCTGGAGACCCACGAGGCTGATCTCCGAGGCCCGGTCCGCGAACCAGCAGGTCCCGCGCCCCTTCACCTCCATCACCGTCATCTGCTCGCCGGTGATCCGCCGGGTCACCATGCCCCGGAGCCCCTCACCGCCGCCGCTCAGCTTCTTGAAGGCCATCTCGCCGTCGTACGCGACCATCGAGCCGTTCTTCGCCTTCACGGCGTCCCCGGTCATGTCGACGGCGAGTACCTTGCTGTCTTGAAGTCGGAACATCGCCACAAATGTGACGGTAGCCCGCCGAGCGGGCCCGCCAACAGGTTCCCGCCCCCCTCGCCCGGGCGCGTCGGCGGTTTGCCACAATGGACGCGCGCTTGTGCGCACGTTCACAAACCCCAGCTCGTCGTGCAGGCACGGCGACTCTCCCACCGAAGGTGACCCGTGGACCTCAAGACCGCCTCCGCCCTCCGCCGCCTCCGCCTGGTCTCCGGCCCCGAGGCGATCTCGTTCCTCCTGCTGCTGGTCTGCTCCGTCCTGAAGCGGACCACTGACTTCAACGCGGTGCCCGTGATGGGCATGGTCCACGGCGTTCTCTTCGTCCTCTACGTGATCTTCTGGGCGGACGCCTGGAACCGCGCCAAGTGGTCCTTCGGCACCGCCGCCTTCTACTTCGTCATGTCCGTCCTGCCGACCGGCGGCTTCTTCGCCGAGCGCAGGCTCAAGCGTGAGGCCGAGAGCGCGGTCATCGCCTCCCGCGCCCGCCAGGAAGGGGTCGTGGGCGCGTGATCGTCGCCTTCTCAGTGACGCCGCTCGGCGTCGGCGAGGACGTGGGGGAGTACGTCGCCGACGCCGTCCGGGTGGTCCGCGAGTCGGGCCTGCCGAACCGCACCGACGCTATGTTCACGTCCGTGGAGGGTGGGTGGGACGAGGTCATGGACGTCGTCCGGCGGGCCGTCGCCGCCGTCGAGGCGCGGGCGCCGCGCGTCTCCCTGGTCCTCAAGGCGGACATCCGCCCCGGCGTGGCGGACGGCCTGACGTCGAAGGTGGAGACGGTGGAGCGGCACCTCGCCGAGTAGCGGCGTGTCGCGGGCGGTGGTATCGAAAGGCGAGACGGGGCTGACCGACATGTGACCGGCCGGTATGGTCTGTTGCCGTGCCGAAGCCCCTCAGTCTCTCCTTCGATCCCATCGCCCGTGCCGACGAACTCTGGAAGCAGCGCTGGGGCGGCGTGCCCTCCATGTCCGCCATCACCTCGATCATGCGGGCGCACCAGATCCTGCTGGCCGAGGTGGACGCGGTGGTCAAGCCGTACGGACTGACCTTCGCGCGCTACGAGGCGCTGGTACTGCTCACCTTCTCCAAGTCGGGCGAACTGCCGATGTCCAAGATCGGTGAGCGCCTCATGGTGCACCCCACCTCCGTGACGAACACCGTCGACCGGCTGGTGAGGTCGGGCCTGGTGGACAAGCGCCCCAACCCGAACGACGGCCGCGGCACGCTCGCCACCATCACCGACAAGGGCCGTGAGGTGGTCGAGGCGGCCACCCGCGACCTCATGGCGATGGACTTCGGCCTGGGCGCGTACGACGCGGAGGAGTGCGGCGAGATCTTCGCGATGCTGCGCCCCTTGCGGGTGGCGGCCGGGGATTTCGCAGACACGGACTGAGCGGCGCCCTTACGCTCGTCGTGGGTCAGCACGCTGCTCTCCGCCGATGCGGAGATGTTCCCACGAGGTAGACCACGGATAGCCAGCCGTGTGTGTGCTCCCCGCCTCTGCGGGGATTTTTCGGGCGGTTACGCTCGTATGCATGAAACGAAGCGTGCTGACCCGCTACCGCGCCATGGCGTACGTCACCGGTGTGCTGCTGATCCTGCTCTGCCTCGGCATGATCGCCAAGTACCTGCTGGACATGGACGGTGCCGCCGACTTCACCCGCATCGTCAGCATCGCGCACGGCTGGCTCTATGTCGTCTACCTGGTTGTCGCCTTCGACCTGGGCGCCAAGGCGAAGTGGAAGGTCAGCAAGCAGCTGTGGGTGCTGCTGGCCGGGACCATCCCGACCGCCGCGTTCTTCGTGGAGCGCAAGGTCAGCCAGGAGCTGGAGGCCAAGGTCGCCGCGGCCGAGGCGCCCGCGGTCGCCAAGGCCTAGCCAAGTGCTGCCGGGCGCTGCCGGGTCCTGACCGGCCCTGTCAAGCCCTCTCACCGCCGTACGGGCACCCGTACGGCGGTACCCCATCGACATTTACTTGGACGTCCTAGTAAATTCGAGGGTATGGACGCTCACGCCATAGAGGAGGGCCGCCTTCGCTGGCAGGCCCGGTACGACGCGGCGCGCAAGCGCGACGCGGACTTCACCACGCTCTCCGGCGATCCCGTGGAGCCGGTGTACGGGCCCCGGCCCGGGGACGAGTACGAGGGCTTCGAGCGGATCGGCTGGCCGGGGGAGTACCCCTTCACCCGCGGCCTGCATCCGACCGGTTACCGAGGCCGGACGTGGACCATCCGGCAGTTCGCCGGGTTCGGCAACGCCGAGCAGACCAACGAGCGCTACAAGATGATCCTCCGCAACGGCGGAGGCGGGCTCTCGGTCGCCTTCGACATGCCGACGCTGATGGGCCGCGACTCCGACGACCCCCGCTCCCTGGGCGAGGTCGGGCACTGCGGGGTGGCCATCGACTCGGCCGCCGACATGGAGGTGCTCTTCGACGACATCCCGCTCGGGGACGTGACGACCTCCATGACGATCAGCGGGCCCGCCGTGCCCGTCTTCTGCATGTACCTGGTCGCCGCGGAACGGCAGGGCGTGGACGCGTCCGTGCTCAACGGCACGCTCCAGACCGACATCTTCAAGGAGTACATCGCCCAGAAGGAGTGGCTCTTCCAGCCCGAGCCGCACCTGCGCCTGATCGGCGACCTGATGGAGTACTGCGCGGCCGGCATCCCCGACTACAAGCCGCTCTCCGTCTCCGGCTACCACATCCGCGAGGCCGGCTCGACGGCCGCGCAGGAACTGGCGTACACGCTGGCGGACGGCTTCGGGTACGTGGAGCTGGGCCTGTCCCGCGGGCTGGACGTCGACGTCTTCGCCCCCGGCCTCTCCTTCTTCTTCGACGCGCACCTCGACTTCTTCGAGGAGATCGCCAAGTTCCGCGCGGCGCGGCGCATCTGGGCCCGCTGGATGCGGGACGTGTACGGCGCGCGGTCCGACAAGGCGCAGTGGCTGCGTTTCCACACGCAGACCGCCGGCGTCTCGCTCACCGCCCAGCAGCCCTACAACAACGTGGTCCGTACGGCGGTGGAGGCGCTCGCGGCGGTCCTCGGCGGCACCAACTCCCTGCACACCAACGCCCTGGACGAGACCCTCGCCCTGCCCAGCGAGCAGGCCGCCGAGATCGCCCTGCGCACCCAGCAGGTGCTGATGGAGGAGACCGGCGTCGCCAACGTCGCCGACCCGCTGGGCGGTTCCTGGTTCGTCGAGCAGCTCACGGACCGGATCGAGGCGGACGCGGAGAAGATCTTCGAGCAGATCAAGGAACGGGGGCTCAGGGCCCACCCCGACGGACAGCATCCGATCGGGCCGATCACCTCCGGCATCCTGCGCGGCATCGAGGACGGCTGGTTCACCGGCGAGATCGCCGAGTCCGCCTTCCGCTACCAGCAGTCCCTGGAGAAGGACGACAAGCGGGTCGTCGGCGTCAACGTCCACACGGGTTCCGTCACCGGTGACCTGGAGATCCTGCGGGTCAGTCACGAGGTCGAGCGGGAGCAGGTGCGGGTGCTCGGCGAGCGCAGGGCGGCCCGCGACGACGGGGCCGTACGCGCGGCTCTGGACGGCATGCTGGCCGCGGCCCGCTCCGGGGGCAACATGATCGAGCCGATGCTGGACGCGGTGCGCGCGGAGGCGACGCTGGGGGAGATCTGTGGCGTGCTGCGGGACGAGTGGGGGGTGTATACGGAACCGGCGGGGTTCTAGCACCAGTTGGCTGACGTCTACGTTTGTCGAGCCTGCTGAAGCCCGGTGCGCCACCAGGTTGCTACGGTGCTGACCGGGGCACCCTGTGATACGGCAGGTGCCCCGGTCAGCGTGCAGTGTCAGCTACCGCCGCTCTTTCGGCTCCGTCGGACTGCGTCCGTTGCAAACGAGGCGCAGGCCACTGCGAGGAGGAGAGCCAGGGCGACGTCCTGTTGGGCCGCGAGTGTGACGGCCAGGGCTGCCAAGACCACAGCAGCGCCTATCTCCAGGGATAGCGTCAACCGACGCTTTGATGAGTCAGTTGGCTGGTTCAGCATCGTCGTGTCCAGATGGTAGGAGGCAGGGGGATGATGAGGGGCCTCGCGGTTTCCGGACAGGCTTCTGACCGTCTATTTCACGCGGCGATTCGCAACTTCTCGTACTCGGCGTGGACTTCGCGCGGAGGGCGGTAACCCACCGCCGAGTGGAGGCGTTTGCGATTGTACCAGAATTCGATGTAGCGAGTGATGTCCTGCCGGGCGGCCTCACGGGTCAGGTAAGTCACCCTTGATACGCGCTCGTTCTTCAGGGCGCCGAAGAATGATTCGGCCATGGCGTTGTCGAAACAGATCCCGGTGCGACCGGAAGATCTGCGGAGCCCGAACCGGTCGAGCGTCTTCCCGAACTCGGCTGACATGTAGTTACTCCCGCGGTCGGAGTGAAATATCGCGCTGGCCGAGAGGTTCCTGTTCCGTGATGCGTTGCGGATCGCCCTGGATATCAGCGGAGTCTGGTAGTGGTCGTCCATCGCGTAGCCGATCACTTCTTTCGTGCAACAGTCGATGACCGTCGCGAGATACAGCCAGCCTTCCCCAGTCGCGATGTAAGTAATGTCGCCGACGAGCTTTTCGCCTGGCGCATCCGCGGTGAAGTCGCGGCCGACGAGGTCTGGCACCTGGCCGGCCGCAGCCTGAGTGAGGTTGTACCTCTTCGGGCGTGGCTGGCAGGGCACCAGGCCCAGTTCACGCATGAGGCGGCGGACCAGCTCCACGCCTGCGGCCACGCCCCAGCGGTGCAGCTGGGCCTGGATGCGCCGGTGCCCGTAGGTGCTGTCGGACATATCGAAGACCTTCTCGATGAGCAATTGCAGTTCTTCGCGCCGCTGGGCTGTCGCGGATTCCGGGCG